>NZ_PJBT01000002.1:0-112786 GCF_002836035.1 Halomonas sp. MES3-P3E | reverse complement strand
ATGTCTGAACGCCGGAAAGTGGTTAAAAAGTAGCCGATGTAAGTCGAGCCAGTAGGTGTTTAGCGGTGTTACAGCCTGAGTGCGGTACTGGCTGAGGTACTATGAGAAATCCAGGTTAGAAGTGCTTGAGTTTTTCCTGAGTATCGTCAACAAATGCCTGTAGCTCATCGATCACGTGTTACTGTTCATCGTTTTTCATACCGCCTCATCCATAAAAAAACCGACCTACAAAAGAAGTGAGACGGTGACTTTTTCCCCGCAATAAAAGTCGGCTACTGCAAACCCTGCTTTTGGAACTCTCTCAAAGACTGAGATTACCACTGATCTCCTCTGCTAACGTGTTGCTAATCACGCCGACGGTATTTCCGTTTTGATGTACTGTCGTGCAAGCTCGCTTTTCTCGCGATTAACTATAAAGTTTTACGGCAAGCTCATCCCACTTGAATGGCTTTTTTGCCATTTTAACAACACTTAAGCACCAGGGCACCTAAACAACATGGCCACATTGTTTGTAACTGGCGGCGCGGGGTTCATCGGTAGTGCCGTTGTGCGCTACATGCTGGAAAACACCGACTAACGCTTAATCAACATTGACAAGCTGACCTACGCAGCCAACCTCAGTGCGCTGGGCGATGCACTGAATAACGAGCGCCACCACTTGGCAAAGGTAGACATCTGTGACCAAACTGGGCTCAATGAACTGTTTGCTCAATACCAGCCTGATGCGGTTATGCACCTAACAGCTGAGAGCCATGTGGGCCGCTCTATTTGCGGCCCAGCCGACTTTATAGAAACAAATATTGTTGACACTTACACATTGTTAGAAGTAAGCAGCCACTACTGGCAAACATTAATGAGCAGCAAGCGGAATCGGTTTCGCTTCCACCATATCTCGACTGATGAGGCTTATGGTGATTTGGCGCCTGTCGACCCAGCTTTTACTGAAACAACGCCTTATGCACCAAGTTCGCCTTATTCCGCGAGCAAGGCGAGTTCAGACCATCTAGTCAAAGCTTGGCACCGCACCTATGGTTTACCCATACTGATTACGAATTGCTCAAATAACTACGGGCCATGGCAGCATCAAGAGAAACTGATTCCGTTAATGATTAACCGCGCGCTGGCGGGAAAAACCTTGCCAGTTTATGGCGATGGGCAACAACGACGAGACTGGCTGCATGTTGACGACCATGCTCGCGCGCTGCATCGAGTACTGACCCAAGGGCGCATAGGAAACACATACAACAATGGCGGCAACAACGAAAACAGCAACATTGAAGTTGTTCGAGAGTTATGCAGATTACTTGATGAGATAGCACCCCGTGCTGATGGCTCCTATTCAGAGCAAATCAGCTACGTAACAGACCGCCCGGGCACGATCAACGCTACGCTATCGATAACAGCAAAATCACACATGAACTTGGATGGAACCCATCGGAAAGCTTCAGCAGCGGGTTGTGCAAGACTGTTGTATGGGCCCTTGACATGAATAAGCACTCACCACTTAAAGAAGCAATCGCAGATGCCGATAACGATATTACAACGCATCCCGAAAGGCAGTTATGAAAGGCATTATCCTTGCAGGTGGCAGCGGCTCTCGGCTTTACCCCATCACCCTGGGTTTCTCCAAGCAGTTGCTGCCCATCTACGACAAGCCCATGATCTACTACCCGCTTTCCGTGCTGATGCTGGCGGGCATTCGGGATATCTTGATCATTACGACACCTGACGATCAAGCCAGCTTTCAGCGATTATTGGGTGATGGCAACCGCTTTGGCATCCACCTGAGCTATGCCGTACAGCAAAGCCCAGATGGCTTAGCGCAGGCGTTTATCATTGGGGAACGATTTATTGGGCGTGATAACGTATGCCTAGTGCTGGGCGATAACATTTTCTTTGGGCATAGCTTTACCCCTAAATTGCGCCAAGCCGTAAAACGCACAACCGGCGCCACCGTGTTTGGCTACCAGGTCAAAGACCCTGAACGTTTCGGCGTTGTAGCTTTCGGCGCAGATAAACGTGCAGTATCAATTGAAGAAAAGCCTACAAAACCGCGTTCAAACTACGCCGTTACCGGCCTGTATTTTTACGATAATAATGTGATGGACGTCGCCAAACAGGTTACGCCATCCGAACGGGGCGAACTGGAAATCACCAGCATCAACCAAGCCTATTTAGATCGCGGCAATTTACACGTGGAACTCTTGGGCCGAGGCTTCGCGTGGCTGGATACCGGCACCCACGAAAGCCTGCTAGAAGCCGCCCAATTTGTAGAAACGATAGAAAAACGCCAAGGCTACAAAATTGCCTGCCTTGAAGAAATTGCCTTCAACCAAAGCTGGCTAAGCTAAGAAACATTGGTCAGGCTCAGCAAGCCGTTAGAAAAAAGCGGTTATAGTGCTTATTTACGGCAACTTGCATACGATTTATAGGCAGCCGATGCCGCACTATTTCGCTCAATAAAAGGCACACAATGATTCCTGTCACCAAGCCTTACCTGCCTAACCGTGAAAAACTCAACCGCTATATAGATGGCATTTATGAGCGCGCCTGGCTCACCAACAACGGTGAATTAGTGCAAGAGCTGACCAAGCGCTTAGAAGCGTACTTAGGGGTAGAAAACCTGCTGCTTGTTGCTAACGGCACTCTGGCCTTGCAGATTGCCTACCGAGCGTTAGGCATTAGTGGCCGTGATGAAGCCACTGAAGCCATCACCACGCCGTTTACGTTTGTGGCAACCGCCAGTTCGTTAAAGTGGGAAGGCGTAACACCCGTATTTGCAGATATTGACCCAAACACCTGGTGCCTTAACCCAGCCAACATCGAACCAGCGATAACCCCGAACACCCGCGCTATCGTGCCCGTACATGTATTTGGCAACGCCTGCGATGTAGAAGCCATGGGTGCCATCGCCCAAAAGCACCGCCTAAAAGTCATCTATGATGCCTCTCATGCCTTTGGTGTTAACTACAAAGGCGAAAGCCTGCTCAAACACGGCGATGCTGCCACGCTTAGCTTTCACGCCACCAAGCTTTTCCATACCGGCGAAGGTGGTGCGGTTGTATTCAAACGCAAGGAAGACCTAGAGCGCGCCAAGAAAATGATCAACTTTGGCATCACAGGGCCGGAAACAATTGAAGCACTAGGCATCAACGCAAAGATGAATGAGTTGCAGGCAGCCATGGGGCTTTGCGTGCTGGATGAAATGGAAGAAAACTTGAAAGCCCGTGCCGCCGTATGGCACCGCTACGAGCAAGCACTGAACCAGACCCTACAACTGCAAGCTAAACCAAAAGGGCTGGAATACAACTACGCTTACTTCCCAATAGTACTTGAAAGCGAAGAGCAGGCGGTGAGAGCAGCGGCCACACTGAAAGAAAACGGCGTGCTGGCGAGACGGTATTTTTACCCGTCGTTGGAATCGGTGGCGTGTTTGGGCGCAGAAGCAGGTCAGCCGGTATCCAAAGAGATCGCCAGCCGGATACTTTGCCTACCGATCTACTCAGAGCTTATAACTGATAGTATTGATAAAACCGTAGGTATCGTGAAAGAGGTGACTAACGGATGAAAAGATACTATGAGCTTGCAAATAATTCTGTATAACTGGCTACGCCATCACAGGTCATTATCGGCGATGGAGCTTGTCACGTGATTAATTTTTAATAAACACTTAAGGAAGCTCTGTAAAAGTCACGGTCATCAGCGATAATACGGCTATCTTCAACTGCATAGGGTTCAGTGCTGCTATGGATCAACTCACCTTCTCCGAAGCCGAGTACCAGAACAAGAAGAGAAAGGCACGCCGCGAACCCTTTCTGGATCGGATGAGCAAGCTGATCCCTTGGTCGCAACTGGAGAAAAAGGTAGTCCGTTACTACCCCAAGGACGAGAGTGGGCGGCCTCCGAATCTGTTGTCTGCCATGCTGTGTGGAGGCAGTATTGTCGATACCACAATCATCTTTGCGCCTAGTTCCACCAAAAATAAAAAAGGCGAGCGCGAGCCGGAAATGCACCAGGCTAAAAAAGGTGGCCCTAGCACTTCGGCATGAAAATGCACATAGGTGTCGACAATAATTTTGGGTTGACTCACAGCATTGAGACCACGGCTGCCAATGTCCATGACATTGTGGCTACCGATAAACTCCTTCACAACGAAGAGCAACGCGTCTTCGGTGATGCTGGTTACCTTGATATTCAAAAACGAGACGAGCACAAGCACCGCAACGCGGTCTCTGTAAAATTAAGTTAAACGAGGTATAATAATGCGAATATTGCTTACCGGCCTAGTATCTGTGCACTGGGGACGAATTGAGAATGGAAATATTGGGAACTATTATATTACTGAAACAACCGTACGTGAATTACATCGAGTTTTTCCCAATGTGGAGATTTACACGACATTTCAGATGACGCGTGAGTTCTGTGATTGTGAAAAAGTAAACGTACTACCACTGGAATTGTATTATTCATGGAGCCCTTCAGATTTAGATCTCTGCCACAAGGAGCTCGGAATCGCAGAAGTTTACAACAAAACTGGCTACATTCCTGCAACCACACCTTACATTGAAGAGGTTTTAAAAAGCGATCTGGTTCTGGATTTTAGTGGGGAGATGTGGGGCGATTATGCAGAACCGGTAGGAAAAGACAGATTTCTTGTCGACTTGCTGAAAATTCGAGTGGCTCAACTGCTAGGTAAACCTACAGTATTGCTGGCAGGCTCACAAGGTCCATTTAAAGACGTGGAGCATTTGAAACCATTGATATCTGATGTTGTAAAAAATTTTACAGCGATACTTAACAGGGAATCAACTTCTGTAAGTGTTCTAAAAAACAATGGGTTCGACGTCAGTAATGTAGAGAGCTTTACAGATGTTGCCTTTCTATTTAAACCTGCAAAATATTTTGAAATTGAAGATATTTTACTGCGTGACAATATTATCAGCAAAGGTCGGGAGACGGTTGGTTTTATTTTGTGTGGTTTTAACATGTTACGAGGCCCATATGATGCAGACGACAGAGAAGATACTGAATTCGAACAATTTGCGGAAATTGTGGAGCATATTATAGAAAAATTCGGTGCCCGTGTTTTTTTGATGTCACACCAAAACGGTTTTGTTAAGACCCCAGACTTCCGCAAAATTAATGGCAGAGACTACCCTTATGCAAAACAACTGTATCAGCTTGTTGAAAAACGGGGTAAAGTTCAGATGGATGACGTGATACTGGCTCAAGGCCCATACGGACCGAAAGAGACAAAAGCTATTATCGCTCAATTCGACATGTTTATTTCAGGGAGAATTCACGCATTTACTGCAGCAGTATCTGAGTATGTGCCCACCGTGATAATAAATAGAGGGCACGGCGGAGTCTCGCATAGAAATATTGGATTTGCTCGTTCGGTTGGACTAGAAGAATATATTTCTGACCCATCCTCAGCAGAAGACATGAAGAAGAAAGTTGAACACTGCTGGAACAACAGATCCGCTTTAAAAAAACAGCTTCAAAAAAAAATGCCTGAAGTAAAAGAAAACGCGAGATCTATATTTGACAGACTTCAGCAAATTTATAAACTTTCTCAGGATAATCAATAATAATGAAGATTGGCATCATGCAGCCTTATTTCTTCCCTTACCTGGGATACTTCAGCCTTATTAAAAATGTCGATCTTTTTATTACGTTAGATGAGGTTAAATATATTCGACATGGCTGGGTTGATCGAAATAGAATATTGCACCCTGAAAAGGGGTGGCAATATATAAAAATTCCCGTGCGTAAACATTCTAGTGAAAAAAAAATACGTGATGTATTTATTAATAATGATCATGACTGGAAAAAACGAATTCTTGGACAAATCCAGCATTACAAAAAAAAATCCCCTCACTACGAGGCGGTTAATGAACTGGTTAAAGACATTTTTAATGACGAGTTCGAATCAATTGCTGAGTTAAACAATAAATCCTTACGAAAAGTTTGTGATTATTTGGGAATACAGACAAGAATAAATGTTTTTTCAGATATGGAATTAACAATTGCAGAGCCTAAGGCACCAGGCGAGTGGGCTTTAAATATATGCGCTGCCTTGCCAGATTCTTTTCCAAAGCAATATTGGAATCCTGTAGACGGTCGCAATCTATTTGATACTGTCCAATATTCATCGAAAAAAATTGAAATTAAGTTCTTTGATTTTTCTATTAGGCCCTACCCACAAAGCAGGCATAGCTTTGAAGAGCGTTTATCAATAATTGATGTGATGATGTTCAATGAGACTGAAGAGATAGAAAACATGTTGAATGACTACAGATTGATTCCTAGTTCTACTGTACTTGCCCAGTAACGGTGGACACCTCAAGAATGTAATACGCTACGGTAAGGTGAACCATGGCAAAATCGGCGACATCAGTGAAGAAAAATCCTATACCCATTACTCAGATGCTTACCGGCAAGAAGCGTTCGCACTCGCTGATGCCATTGGTGTTGCCGCAACGCCTCGTTGAGCTGGACATACATTCGAGTTAGCTTTATCAGTGGCGTTCTAAGACTCAGCAGCAACAAATACGTCGGAGCGAGAGCGGCTAATGGCAGAAGAAAATGCTCGTCAGCGACAATTAGCCCAAGCCAATGAGGAGCCCCAAGTCAGGGTAAATGTCGCTCTTACATAAATCATTCATCAAAAGACTCTTTTCCATAATGTTAGCTGAAAAGAAAGTGAAACCATGCTTCTGATAAAACTTTACTGACCTGACATTGCCATTATAAACTTGCAATCTTAACAGCAACATTTTTTTGTTTCTACATTCATCACAAACTTTTTCTAATAGATAACCTGCAGCTCCAGATCCATAATACGCAGAAAGAATCCCAAGTGAAGAAATATAAGCAATACTTCTTTCTTTATCGTTACAATAAAAGGCTACATGAGCAATATCTACACCACCTCGAACTACAAATAAGTTGCACGCTTTTTTAGAAAGCTTACAAGAATAATCGTCCAAACATACTCGCTCACTCAAAGGTGGCACAAACTCTTCATCAATTAGTTTTAAAAATTTATGTATACGATCTTTATTTGAATCTTCGTAACATTGATAGCACATTGCGCAACCTCAGCTTTTTAAAATTCTTTTACTCCATCATCACGAAAGAATATTATAATTACCTGGCCCTAGTTTGTCATAAATTTTTCTACAATTAAGTAAACATATCCAATGATGATGGGTGTTGATGCTACATGAACGCTTCGAATCATATACTGACACATTAGTCACTCAGTTAGGGCATGCAAACATGAACCCACTGGAATCCGTTGCTAGCCAGATTGCGTCCATCAACCGTTCAGTAGAGCAGGGAATTGCCGCGTTGCCAGAACACAAAAAACTAGTAGCTCAGTATGAAGACTTCTGCCAGCGCCCGGAGCACTATTACAACGAGATTAATAGCCGGTTGATTGAGCAGGAGGGGGTGAGTGCTGGGCAGTGCCGGAATATACCGGGGAAGCGAGTTTCTCCAATACCAATCGCTGGCGGTTGAAGGAATACTCTATTGAGGAGGCGTCGTCAGGCTTATGAAAATAAGTCCAGAATAAAATTCTGTCATATTGACTAAAGAAAAATTAATTATACAATAAAAATGGTCATTTTAATGAACATTAACATATCAAAAAGGAGTAAAAATGAATATCAAAACTGCAACACAAGAATATCTTGAAAAGACATACTGCCATCTTAAAAATATTGTACTACCTAACAACTAAGATAATTGGAATAACTTCTCTATCTCAAATCATCCTGATGAAATCGTTCCCTGGGAGAGAATTCAAAATGAGATAGTCAACACTATGAAAGCTATCGAAGATGAACTCAAAGCGCGAGGCTTTGGCCTACCACGCTGCTAAAAAACGTTACCCGCTCTAAAGCGAGCGGGTATTTAATAACTTCGAAGAGCTACTTTATTTGCATAATAGTCAGCTACAGTCACTGTGAACTACTTAACGCTAACACCTCGATGCTTTTAGGCGTGACCTCCCCTCTAAATTAACGCCATGAATGCGATGAGATTTCACTAAATAAGTCTTTTATTCTACCCGCTCAGCATACTCCTTCCACACGCGCTGCAGATCCTCGTTTTTCACTCCTTCTTTTATTTTGAACACCCCGGCTGTATCTGCTCGCTCTAGGGGGTCAAGGAAATTCAGTACACAATGATAAATGGGGCGATCCCAAAAATCATGAATAAAAATCCGAGCTTTGTGGGGGTTTGCGTGTTGTCTCAATATATGTTGGATAGAGGCGATAGTGCAGGCTACACGAAAGCGCCCATCCACAAGGATTAGGTCGAAAGCAATTTCATGTTGGTGAATCGCATTGCTATACCGTGAAAACAGCTCGCGATAGTCCATTGAGGCAGGGTATCCCCATTCACGTGTAGGACCGATATTAACCGCCTCCACTTTGCACCGCTCACCCAGCTCTTGTCTTAAAGAGCTCACCCATTTAGCATCACTTTCTACACCCTTTACTGTTAGGCCTTGCTTTATTGCCCAAACAGTGGAACCACCAGAACCAAACTCAAAATATTGTGTTGCATGCTGAAGCTGCTGTTTAAAAATTGCTCTCTCGGCAGCAGACATATGTGGAGCATCAGGTATCTTTGAATTTTTCAGACTCTTCAACACTGTAGGTTTATTAACTAGCTTCTGGCTAGACCTGCTTTCTAAATAGTCTTTACAAATAGTCAAAAAAGAAACTATAGGTGTTTCCCTATTTATTTCATCTATAATAAATTTGGCAGAAGCTCCTACCCTTTCACTTTCTTTTTTGTTTTTAGAAACAATCCCACCTAGTCCATCATAATCATCATAAAAAAGAATACTTTCCTTATAGCCGAAAGTTTCTGATAGTTTTTTGTTTTTGTTAGATAAAATAGCACAGCCTGCTGCTGCTGCGTTTCTAACACGCTCATGAATAGAATCGTGATAAGTAGGGCTTACATTTAGAATGTAGCGTGACTTTTTATATAGCTCTTCAAGAGTCGCTGTATTTTTTGTCCCAATAAACTGAAGATTCCCTGAATTTGCAATTTCTTTGGGTAGGCGGCTTTTTACTTTTTCATTTGCCAAGACCACCACATTATAATCACCAGCAATTTTTGCTATTAAACTCATCGCCTGAAGTCGTTTTCGACCTCGAACGATATCATCTATTTTCCCTAGCAGCTTTATCAATACAATGTCACGCTGACTCCACGGAGTACATGGCTGCCATTCTGCCCCAAAAACCTCTCGGTAACATTCTTTATAAAAATCCATAAGGGACTTTGAAAAATCATTATATTCTTCTACAACTCTAGCTACGAGAGTGTGGTAATTTTGGTTTATTTTTTTGGCTTCAGCTAACACTAATAAGTAATTACTTTCTGCTGCACAAGCATAATCTAAATTCATGGGGACAAGAATATCTATTTCACGCTTAGAGTGATCAACAGGTTCTTTCATAATTAAGGTTGGCGCTGGCTCTGATTCCCGAGCGCTAACACTCTTAATATCTGGCCGTAAAAATTTAACTTCATCGACTAAAGATTGTGACCCATATAAAAGGCCGTTTTTTGAAGCATTCGCGATACGGTTCATCATAAAATCAGTATAAGGATGGTCTGATATACAGGCAATTAAGGGTGTGCCCAGCACATCAAACAGGTTTTTTTTATCAATGCCATTGATGGATACATCAGCGTCATAGTACCTGTTGCTACCATAAAAAACGGCTTTCCCGGAAGAGGCAAGCTGCAGTATTTTTTCAACTGGAACTGGCTTTTGGCCATTTGCCCACGATACGTTAATGCCTAAACTTTTCATTTGCTGCAATAACGTGGCTTGTACTTTTTGAACAATACCGTGATTAGCCATATCTCCTGTCCCTAAAAAGATAAGCTCTCGGTCGCCAAGTGCCTCATTAAGTTTTTCAGCAGCTTTTCTGGTTTCATTAGGAACATGTTCCATAGAAGCGCTGATATTTTCTTGCGTAAAGTAGCTGCTACCCCCCACAGTATCTTCTTCTGAAATAACAATTTCTTTCCAATAATTCTCCTCTATACCTAGCCCCATGCTTTTCAGTACGGAGTAGGCCGCATCTCTCATTTCATACACCGTATGCAGCAGGAAGGAGAGTTTGGTGCGTTGGCTATCGCTTAACTCAGCCATGCGCTCGTAACTAGGCAAGAATAAAGCATCAGCACTTGTTAGCTCAGTGGCTTGGCGCTGCTCTTCAGGTACGCTTTCTGGTAGGTGGCTGCGGTGCTGTTCATTGTTGAAGCGGTAGAAGCGGAAACCGTGGCGGCTCATCCAGTGTTGTACTTCTGCTAAGTTGGGCTGTCGCTTATGAGTTGGCTGAAAAGCGATACGTACTTGAATGGTCAGCGTATCTTTTAGCGCCTTTTCACCGTTTTCCAGAATGGCCATGGTATCGCTGAGGTCATCTAGAATCAGCCAGTCTAGGCTACCTAGCCCTTCAATGCTGTCGAGCGCAATCGAGTTGATTGGCAATTTTGCCAATACCTTAATGTCTTGGGCATTAGCGACAAACTGCTGCTCTGGGCTAAATGGCTCCAATGTGCTGCTTAAGGCAGGGTTAAAGCAGGCGTAAAGCGTAGCTGGCTTGCCATCGCCAAGAACCGCGTGTGGAAAAATCTGAATATCGTCGCTGCCCTGGTACTGGTCAGAATTCTGAATACGGCTAGCGAAATCAAACGCCACAACGCCGAAGGCGTTGAGCTGACGTAACCTATGAATACTACCTTCGCTAATTAACTTACCTCCGTTGTCAATCGCAATGACCTTGCCTTCGAGCTGCCATCTGAACTCATCTTGTTCTTCCGCCAGTGGCTCGGCTTGGAGGATCTCGACCGCCCGGTCTGCGTCTTCGAACTGGGCCTGTCCCTCCTTATCCAGAGTCAACGCGGCAGGCATTTTGCCTTCAATATAACGCTGCCAGATGGCACGCATCGCAGTAGTGAAATGCTTGGCAAAGCGCGGGGCGTCGCAAACTGGTGACTGTAGGAGGACATCACGAAGATGAGAGCGAATTGTGCTCAGGCTATCCAAGTCACTGGCAAGCTCAATGACACGTTCGCGATATTCATCCCAACTACTAACGACGAGTTCAGGCATGCCAGCATTGACAAGATGAGTAGCTGAGTGCCGACCGGCAAAGGTCGGGCCAGGCAGTGTGACTACAGGCACCCCCATGAAAAAAGCTTCACAAGTAGTCAATCCACCGGAGTAGGGCCAGGGGTCGAGGGCAATATCTACCCGATTGTAGGCCTCCATCAACTCTTTGTGTGGTGAAGGGCCTTCGATAATCAGCCGGGTGGCCGGTATATCGTGGCTGGCCATTATATCGCGCACCCGTTGGCAAAGTACTTCACTACTGTACTGAAACCCCTTCAGAAACAGCTGCGAGCCAGGTAGTTGGTGCATGATCTCGGCCCATTCCGCTAGAACAACCTCGTTTAGCTTGGAGGGATTGTTAAAGCAGCCCAGCGTAATATAACCATTGCGTAGTGCCGGTAGTGCCTGTAATTCGGCTTGAACATCGCTGGGATCGTAGCAGATATAGTCATCAGGTAAGCGAATCAGTTTTTCAGTGTAATAAGGGTCTTCACCCTCGGGTGATTCAACACTGTCTGTTAATAGATAATCTATTGCACTAAGCCCTGTCGTATTAATCAACCCGCCTACCCATTTTACCAATAATGGTGCAGGCTGCATGGCTATTACGCGCATGCGACTGCCAGTGTTGTGGCCTGCCAAGTCGATCAAAATATCAATTTCATCGTCGCGAATTTGTTGCGCTAATGCTTCATCGGATAGATGTGATATTTCTAGCCATTGAGTAGTTGTTTTGCGAATACGCACAGTCAGTGGATCGACAGCATTGTTGGTACTATAGGCGTAAAGCGCTATTTCCTGTGTAGCGAGTTTTTCCAGCGCGGCGGTGATCATCCTACCGACGGGGTGACGGCGAAAACCGTCAGAAATCATACCGATGCGCAGCCTTTTGTTTGGAGCGCGATTATGGGGCTGAGGGCGTAATTGCGCCTGTGCAGGCCCATAGCGCTTCTCCCACTCACGGCATACGTCTAAAATAGTGTTGCGGCTAATAGAGGGATTGTAGTGCAGGGCTGTCAGCCGGTTGGAATAAGGCTTCGAGTCAACAGTGGTACGTTCGATGGACTGACGATAGAATCGATCAGCTTCGTCCAATAAGCCTAAGTCGCGGCGTAGATTAGCTGCATTGTTCCAATGGCTATAACTTTCAGGCTGCTTGTTTAGAAGCTCATCGAATACTTCAATGGCATCCTGATAGCGATGCAATCGATAGAGAACATTCCCCCGGTGAGATAGCATTCCAAGGTGCCGGGGCTGTATCGTCAGCGCCTGATCAATATGGTCAAGAGCTTGTTCGTTCTCTGCGCGGCCAAACCGTATCTTGGATAAAGATAAATGGGCCTGAGCGAAGCCAAAATCGAGTTCAATTGCCTGAGCAAGCAGGGCAATCGCTTGGATATCATCACCTTGGTTATGCACTACTCGAGCCAACATTTCCAATGCTTCAGGATCCTGCGGCGCCAATTTCAAGGCATGCTCGATCGGCTCGCGAGCTTCATCCCAACGTTTCTGGTTTAACCAATGCACCCCTAATGCTTTCCAGCCAGCAGGGTCATTAGGCGCTCTTTCAACACGCTTGCTGGCTTGCTTGAGGCTCAGCTCGCCATGCGCGGGAGAAGCGGCTGCATTAAATGACTTGCGGGGCGGGTTGCGGCGTGCCTTACTCATAGTGTGTCGCTCAAATATTGACGAATAGACATTAGGTTAACGGAATGCTGGCCAAGTAAAGCATGCAAAAGGTAGCCTTTATAAGGTGTTTTGAGAGGCTAAGTACGGCGATATCCGCAGGTTAATTAGGTAATGACCGGTTGGTGTTAAACGGTTTTAATTAGCTTTGATAATCACCGCCCATAAAAAAACAGGGCTTTCGCCCTGCTTGTGAAGCATCTTGCTATTAAATAATTAACCCAGCAGAGAAAGAACGTTTTGCGGGATCTGGTTGGCCTGAGCCAGCACGGAAGTACCGGCTTGCTGCAGGATCTGCGAGCGAGTCATATTGGCCACTTCTGTTGCGTAGTCGGCATCTTCGATGCGCGAACGGGCAGCGGAGAGGTTAGTTTCGTTGGTTTGCAGGTTCGTAATGGCAGACTCGAAACGGTTCTGCACAGCACCCAGTTCAGAGCGCAAACTGTCGACCTGACTCAGAGCACTATCCAAGGCTGCAAGTGGCTCTTCAGTCTCTACTTTCGTAGCATCTTCCGTCAAGTGGGATGCTTCTTTACCAACAGTATAGCTAAGCTCAGGAGCAGCTGCACCGGTACCAGGTTCTACTTGCAGCTCAGCCTCGTAGTAGCTTGTATTGCCGTCAGCGTCAGTGCCCTTGATAAATACGTTGCCATCTTTGTCAGTGAAAAGTCCGCTAGTTGAGCCACCCTCCAGAGCTGTTCCCGTCAAATCAGCGTCAATAGCAATAGCGCCAGTATCAACAGTTGTGCTACCAACGCCCGTCGCACCACCAGCGGCTGCAGTGTATGTAGTTCCATCTACTTCAAAGGTCTCATCCACAGCAGCGGTCACTGCTGCGCCGGTTCCTGCAGCGGTAGCGAGCTTAGCATTGACATTAAAATCAGCCAGATTCAGCTCTGCAATATTAGTTGCTTTGAAGTTAATATCGATAGTTTGACCATCTTTGGCGCCAACCTGAATGGTCATTTTATCGACACCATCAGCCAGTACTGCGGTACCGTTGAAATCGGTTTCGCGCGAAATACGGTTGATTTCCTCCATGCGCTGACCGATTTCGTCCTGAATTGAGTTCAAGTCGTCCTGGCTGTTGGTACCGTTCTGAGCCTGTACCGTTAATTCACGAACACGCTGCAGGTTGTCGTTAATCTGGTTAAGACCGCCTTCAGCGGTTTGCGCCGCAGAAATACCATCGTTGGCATTACGCTGCGCCGTAGAAAGACCCGTAATAGAGGCAGACATACGGTTAGCGATGGCCTGACCGGCCGCATCATCCTTGGCACTGTTAATGCGCAGGCCAGAGGACAGCCTTTCCATGCTTGTGGTTAAGTCGTTTTGGGACTTGCTTAGGTTTTGCTGGCCGATCATCGATGTGATGTTGGTATTGATCACTGACATGGTGTGATTCTCCTTGCTTGGACACTGGCCGTTAGGCCCGGTATTCGGCCACTGTGTGTGCCGTTATATTGATTAACGGCTCAGCGAGGAGAATCTTTAGGCTTATCATCAAAAATAATGTAAAAAATAGTAAAGATAACGTGGTTGCTGATTATTTTGGGCATACCCGCGTGAGTTGCAGACAGTACATTGTGACGAGTGCGCTCCGAAATGAGCCGTTTACAGAAGCTTATAAAAGTGCGGCGAGATCCTGCGCGATGGATGGAGCAGCATCTTTCTCCCCACCGGGCTCCTCCGCCTGTTGGTAGTCTGAGTAAAAACGCGCGGGAATGGCCCCTAGAAGTACCTGTTGTGTGTACACCCCATGGCAGGCAGGCGACCCCGAAGGCCGGGGTATACGCGGCTCCAACAGGGTTATCAAAACATCATCATCTGGATGACGAATCGCCCGCCCCAGCCCTTGGCGCAGCTTATGCAGTGTACGCACAGTGCTTTTACGCATTAGCGTTCCCTTGGCGATATGGGCGGCTTCTGAAGGGCTGACATCGCGATGAATCAGCATCTGTTCAACGAGGTGCTGTTCCACCTGGCTGACCATGGGACGGGGGTTACGCAATACCACCACATGCTGCCAGTACGCTTGGTTCCCTTCACGGTTGGGCGATAGCCCCTCCCACCCGGCGGGGGTGAGTAAAATCGAATCATTTTCTAGGCGGGCAACCAGCTCGTTTAACCCTGCACCTGCATAGTGGGCAACCAGCCTGTGTGAATGAGCAGCTGGCCACTCGGCCTCTAGCGCGGTGACATCCGCATAACTAGCACATAGCACCAAGGTGCGCCCTGGCTGGTCAGTTATATAAGGAAGTACCTGCTGGCAATACTGTGGGGCAAGCTGGTAACGGCCATCCGCTTGTTGCAATAGCGGATGTGGCAACCCACGCGGTAAACGAAAACGTAAGGTGCCAAACTGCTGGGCCTGAAAGCTACGCTGTAGCCCGCTGCGTGGATGAGTGACTGGTAGCTGTAAGCGGCTACGCATATAGCGAAAATGCGGTGTTTCACCTGGCGCATGGTCAAGGTCTGACAGTGTCGCGGAGGTCATCAACGTGACCCGCTTTTTAGCACCGGCTTTTAAACTAGAGGCGGCGCTAGGGGCGTGGGCAACTACCCCTGGCAACCCGCGCACCGGGGAATAATCCAACACTAAGTAGCGGCTAGCTTCACGTAAGCGAAGGGCGATGCTCTCTACGCCCTGGCGTAAATGCTGCCACTCCTGCCATAGTGCTGGCGTATGGCTTGGCTCGCGCAAGCGCAGTTTTAATAACGCTTTCACAGCGCTTTGCAGGGCCTCGCCTTGGTAAGGCGTTAAACTGTGGGCACGGCCCGCCCGCTCACGGTCGGTCATGTTATCCAGCAAGGTTTGCCACTGCTTAGCAACGCGATGCTGCTTTAGCTGATTAAGTAAATAAGTGGTGGATTGCAACGATACGCGGTTACTTAGTAGTTCTTCAGCAATTTCCGGGTAGTGCTCGGCTTCATCCAGTAGTAAGGCATAGGGCGCTTCTGCATGAGTGATTTTCCCTTGGGTAACCAGGTCTACCGCTAACAGTGCGTGGTTAATAATGAGCACATCGCTTTGTTGTGCGGCCTGCTGCTGTGTCTCTAGGGTTTCCGGTAAGGGGTCGTTGGGCCGCAGGGCAATATCGGCTAACTGCCAGCCATCAGGTAACAGCGCAGCATCCAGATCAAGCAGGCAACCATCGCTTTTCAGCCCCCAACGCGCTAAACGGCGGTACGTGTCGGGTAATCGAGTGCTTTCCGCTGCGGCGTCTAAACTCGGCACACCCAAAAGAAGCGCTAATCGTTCAGGATTCAGGTAATTATCCCGGCCCATGCGCAGTGCAAAACTAAGTTGCGGCAACTGGGCATGAGTTAAGTAGTCACGCACGATAGCGAGGTTATCTGGCTGGAGCAGCTGCCGCTGCAATGCCCTGGAGTGGGTAGAGATCAATGCTCGGCGCGCTGCCTGCTTACCGCCCATTAGCTTGCCTTTGGCAACCCAATCGGCTAGGGCTAACTGGTAAGCGAGTGACTTCCCGATCCCGGTATCACCCTCTACAAAGTGCAGCTTTCCTTTCTGAGCTAGGCCATCCAAAAGTGCTTCGGCATACGCTATTTGCACCGGGTTACGCTGAAAGCCTGGGCGTTTAGGCAGTATGTCGCTGAGGTAGTGGAGTACCGGATGCATAGAGGCGTTATCTGGGTAGGAGAGCGAATGCCCCAGCAAAACTGGGGCACTGTTTCCGCAAAGGGAATTCCCGCAAAGGCGAGAGTTTCAAACGTTCCATCGAAGTCTGCAATTCATTGCAAACACTTCCGCTGAGGCGGAACGGCGTAATGATAGCAATAATTGTGAGCTACACCCTAACAGGGGCAAAGCATACCCATGCCGTAAGTACGTAGGCGAGACACCCCTTGAAACCATGCAGTGGCCGCCAGTGACGTATCAATTACGGTTGCTTCAGCGCAAACCCTGACTACTGGGTGTTGCACTGATGATTTATGCTGCTGAGGCCAACGCCCCAATGGATAAAAGCTAACGCTACCAACATTTATTGCCCACCCTTGGCGCTGCATGCGCTCAATAATGAGGCTGGCCCACCGTTCACGCGGTGCCGGTATATGCTGGCTACGGGGCAGCCTTTCGCCGCTGGACGATAACCGCGTGGCGACGGTAGGCACCCAGTGCCACTCCAGCTGCAGCGTGGTTCCTTCATTAAGTGTCAGTACACGCTTTTCTGCATGGGGAAAATCACGCGCTGAGCGCACGCTAAACAGGTGTTGCTCTTGGGTTAACCACTGGGCACGAAAAATAAACGGTCGCTCGCGCTGGGGGTAGTGGGTATCACCTGAAAAGAGGTGCCACGCAGTGCGGTGGTAATCATTGAGTGTGACTGGGCGCTCTGACGTGTTTCCAGGGTGGCATAGCGCGCTGGCTTCGTAGTAATGCACCTGCATAGCGTGGGATTTATCCCCTCTCGTCTGTCGGGTTAAAACAGCTTGCCCTGTTCAGGCTCAGCGTGCGCGCCTTCAGTCGATGGCTTGGATGACACCGGCGGCTGTATTGATGACTGAGCTGATAAAAACGTAGCTGATGAAGATTGGGTCTTCGTGTGGCAGTAAGGCAACAGCTTGTCCAAATGTGGCATTACCCATCCCAATACGGCAGGTAGTTTCAAGCGGTCGTAGGGATCTGTTGGAATCGCCTGCAAAAGCGCGGCGGGGTCTGGCACGTTAACCAACCACTGGGCAAACGCTTTGTCATCACGCTGACCTTTGGCTGCATCAAGAATCGGTTTCCAGAAGGCAAAGCGGCCTGCTTGGCTGGCCAACCCCTGATCACTCATCACTTGGGCTGTGGTGATTATCGCGTGTAAGTCCAATACGCTGGCACCGTTCTCACTGTTACACCAGAGTTCATGCAGCGATGTGGTGGGCATCAGTTGGCGCATTAGGCCATCCACTTTACGCCCCCAGTTTTCGATGTAAATAAAGCCGTCTTCAATCGGGTCAAGCACCCCCTGTATTAATAGGCTGATCAAACGCTCAAATGGCTTTTCAATGCTTAAGCGTCCTTGCTGGCCCCACTCGCCGTCTCGGTATTTTTCAAACAATTTGGGTGGCAGGGTCAGGTATAGCTCTGCTTCTGGCGTAATAATGCCGCCCGACCCCACCAGCATGCCCAACTTGCCGTAAATAGGGGTTAGGGTCTTCCCTGTAACGTTCATGCGTTCTAAGCCGAGTATGTCCTGGCTAGGTATGCGCGGGGTGTAGCAGGTTAAACAGACGTATTCTGCCTCACCACATTTACCATAGTGGTATTCAACAGCTTTAAAAGGTGCTTCGACCTCTGCCCACCTTCGATCACAACACGCGCAGTTGAGAGTGGTAGGCGTCAGCGTTGCTGCAAAGCTCCCACGCCTTAACGCGCTCGTTGCTTGGTAAAGAAGTTGGTAGCCCCTGTGCTGAGGCCGCACTGGGGCAGGTGCAGCGCCGTATACCGTCATTGCATTACCTCACGCAGAATGCGCGGTGGCCGATAAACCGGCTCATCGCTGCCCGCTGGCGTCAGGCGTAGGCAGTCTGCCTGGGGTGTATAAGGCATACCGGTATGCATTTCGGGTGCACGCCAGCTACGTTGCCGCCACCGCTCTTCATGATCTGGAAAGGTGCTCATAATACTGACCGCCCCCTGCCCACGTGTATAAGCAATGCCGATATGTGGTATCTCACTCAACAGGTCAGTACAGGCGCTTGGATCACCCTCTGCATAAAATATTAAGTACGGGCATAGCCGCCCTTTGTGGAGGGTGAGTTTCGGTGCCCAATCACCACCATCAAAGCGCAGCGGTGCACGAACGTTGCGCGCCGCTAATAAAGGCAGCTTATATAGGTGGGCCACCATGCCTACCTCATGCGCCTCCAGACCAAACTGCGGGGTTACCCCAAAAATCAGCTGCGAAGCGCGAAAAGCCCCCTGCTCATGGTCATAAGTAAGCGGCAGCGAAGGGGGGTGTTCCCAGTCTAAGGCGCGGCGGCAAGCCGCTTCGTGTAATAAGGTGTCTAAACGCGGCACTACTCGAGGCAGTATCAGCGGCGTATGTAATTGCAGGATGAGCTTAAAGGGCTGCATTAAAGCTGGGTCGCCCCCTTGCGATGGCACTGCCATGGCTAGCGCTGTTTCCAACGTTGGCGAGCTTCTTGGCGGCTGAATAGAGTGAAATCGTAGCTAGGCAGCGTCACTTTAAAGGCCTGCCACGCCTGTTCCAATGGCTCCCCTTCTAATGTCATTCCCATGTCGTCTAGCCTCACCATGCCTATCGCCTCTGCTTGACGCTCACCCGGCGAACGCTGCATCACTTGCCACTCAGCGCTAATGGCTCCGAAACCATTGGCTAAGTGGCCCCCTAGGCGGGGGTGGTGAGAAAATTCAGCAAGGCAATGCAGCAAGAGACCCAGTATTTCCGGCGACCCTTCTATGAGTTTTAAGCGGCTTTGCAGCTGGCTACCCGGCGCAATAGCTTCATAACCTGGCAACGGGTGCTTAATCGATTCTTCAGAACCTTCACGCTGTTTGCGGATCGCTTTCTCTTGGGCTTCCAGTTCTCGGGTCTGCTTTGCAAAGGCTTGCCTAGCCGCCACATCATCAGTTTTACGCGCGTCGACTTTGATGAGGCGAATTTGTTCTCGCACCTCTTCAATTTCCGCCATGCTTTCTTGGGTACTTCGCATTTGGCCCATCAACGCCGCTTGCTCGTCAGCGCTCAAGTAGGTCACCAAGCGTGGATCATGCTCAAATTGATCATGACGCACCCCTTGCCCTGCCGTTATAAGATTGCTCGTACTGGTGAGCAGTGGCCCTACTTCTAAATAGCCTGCCAGCTTCCAACGGCCAAATAGGCTCATGAAAGGGTTCGTTTGACGCAAAAACGCTTCCGCACGTGGGTCGTAATTGCGCCCCATCGCTTCGTTATTAACATCTCGCGAGACATCAATGCCTTCGCCCAGCATATACATCTGCGCTCGGTTGAAAACGAGGTCTAACGGCTGGTCTTTAAGGCTGGCAAGTTCGCGTATTAGCATATTCAGGCCTGCTTTACGCAGCGGCCCTCTTAACGTGCCGCCGTTAAGAAACACTTGGCCGTGGGGAGTGCGGGGCAGCCTTTCGTCCATCCCAAAGTAGCTGACGTTGAGCGGAGCTTCAGCCGTAATATGGCCGGAAAGCTGATAGGCCAGCGGGGTCGTGTTCATAATGGCGGAGCATTCCTGTTATCAGCAAATCAAAAAGCCGCATGATGACATAAACAACCATGCAGATTGAAATTGTCTGGTTTGAGAGGTAAGTAGCCGTTTACAAGTAGGCTAAGAAATCAATGATAACTCCCTTCTTTTTGAAGTGTTGGTAGCTCTTTTCGGCGTCATTTTGGCGCATTAAACGAAGATCATTCTCGGTGTAGCGGGGTTGCAAGGCTTTTACCTTGGCTTTGTCGCTTGCAGGCGCTTTTTTCTCTGCGTTCCCTTTTTGAGGATCTTCAAGACGCTTCACATGCTCAACCAATGTCCAGATATCAGCGTCTGGGTTTTCTTCAATGGCTTGGGAGGCAATAGCGGGGATGATATCTTCCCCTATGCCAAAATTGGCCAAGATCGATGAGAGGCGTTGGAACGTAGAGGGCTCTTTTGCTTCCTCGCTTGCTCTCTCTTCCTCGACCGTTAGCGCTTCAGGCATGGCAAGAGGAGCGGTTGCTTTTAAGCGAATTGCCTCAATGGGAACGTCAAGATCCGCATATTCCTTAATACGTTCTGGATTTTCGCTTCTTAGCGCCATCACCATAGGGTGAATCAGCGAAAGCTCTTCGTTATAGGTTTTTATTACCAGCTCTTCACTGAGTATCGGTGTTTTCATGGCAGTGACCGCGCGGGTTTGGCTGAGGTAAAACAGCGCCACGGCGATATGAGCGATTCCTTGTGTCAAATCCCAAAAAAGCTCGTTCATATCTTCGCTATACGGCGTAGGGGACGACAGCCATTGGAGTTTCCACAAACGTTTGAAAAAATGCTTCCACTCGCTTGGTGCGTTACCTTGCTGTACACACGAGAACCGCTCCCAATCTAAACTCCCAAACTGGGAGGCGCGACGGGCTGATCGCATCGTGGGCTTAAATAAATCGAGTGCTTTTGGTGTCCCGATAAAGAGCACCGGTACCTTAATGACGTTCGTCAAAGTAACGAAGAAATTCAATATTTTGTCGGCACCACCTGAGCGCGACTTTTCCAGGTGCTGTACTTCGTCCAGCACCAACAGCCCGAGCGAATGCAAAGCAGCCACCCTGGCGATATCGGCCAGCATTCTTTCCGCTGACGAGCTGGATTTGAAATACAGACGTTCGTAATCAGTATCTAGCGCATCATCTACCGCACGGAAAAAGTGCGTGCATAGACTCTTTACCGACCCATCATGTGGGCACTCAACTTTCAGCCATACCAGTTGCGTATGTTGGTATTGTGGGTGGTAAAGCGCTTGGTCATAGTGCTTGAGTATTGCCTCAATGGCTGTTGACTTTCCGGTCCCCGAGCACCCAATGACCGAGCTCGTTAAAGCAGCACTGCCTGCGTTGCGCAGAATGGCATTAAAGTCCGTGCGCCCTACATCATTTAGGTTGCGCTGATATTCGATGCCCGCAATATTGCGACCTAGATAGCCACGCCTCAACATCCCTGACACTAATTGCTCTAACTGCAAATGTGATTTCGTCGGGTGCAGAAACTGATCCAATATCCGCATCATCGCATGGCGGCGAATATGCGGTGGCAGCGTTTTTTCTGCCTCAGGAATATTGGGCGTTAGCGACAACATTTCGGCGGTCGCTTGTGGTGAATTGATGGGTGGGAGCGCAGTAATGAGGGGATGGCCTTCATAATCTAGGATTTCGGCTTCTCGGTATTGTGCGTTCACGAGCCTAGTCATCATCATCCTCCAAGAAAGGAATGAGGCTTGGGTAATCCAAACTCTCTTCCGGTGCTTCCTTCGGTTTTAAAGTGACCACATCTGCAGGCTTTTTACGGTGAACGTGCTTATCGCTTTTACGCTGAGAACGCTCATTTTCTTTTGCTTTAGAACGATTATCCTTAATGCCAGCCAAACGTTGAGAGTTAGGGAGGTCTTGCTGGGATGCCTTATTATTTTTCTTGGCTTCAGCAACTATTTTCTCAATATTTTCAATTAGATCAGGCTTTTCAAAGGCTGCTCGCTGCCTAGCTTTGGCTTCTGTTTTTCGGCTTTCTTTTAGTTTTCTACCTGCCTCTAAAAAGCTCATATCCCGATAACGTCGACTGCGATCTGAAAGCTCACATGCCCAGTAGCTATCAAACCGTTCATCGGGCCGAAGATATACCGTGTTGGTGCGCCGAGGATCGAACGCGATGGTGACTGTTTCAGGTCGCGTCTGACGTATACGGTCAAACCAGCCCTCTGCAAGCGCTTCCTGGCACGTATATACCAACCCTTTAAACGTGATGCCTACTTCTGAAATAGTGCCCGTTTCATACGGCAGCAGGTTAATCCACGTGAGCTTCTCATCGCATACGCGTAGTTTGCCTGTTCTGTGCTGAATGCCCCATTGCCAGAGGCTAACAGGCGTTGCAGGCAGGCTAGCTGGCATATCCGGTGCAAAATCGTACCCTGATACTGGGTTCACGTTGTTGTAATAGATGACCAAATTGATCATTAACTTCGTGAAGGAAGACGGACTCAGAGTCGCGTCTAGCTCATAGCGCTTTCCGATTCGCTTTTTGCCATTTTCTGCCTCAACAATACCCGGCGTATAGGGTCTAAACTCTGCTTGAGTCGTGTTGAAGTGTCGCTCGCATATCCCTTTATCATCCCCTCTGTAGGCGCGCGAGTTGCTCAGTTGGATGCCAAATCGGTTTACCAATACATCTGCTTGACGATAGAGCAGCTCGCCTCGGTCAGCCATAATACCTGCTGGAATACCGATACTTGGCCAAACGTTAAGGTCAATTTCAATACCATACTTGCGACAGAAATCTTGTTTATTCGTAAAGGCATTGGCCAGCGCCATCATAGCCGAGACCCAAGAGGCGTTTTCTAAGCCGATATAAAGCCCCACTACCATTCGGCTAAAAACATCTTTCACGAAGTAGATGGTCGGCCGCCCAATAATTTCGTTGGGATCTTGATCAGATACGAGGTAAATATCGCCGATGGTGGCATCGATTTCGTAGCGGGCACCTGGACCGAAATTCATATTCCCCGAGGTACTCAGCAGTGGACGCATATCCTTTTGATACACCCGCTTGGGTATCTTTTTGTATGCCGCTTCACCGGGGCGATAGTTTTGACTGTAAAAATACCGAAACTGGGCAAGCGTCGGCACCATCGAAGGTTCTGCATTAGGGTAGCGGGCTTTATAAAGCCCGATAGCCTTGTCCTTCGCTGCTTTTAGCGGAAGCTTTGGGTTGGTCAAATAAAAGCCATCTATCACCGCTTTAAAAATTTCAGCTATTTCATCGGTTACTGGCACCCCTTCGCCTGGAGTCACCGTACGTTTACGCCCAAGCTTTTGCTTAACGTCGCGGCGCGGTTTTCCTTTACCACCGCAGCGATTGTAATCAGGTGCCAGCGAATTGGGTGCCATGCCTCGTTGCCAGTAGCGGCGAAGCGTACGAGTGATATACAGCCGACTTTTGGTGGTACTCTCTAGTCGCTGTTTTATTAATTGGTTTCTTTTCTTTTTATCGAACAAGTCACGGTAACGATCCAGAAGTGGCACCATAACTTCCCACGCTTCGTCTCGCTTCTCTGCAGCCAAGCTACCAACAGGAACATCCGGCAACGGGTATGGGTCGTCAATGCGCTCATACTCTAGCGCCTTTAACTGTTCTTCTTCTATGGGAAAGGGCCACGCATTGGCGTCATCGATGTCAATCAACATCAATTCACTGATCTGTTCTCGCACTACGCGAAAGCGGCATTTTGTGCTGGGATCCGTGTAAACAAGGTTAAGATGCATTGAACACCTCATTGGCCTGCGCTTTTTCGCTTACGGCTAAATCCTTGCATTGCCAGCTATGAAAAGGCTGATCAAACGGTGCTTTGATGAAGCGTTGGGCGACAGCGTAACGAAAAATACTGAGATGGAAGCCAGGCTCAACGCTATATTGATCGTCTAGCTTTGCACATAACTGGGACACCTTGGCTTGCGGATGCGGCTGAATACGCCTGATGAGGTCGTCGACTTCGCTCAGTGATAGCTGATAGTGGTCAGCCACATCCTCACCTACATAGGGCTGAATCCATTTTAAATTTTCACGCATCCCATCGGTAACTTCACGCTCAGTAAACAAGTGCCACGCGACGCCCCGGCATTCCCAGTAGCTCTTCTCAATCTGCAAGAGTTCTATGGTTCGCTGCTCACTCAGCTTTGATACCGGTTTTATCGCAATCGCTATTTTTTTCCCGTCTGCAAAATCGACCAGCAGATCAGTCGAGACAACCATGAGGTAACCACGCTGCTGGGGATGCTTGATGCCCAGCTGCCGACAAATTTCTAAGGTGTCATCAACAGGAAGAGGGAATTGTTCGCGAAGGTCTGTCGTTTGATCCAACTGATCGAACATAAGAAACGCATCGCGCTCTATACCCGACAGCAGGTGGTGAGTGCGACCTACCGTAGCGCTTCTGATACGGACACTCTCTCCGCTGCTGCTTATTTCGTGGATTTTAATAAACGGTTCGTATTCTTTCCCTGAACCACGCCCACGTGTCTTCAGTTTTTTCTTCTGCTTAGGCTCAACGGACTTACTCGTATCCATAGAAAGGCCTCCCTATGCATGAAGCATATCAGGAGGCCAATTTTTAACAAACTTTATTATTTCTTATCAGACTTTATTGTTTTTTATCAAACTTTATTCGTCTCCGACACTAAGTGTAATGTTTGGCGACGTTATCACTCCACCGTCACGCTTTTGGCTAGGTTACGCGGCTGGTCAACATCAGTACCTTTAAGCACGGCGACGTGGTAGCTGAGTAGCTGTAACGGCAGCGTATACAGTAGCGGCGCCAGTGCTTCATGCACGTGAGGCAGCGTTAGCACACGAATATCTTCCTGGGCATCAATGCCCACGCTTTCATCGGCAAATACAAACAGTTGGCCACCGCGGGCGCGGACTTCTTGAAGGTTGGATTTTAGCTTTTCGAGTAGGTCGTCGTTGGGGGCGACCGAGATCACCGGCATTTCGCTGTCCACCAGCGCCAGCGGGCCGTGCTTAAGTTCGCCTGCCGGATACGCTTCGGCATGAATATAAGAGATCTCTTTGAGCTTCAGCGCCCCTTCCAGGGCGATCGGGTAGTGGGCGCCGCGCCCTAAAAAGAGCGCATGGTGTTTTTCAGCAAATGCTTGGGAAAGCGCTTCGATCTGGCTGTCTAGCGCCAGCACTCGTTGGCACACCTCGGGCAGCGTGCGTAGAGCGGCGATGATATCTGGGTATTCGGCCTGCCCTTTTGCTTTGCTCACGGAAAGCGTCAGCAGCATTAACGCCACAAGCTGAGTCGTAAAGGCTTTGGTGGAGGCCACACCAATTTCAGGGCCTGCGCGTGTCATCAGGGTAATGTCCGACTCACGCACCAATGAGCTGCCGGGCACGTTACAGATTGCCAACGACCCGACATAGTTCAGCGTTTTCCCAAAACGCAGCGCCGCCAGTGTATCCGCGGTTTCACCTGACTGGGAGAGGCTGACAAACAACGTACCTTCGGGCACGACTGGGTGGCGGTAACGGTACTCAGAGGCCACTTCGACCTGAACCGGTACTCCGGCGTAACGCTCTAGCCAGTAACGCGCCACCAGCCCGGCGTGGTAGCTGGTGCCGCAGGCGATGATATGCACTTGGCGGGTACGCTGGAAAAGCGCCAGAGCATCAGGGCCAAAGCTCTCCACTAACACACTTTGAGCGCTCAGCCGCCCTTCTAATACTGCCTCGATCACCTTCGGCTGTTCGAAAATTTCCTTAAGCATGTAATGGCGATATTCGCCTTTGCTGGCAGCCCCATCACCGTGTTCAAAGGTCTGGATAGGACGCTCAACGTGGTTACCGTGACGATCTACAATGCGAATAAAGCCCTGCTCACGCAGTTCAACCAGATCGCCCTCTTCAAGATAAATGAAGCGGTCCGTCACCGGCAGCAGTGCCAGCGGGTCGGAGGCTAAAAAGGCTTCATTAATGCCCACGCCAACGACCAGCGGGCTGCCCTGGCGGGCGCCGACGACCACACCGGGTTCTTTTGCGCTCATCACGCCCAAGGCGTAAGCGCCACCTAAGCCGTTAACGATCTGTTGCGTCGCGTCAAACAGGGAGAGGCCATCGTTCAGCTTTTCGGAGAGTAAGTGGGCAATTACTTCGGTGTCGGTTTCGGAGTTAAACGTGTAGCCGCTGCGCTGCAAGTTATCTTTTATATTCTCGTAGTTTTCAATAATCCCGTTATGCACCACCGCCACTTGGTTTTCATCAATGTGGGAGCCGCTATGATGCGGATGGGCATTAGCTTCAGAGGGTTTGCCGTGGGTTGCCCAGCGGGTGTGTGCAATGCCCGAAAAACCCGGTAGCGCGGAAGCTTCCAATTGCGCAGCGAGCGCCGCCACTTTTCCGAGCGCCCGGCGACGGGTCAGCACGCCATCGCTAAACACCGTCATACCGGCCGAATCATAGCCGCGATATTCCAGGCGTTTTAGTCCTTCTAATAGAATTTCTTGGACGTTGCGCTGGGCAACGGCGGCAACAATGCCACACATAATCACTCTCCTAGGTTATTAACCAGAGCACTTTTAACCAGAGCCTTTCCGCTCGCCAGCTTTTTCTTACAAACCCTACTCAACCAATCTGCAGAACGGTAAAACAACGGCCATTGATTATGAATACGGCTTTTTAATGATTCTTAGCACTATTTTAAAACCAATTTAATCGCCATTTTACGAATTAATAACGAATTATGGCTCTGTACGCTTGCTGGGGCGCAGCCAGTCGATTTTTTCTAGCTGGCGACCACGCGTGACGGCTAAGGCGTAATCGGTAACGTCTTTAGCAATTGTCGACCCTGCCCCTACGGTAGCGCCTTTGCCTACCGAAACAGGCGCGACCAAGGCTGTGTTCGAGCCAATAAAGGCATTATCACCAATCTCTGTATGGTGTTTGTTGGCACCGTCGTAGTTGCAGGTAATCGTGCCCGCACCAACGTTCACATCCCGGCCTAAGCGTGCGTCACCTACATAGCTTAGGTGATTAATCTTACTACCCTCACCGACATCGGCATTTTTGGTTTCAACAAAATTGCCCACCTTGGCTTTTACCGCCAACCGTGTCCCGGGGCGTAGCCGCGCAAAGGGGCCGATCTGGTTCAAGCCCGCTGCCACGGTGCCCTCTATCACACTATGGGTGTCTACCACGCTTTCGGCACCAATGGTGCTATTTTTAATCACGCAGTAAGGGCCAATACGCACACCCTCACCCAGTTCAACGTCGCCTTCAAAAACGCAGCCCACATCAATAAAGACATCATGGCCGCAGGTTAAACGCCCGCGCACATCCAAGCGTGCGGGGTCGGCAAGCGCCACGCCCTCTGCCATCAGCTTATCGGCAAGCTGCTGCTGATAAGCACGTTCCAGGCGGGCCATTTGTGCGCGATTATTAACGCCTTCCACTTCAACCGCAGTGGCTGGCTGGGCCGTGCAGACCTTGATGCCTTCGTCGGCGGCCATGGCGATCACATCGGTCAGGTAGTACTCGCCCTGGGCATTCTCGGCGGAAAGCTGGGGTAACCAGCGTTTTAGCTGAGCGCTGGTCATAGCCATAATACCGGTATTGCATTCACTAATTGCAAGCTGTGAGTTGTTGGCATCTTTTTGTTCGACAATCGCCACAGCATGGCCCGCGTCGTTGCGCACAATCCGGCCATAGCCCGTTGGGTCATCCAGCGTCACCGTCAACAGCCCGATGTGCTGTTCATCCACTTGGGCCAACAGCTCCCTCAGTGAATCACGCTGTAACAGGGGGACATCGCCATAGAGGATAAGCACCTTGCCGCTACCGAGCTGCTCAAGCGCTTGAGCCACCGCGTGACCGGTGCCTTTCTGTTCGGCCTGCACCGCAAACTGCACCGCAGTGTCGGCCAGCGCCTCGCGCAGCTGTTCCGCACCATGGCCGATGACGACATGGGTACGATCAGGCTGCAGCCCGGAGGCAGTATCCAATACATGCTGCACCATTGGCTTACCCGCCAAGGTATGCAGTACTTTAGGGGTTTGAGAACGCATACGCGTGCCTTTACCCGCGGCGAGAATGACGATATCCAGTTCATGCATGTTATTCACCTGTTACGGGTTGGTTGGTGGGCGTCGGAGTAGGGAGTTGTTCAATACCCAGCTCATCAACCAGTGATTCACCGAAATAATTAACAAATTCAGGCGTAGCAATGCTGCGCCACTGCTCACCCTCGCGAACGAGCAGAAGTACTTTTAGGTTATTCTCGATGGCCATTTGCATAGCGTCTTGCTCGCCGACGACTAATAGTGCCGTCGCCCAAGCATCCGCCCAAGCGTTAGAGGGGTGGAAGACTGACACCGACGCTAATTGGTGAGTGACGGGTCGGCCTGTGCGCGGGTCAATGGTGTGCGAGAAGCGCTCACCCTCTACCTCAAAATAGTTGCGATAGTCACCCGAGGTAGCGACTGACATGCTTTCTAGCGGAATAATATGTTGTGCACGCTGCTGGCCATCTTCGGGGACTTCAATGCCAATCCGCCACGGAGTCTGCTCGTCTTCATCGCGTACGCCACGGGCGATCAGGTCGCCACCTAAATTGACTAAGTAGTGCTCAATACCCTGTTGATCCAAATATGTGGCCACTCGGTCCGTGGCATGGCCTTTGGCCACACCGGAAAGATCGACAAACACATCGCGAGTACGCCTTGCCTGCATATTTTGGCTATCAAGCTCTACTGCATCAAAACCCACTCGGGCAAGTTGCTCGGCCAGCAACTCATCAGCAGGTACCTCTTCAGGCCGGGACCCGGGGCCGAAGCTCCATAAATTAACCAGGTCACCCACCGTAATATCAAAGGCACCGTGGCTAGCTTCAGCCACCGACTGGCTGATGGCCAACACTTCAATCAGTTCGTTGGAGAGTGGTTGCCACTCGTCTACAGGCGCCTCGTTAAAGGCGATTAGTTCGGAATCGTCACGGTAGGTGGACATCGCCTGATCAACGCTCTCAAGCTCCGCTTTGAAACCCTCTTCCAGTGCAAGAGACTCGCCCTGAGTGAGCGGATCCATAATGGTGACTTGATAAAAAGTGCCAAAAATATTGCCGTCAAAACGGACGGGGGATTCCAGCGGACGATCACTCTCGGAACAGCCAGGCAGTACCAGCAGAGCACCCAACAATACGCCTAACACTCCTAATTCCCTTCCCCACCTACCCGACCTTTCTACCAACTCAGTTTTGCCAGACTTTTTCTTATCAGACCTGTTCATAGCTGCCTTGCCCTGGAAATAAAACTCTAAAAATTAAGCTGTTAAAAATAAAAGAACCACAGCAGCCAAGCGCCAAACAATACGCGATAAATAACAAACGGCTGCATCCCCAATTTTTTGATGATGACTAGGAAGTAGTGGATACACAGGTACGCGCTGACCCCGGACAGGAACGTACCCACTAGCATCGCTAACCAATCAATCGACTCCGATGCGTTAAAAAGGCCTATGGCTTCCAAGCCACCGGCCAACACAATCACCGGAATCGACAGCAAAAAAGAGAAACGTGAGGCGCCTTCCCGGCTCATTCCCACCATTAAAGCCGCCGTAATAGTAATGCCCGAGCGCGACGTGCCAGGAATTAGCGCCAGCGCCTGGGCACCGCCAATAATCAGCACATCCTTCAAACGCAGTTGATATTCGCTGCGCGTTCCCCCTTTTCGCCAATCGGCATACCCCAACAATAGACCGAAACCAATTAAACTGAAGCCAATTATCAGTGTAGAGCGCATATAGTGAGAAATAACATCGTGCAGTACTAAACCAATAATACCCACGGGGATCGTGGCTAATGTCACCCAAAAGGCGAGCCGTGCGTCATCGTTCACGCCTTTACCGCGCATAGCAGCTAGGCTGCTGGTCATCATCTGCCAAATTTCGTGGCGAAAATAAAGTATTACCGCGGAGAGGCTGCCCAAATGCAGCGCTACATCAAAGGCTAAGCCTTGATCTTCCCATTCTGTCAGCACAGGCACCAAAATCAGGTGGGCAGAGCTTGAAACGGGTAGAAATTCAGAAATTCCCTGAACAACCGCTAACACCACCACCTGGAGCCAATCCATAAATAATCCTGTGTAGAGTCACAATTTGATGGTTTTCAATGGCGCTTAAGGATACACATCCACCAATTCTTTGTCCGCCATTGCCTTGCTGATATTAACCGCTACAACCACTGAAAAGTGCTGTTTCACCATCCAAAGGCAGTGGACGCTATAGAGGATATAAGGAGTGCGCTACAATGGGCATCTATTGAATGCGTGCTTCCTTGCAAGGTACCCATGACTCAGACCGTTGAAACGCCAGTGGTTCACGATCAAGCGCGACTTAGCCAAGAAGCCAAGCGTGTCACCTACATCGGTGCATGGCTGGACGCCCTGTTGAGTGTCGTTAAAGTCACCATTGGTTTTATGGTCGGCTCAGCGGCGTTGATCGCCGACGGCATTCACTCCCTATCAGATTTAGTCACCGATGGTTTTGTCCTGGCAGCCATTCATTACGGCCGCCAGGAGCCCGATAAAGACCACCACTACGGCCACGGCCGAATCGAAACCCTGACCACCCTATTGCTGGGAAGTGTGCTGATCTTCGTGGCGGGCGGTATTGCCTGGTCGAGCCTGGATCGCCTGTTTAGCGGTACTGCCGTTAACGCGCCTGGTATGCTGGCGATTGTCATCACGGTGATTGCGCTGCTCAGTAAGGAGTGGATTTTTCGCTACACCATGCGAGTGGCTAAGCGGGTAAAGTCAAAATTGCTCGAAGCCAATGCCTGGCACTCGCGCAGCGATGCCTTATCCACCGCCGTGGTGCTGGTAGCCCTGGTAGGCGCTCAGTTTGGCTTGGGCTGGCTGGATGCTGTCGCTGCCATCATCGTCGGTTTATTAGTGGGTAAGGTAGGGTTGGACTTGCTGTGGGAGTCGGCCCGCGAGCTGGTCGATACCGCGCTGCCGGTAGATGTTCAGGATCAGATGCACGATGTGGCCTGCAGCGTTCCGGGTGTGGATAGCGTTCATGATCTGCGTACTCGCCAGTCGGCGGGCTGGGTCATGGTTGATCTACACGTGGTGGTAGGACCCAAAATCACCGTCTCCGAAGCGCATGAGATCGGTAACGAAGTCAGCCGCCGCCTGCGCCACGAATTCCCTGCGTTAACCGATGTGATCTTCCACGTTGACCCCGAAGACGACGCCGGTGCGGGCGATCCCAGCCGCCTTCCCGGCCTTCCGCTGCGACCTGAAGTAGAGGCTGCGCTAGATGCCCGCTGGTATAAGCACCCAGTCTGGCGAACGCTAAACGAGCTGCAGTTGCACTACCTGGACGATAAGGTCTCGGTATCGCTGATTATTGCTGATGCAGTGCATCAACCGCCTCAGTGCCTCGCTAGCCAGTTGAAGGCGCTGGCTAGCGATATCGAGTGGCTGGGTCATGTGGAAGTGCTGTTTATTACCCGCGCAGCCAGCAGCTCCATGCGTTAACCCTAGAACCTTTCTCCACCATTAAGACAGCAGCAGCGTGGCAATACTGAAGTAAATCACCACCCCCGAGGCGTCGATCAAGGTGGTCACCAGTGGCGCCGAAGCTGTGGCCGGGTCGACCTTGAAGCGCTCGAGAACAAAGGGCAGACACATGCCCAGCAGGCTGCCGAACAGCACGATGGTGACCATGCTAAAGGCCACTACCATGGCCAACGCTTCGCCCCCGCGCATAATGCCAATCGGCGTGACTGCAATCGCCATGGTGATACCCAGCGAGCCCGCCACCAGCAGTTCGCGGCCCAGTAGTTTGCCCCAGTCTTTTACCCCGACATCACCGGTCGCCATACCGCGCACCATCAACGTGGCAGCCTGCGCCCCCGCGTTACCGCCACTGCCGATCAACAGCGGTAAAAAGAACACCAACGCCACCTGGGCGGCAATGGTCTCTTCAAAATAGGCAATCCCGGCCCCCGAAAAAAGATTGGCAAACACCAATAGAACCAGCCAGAACACGCGTTTACGGTAAAGGCTCCAGAGCTTCACACGGCTCACACCATCTTCCAACTGGCCGATCGACATCCCCTTGTGGAAATCCTCCGTTGCTTCGGATTCAGCCACATCCATGGCGTCATCGTGGGTCACGATGCCAACCATCCGGCCGTCCGCATCGATCACCGGCAGCGCTAACAGGTCGTACTTTGCCACAATTCGGGCAACATCTTCCTGAGCATTATCAACGCGGGTGCTGATAACATCCTTGATCATGATGTCATCCACAATGGCGCCTGGGCGTGCCACCATCAGTTGGCGTAACGACATAGTACCGATCAAATGCCCATCACTATCGAGGATATAGAGCTGATAGACCGTTTCTGCATCCGGGGCGGTCTGACGTACCCGCATCATCGCTTGCGACACCGTCATGCCACTGGCTATGGACACATAGTCAGAGGTCATGATGGCGCCTGCGGTACCCTCTTCGTAGCTGGCAAGCCGCTTTAGGTCTTCCCGCTCGCGGTGAGCCATGCGACGCAGCAATGCTTCACGCCGGTCTTCACTGAGTAGATTAAATAGGTCGGCACGTTCGTCCGAGCCCATCTCTTCGAGCAGCTTGAGTACTTGGCTGTCGTCCAGCTTCCCGACTACCTCAAGCTGGCTCTCACCGGGCAAATAGCCCAACACATTGGCAGCCCGTTCGGCAGAGAGAATATCCAGCAGAGCGAGCGCCGCAGGTAGCTCTTCGTCATCCTCGATCATCTCTTCGAGCACTTCACCGATATCCGCTGAGCGGGTTTCGGCCAAACGCAAAGAGAGCACCGATTTACTAGGCACTTCCTTGGCCAACTCGTCGAGTAGTTCGGCTTTTAATTGCTGTAGGCTTTCATCGTTAAGCGCCATGGCTCTCCCCTTCACACTGACAAACGTCGTGCTGCCGACTTAATCCATTACCTAACTCATCATACTTACTTATATTACTATCCTTACTACCCAACAAAAAAACGCCCCTTAAACCCTGATAACGGGCTTAAGGGGCGCTGTACCACGCCAAATGCGTGGGTATTAGCCTTTACCCGCCTTTTTACGCAGCTGCTGAATCGTTCGCAGCTGAGCAACGGCTTCGGCAAGTTCAGCGGCCGCTCGAGTATAATCAAGCTCCGATGACTTATCGTTAAAGGCTTTCAGCGCTTGCTGACGCGCTTCTTCGGCAGCAGCCTCATTGAGGTCGCTGGCCCGTGATGCGGCATCAGCCAGTATCGTTACCACGTCCGGCTGAACTTCCATGAAACCGCCAGTGACGTAGAAGTTCTCTTCTGCGCCACCATCATAGATCACGCGGATCGGGCCCGGCTGAAGCTCGGTCAGCAGCGGAGCGTGACCCGGCAAAATGCCCAGGTCACCCATCATTCCGGAAGCAATCACCTGCTCAACAGTACCTGAGAAGATGGATGCTTCAGCGCTGACGATATTGCAAGTAAAGCTATTCGCCATAGCGAATCCCCCTCATGGACGGGATTACTTCTTCATCTGGTTGGCTTTCTCGACGGCTTCGTCGATTGAACCGACCATGTAGAAGGCCTGTTCCGGCAATTCGTCGTATTCGCCAGCGAGAATGCCCTGGAAGCCACTAATCGTGTCTTTCAGTGAGACATACTTACCTGGTGAACCGGTAAATACTTCGGCCACGAAGAACGGCTGCGACAAGAAGCGCTGGATTTTACGCGCTCGGGATACGGCTAGCTTGTCTTCATCAGACAACTCATCCATACCCAGAATGGCGATGATATCCTTAAGCTCTTTATAGCGCTGAAGAACGTTCTGCACACCGCGAGCGGTCGCATAGTGCTCTTCACCGACAACCAACGGATCCAGCTGGCGCGACGTGGAGTCAAGCGGATCGATCGCCGGGTAAATACCCAATTCAGCGATAGAACGCGCCAATACCACGGTAGCATCCAAGTGGGAGAAGGTGGTCGCCGGCGACGGATCGGTCAAGTCATCCGCGGGCACGTAAACGGCCTGTACGGAAGTGATTGAACCGGTTTTCGTCGAGGTAATACGCTCCTGCAGAACGCCCATCTCTTCAGCCAGCGTCGGCTGATAACCTACCGCTGATGGCATACGACCCAACAGTGCCGATACTTCGGTACCTGCCAGGGTGTAGCGGTAGATGTTATCGACGAACAGCAGAACATCGCGGCCTTCATCACGGAATTTCTCAGCGATGGTCAGGCCCGTCAGCGCCACGCGCAGACGGTTACCCGGCGGCTCATTCATCTGACCGTAAACCAGCGATACCTTATCGATAACGTTGGATTCGGTCATTTCGTGATAGAAGTCATTACCCTCACGCGTACGCTCACCCACACCGGCGAATACAGAGTAGCCGCTGTGCTCGGTGGCGATGTTGCGGATAAGCTCCATCATGTTAACGGTTTTACCCACACCGGCGCCGCCGAACAGGCCAACTTTACCGCCTTTAGCGAACGGGCAGACCAAGTCGATAACCTTGATACCGGTTTCCAGCAGCTCGTTAGAGGCTGCCTGGTCGGCATAGCTCGGTGCTTTACGGTGAATAGGCATACGCTCTTGCTCACCGATCGGTCCCGCTTCGTCGATCGGCTCGCCGAGTACGTTCATAATACGGCCCAGCGTTTCCTTACCTACCGGTACGGAAATCGCGGCACCTGTGCTGGTCGTTGCCATGCCACGCTTCAAGCCCTCAGTGGAGCCCATGGCGATGGTGCGCACCACGCCGTCGCCCAGCTGCTGCTGGACTTCGAGGATGGTCTCAACATCGGAGACCTTCAGCGCGTCGTAGACCTTGGGCACAGAGTCCCGCGGAAACTCTACGTCAATCACCGCGCCGATGATTTGTACGATACGTCCGCTCATCTTGGTTCCTCTCTAAAACCTGCAAATGAAACCTGTCTGCCGGGAGCCGCTTAAAAGAGTCGGCTCCCTAGGCGTTATACGGCAGCAGCGCCGCCGACGATCTCAGAAATTTCCTGGGTAATGGCAGCCTGACGGGCCTTGTTATAAACCATCTCCAGATCGTCGATCAGGCCGCCTGCGTTGTCGGTGGCACTTTTCATAGCGATCATTCGAGCGGCTTGTTCACAAGCGCCATTTTCCACTACCGCCTGATACACCTGCGATTCGATGAAACGAACCAACAGGCTATCGAGCAACGCCTTGGCATCCGGTTCATACAGGTAGTCCCAGCTTCCGGGACGGGCGTTTTCGTCGTCTTGCTCAGCGTCTGCGCCCATATCGGGCGACAGGGGAAGAAGCTGACGAACCACTGGCTTTTGCGTCATGGTATTCACAAACTCGTTGTGCACCACGTACAGCCGGTCGAGACGTCCTTCATCGTACGCTTCAAGCATGACCTTAATACTGCCAATCAAGCCTTCTACCGTCGGGGCTTCACCTAATCCACTTTTCGCTGCGACCAAATTGCCACCGTAGTTACGGAAAAAGGTGCTGGCTTTAGCACCCAGGGCACAAAAATCCTGCTCTGCGCCCTGCTTTTTCCACTCGCTGGCCTGTTTGAGTAATGCTTTGAAAAGATTATGGTTCAAGCCACCACACAGACCACGGTCAGTGGAAACCACAATGTAACCAACGCGCTTAACCTCGCTACGCTCGACCATATAGTCGTGCGTGTACTCAGGGTTCGCGTTGGCTAGGTGGCCAACCACGTTACGGATCTGCTTAGCGTAAGGCTGACTAGCTCTCATCAGATCTTGCGCTTTACGCATTTTCGATGCAGCCACCATTTCCATGGCGCTGGTGATCTTTTGCGTATTTTTAATGCTCCCGATCTGGGTGCGTATCTCTTTTGCAGCTGCCATAGCGATCTACCTTTCGTTCGTGGCTCTCAGAAAGCATGCAAACCCGCCCGCAGGCGGCTAGACATTACCAGCTCTGAGTCGCCTTGAACTTCTCGAGACCCGACTTCAAGCTGTCTTGAATCTCACCGTTGTAGTCGCCGCTCTGGTTGATCTTGTCGAGTAGATCAGCGTGTTCAGACTTCATGTAGTCGTGCAGCGCACGCTCAAAGTCCAACACCTTGTTCACTTCGACATCATCCAGGAAGCCTTCGTTGGCGGCATACAGAGACAGCGCCATTTCAGCTATCGACATCGGCGAGTACTGGTTCTGCTTCATCAGCTCAGTCACACGCTGACCGTGCTCAAGCTGCTTACGCGTGGCTTCATCAAGATCAGACGCGAACTGAGAGAACGCCGCCAGCTCACGGTACTGAGCCAACGCTAGACGAACACTACCGCCGAGCTTTTTGATGATCTTGGTTTGCGCCGAACCACCGACACGAGAAACCGACAGACCTGCGTTAATCGCCGGACGAATACCGGAGTTAAACAGGTTGGTTTCCAGGAAGATCTGACCATCAGTAATCGAGATTACGTTGGTCGGTACGAACGCAGAAACGTCGCCACCCTGGGTTTCGATGATAGGCAGTGCGGTTAAGGAACCGGTTTTGCCTTTCACTTCACCGTTGGTGAACTTCTCAACGTAGTCGACGTTAACCCGCGCAGCACGCTCAAGTAGACGTGAGTGGAGATAGAAAACGTCACCAGGATAAGCTTCACGGCCCGGCGGACGACGCAGCAGCAGCGATACCTGACGGTACGCAACGGCCTGCTTGGAAAGGTCGTCATACACGATGAGTGAGTTTTCGCCGCGATCGCGGAAGTACTCGCCCATGGTGCAACCCGCATAAGGTGCCAGGAACTGCATCGGCGCCGGGTCGGCAGCGCCCGCAGCCACGACGATGGTGTGTTCCATCGCGCCGTGCTGTTCGAGTTTGCGCACCACGTTGGCAATGGTCGACTGCTTCTGACCAATCGCCACGTAGACACAGGTCACGCCTTTGCCTTTCTGGTTGATGATCGCATCAATGGCAATGGCGGACTTACCAATCTGGCGGTCACCGATGATCAGCTCACGCTGACCACGGCCGATCGGCACCATGGCGTCAATGGATTTGAGACCGGTTTGGATCGGCTCATCAACAGACTGACGGGTAATAACGCCCGGCGCCACTTTCTCGACGGCGTCGGTCATTTTAGCGTTAATATCGCCTTTGCCATCGATGGGATTACCCAGCGCGTCGACAACACGGCCAATCAGCTCGGGGCCTACCGGCACTTCGAGAATACGACCGGTACATTTGGCGGTCATGCCTTCTTCGAGCTGCAAGTAGTCACCCAGCACGACGGCACCAACGGAGTCGCGCTCCAGGTTGAGTACCATGCCAAAGATGCTGTTGGGGAATTCGATCATTTCACCAAACATCGCGTCTTCGAGGCCGTGAATTTTCACGATACCGTCGGAAACAGTGACGATGGTGCCCTGATTATGGGCTTCAGATGCGACGTCAAGCTTTTCAATTCGCTGCTTGATGATGTCGCTGATCTCGGAAGGATTCAGTTGCTGCATGCCATGTCCCTCAGACTCAAGCGGTTAGCGCGTCAGAAAGACGGTTCAATCGACCACGGACCGACCCGTCAATAACGGTATCGCCAGCACGTAGGATGACACCGCCAATCAGCGACTTGTCCACTTGAGTAGTAATAGAGATTTCGCGATTCAGACGTTTTTTAAGCGCGTTCGCTAGCTTCGTTTCTTGCTCGCTATCTAGCTGATAAGCAGAAGTGACATTCACTTCAACCCGCTGCTCGTGTTCAGCACGCAGGTGCTCGAACTGTTCAGCAATCGATGCCAGCGCCATCAGGCGACTTTGGTCAGCCAGGACAGTCAAAAACCGCTGTAAAGCGTCATCTTGTTGCTCAGGAATCAGCTCAACAAGCAGCGACACTTTTTGGTCGCTGTCTAGTTTTGGACTGCTTAACCGATGGCGAACGTTAACGTCTGCTACCGCAAAGCTTAAAAAACTCAGCGCTTGTGACCAGCTATCAAGCGCCTCATGATCACGCGCGTATTCAAACGCTGCCTTAGCGTAAGGACGAGCGACGGTCAGTAGTTCCGCCATGATTCACCTCCTTACAGTTCAGCAGCAAGCTCATCAAGTAACTTGCGATGGGCTTGTTCGTCGACCGACGCTTCAAGAACACGCTCGGCACCCATAACGGCGAGATAAGAGACCTGGGCACGAAGTTCATCTTTAGCGCGATTCACTTCTTGCTCAATCTCGGAACGTGCGCTCGCTACAAGGCGTTCGCCTTCGGCGCGGGCCTGTTCGCGGGCTTCTTCAACTATCTGGGCAGAGCGCTTATTGGCCTGCTCAAGAATTTGAGAAGCTTGCTCCTTGCTTTCACGCAGCGTTTGTTCCGCCCGCTCTTGAGCAAGCTCAAGGTCGCGGTTAGCGCGGCTGGCTGCGTCCAAGCCATCAGCAATTTTTTTCTGACGCTCATGAAGCGCGTTGCTGATCGGAGGCCACACATACTTTAAGCAAAACCAGACAAAGATCGCGAAGGCGATCGTCTGCCCGATTAGCGTCATGTTGATATTCACAGGAATGTACCTCTGACAAGTTCGTGGCGACCGGAGTGAAACAAAACCGAGCGTTTAACGCTCGGCTGAGCTGTCATTAACCGGCAACAACGAAGATCAGGTACATTGCGATACCAACACCTATCATCGGAACCGCATCCAACAGACCTGCCATTAGGAAGGTTTTGGTTTGCAGTTGGTCGCCTAGTTCTGGCTGACGCGCTGTAGATTCAAGCAGCTTACCGCCCAAAATAGCGAAGCCAATGCCGGTACCTAGAGCGCCGAGACCGATCATGATGGAAGCGGCAATGTAGATAAGTTCCATGGTAATGCTCCTAGTTTTTCAAGTTTAAGGTCGAGGGTTGAGGTTAAGGGTTAATGTGTTGCAAGCATTGCTCGGGTTAGTGATGTTCGTGTGCAGCGCTTAGATACACCACGGATAGCACTGTAAAGATGAAGGCCTGAAGTACGACGATTAGGATATGGAAGATCGCCCACGGTACATCCAGCACCCAGATAGCCCAGAAGGGCAGCATAGCGATCAGAATGAAGATCACTTCCCCGGCGAACATGTTGCCGAAAAGACGCATTGCCAAGCTGAACGGTTTCACCAGCAGAGCAACGATTTCAAGAAGCAGGTTGAAGGGAATTAAGGCCCAGTGATTGAATGGGGTCAGTGACAGCTCTTTGGCAAAGCCACCCACGCCTTTCACTTTAAAGCTGTAGTAGAGGATTAACCCGAAGACGCCTAATGCTAACCCTAGCGTAGCGTTCACATCGGTGGTGGGCACAATTTTCATGTAGTCCACGCCTAGCTTACTGAACAGCACCGGGAAGTAATCGACCGGGATAATTTTTAGCGTGTTCATGAACAGAATCCACACGAACAGCGTCAGGGCCAGTGGCGCGATAAGCGGATTATGGCCTTTGAAGGTCCCTTTGATCATGCCTTCAACGAATTCGACGACCATTTCTACTGCGTTTTGCAGGCCGCCGGGGACACCAGTAGTGGCCATTTTTCCCGCTTTGCGGAAAATCCAGATAAACAGCAGCCCCATGGCAATTGACCAGCCCATGGTGTCTAAGTGAATGGCCCAAAAGCCCATTTCACTGGCTTCTTCCGCCGAATGCGCCAGCGACCAGCCATTAACAGGGTGGTTACCAAACGTCAGGTTCTGCAAGTGGTGCTGGATATAGTAAGTCGTCGAGACTTCGTTTCCTGCGGCCATGGATGTGTCACCTCAATTTAATTGTGCAATTTTCTAGGCATTGACGTTTTTTGGCATTAACCAAGGCGTAAGCCAATGCGTTAGAACAACCGCAACATAAGCATAAAAAAAGAAAGTAGGGTTTGAAGGGGGCGCTGCCACGAACACTGCAACAAACAGTGCCACCGTCAAACCAAACTTGCCTGCTTCGGCGCGAAACAAGCGCATCGCTGCCTGTGAAGGCCTAACCGCGCGCAAAACACCCATTCGTTTGATGAAGAAAGCATGCGGGAGCAAGGCTACCAGCGCTCCTTTAAATACCGATGACATGCCTTCAACGTCTTCCACCCAATAGGCTGCCAGCATGCCGCAAAGGGCCATCGAGAGTTGCACGATCGTAAGCCGAAGGATGTAGGCTTTTCGCCGCTGGGTTTCGTATCGCTGCATAGCTCTCTATATGGGCTCTCTGTAAGAGCTCTCTCAACGGGCGCTTAGCAATAGCGCTTTGAACCAATACCCAGCCCTAAAAAAATCGGCATACTTCAACAAACACAGGCAACCTGCACAAATCTTGCGCGATTATAGGGAAGCGCTATCACACCTTCAACCGAAGTCGCACCGATTTTGTACGTTAAGGGGTCGATTTGCGACCAAAGAGGGAAAACGTGGTCACTTCTTACGCGATGTTTGATAGCCTGCTATTTAATATGATTTAAGATACCGTCTAATTCTTCCAAGCTTGTATAGCGTATCGTTAATTTACCTTTGCCTTTTTGACCATGATCAATAGAGACGGGCGCGCCAAGTAACTCGCCAAGATGGGTTTCCAATTTTGCCACATCAGGCTGTTTGTTTGGACGGCTAGGCATTTTGATGGGAGCTTGGCTGGTCTGCACTTTTTTCACCAGCGCTTCAGTTGCCCGAACGGTCATGTCGTTATTGACCACTTCATGGGCCACTTGCCGCTGCTGGGCACTATTTAACGTTAGCAATGCCCGCGCATGGCCCATATCCAAATCGCCACGTTCAAGCAGGGTTTGTACTTCGGGATCTAGCGCCAGCAGGCGCAACAAATTAGCCACTTGAGTGCGCGACTTCCCCACTGCGTCGGCTATTTGCTGCTGAGTAAGCTCGAACTCTTCACCAAGGCGCTTGAGTGCCATGGCTTCTTCAATAGCGTTTAGATTTTCACGCTGAATGTTTTCGATTAACGCCAGCGCCAAGGCGACTTCATCGCTGACATCGCGAATAACGGCCGGAATAACGTCCAGCTCAGCCAGCTGTGCGGCACGCCAGCGGCGCTCACCGGCAATAATTTCGTAGCGGTCGACGCCGATCGGGCGCACCACGATAGGCTGCATAACGCCCTGGGCGCGAATGGAATCTGCCAGCTCTTCTAACGCTTCAGGCTGAATATCGCGGCGCGGCTGATATTTACCCCGCGTTAGTTGTCCTAACGGGAGGCGCTCAAGGCGATCTTCGCTAACATCTTCAGCCGCGGCGCTACGCGCGGCGTCAGAAAGCTCCAACGGGGTGCCGCTACCTGCAAGTTCTAGGCTGTCACGGCGACGGGCACCGGCACCAATCAGAGCATCCAGGCCACGTCCCAGCGCGGGTTTACGCGTCATTCGCTTTCCCTCATTTTTTCAGCGCCCCTTTTTTGAATTGAAGAGTTGAAGTGAAGAGTGGTTATAGTGAAAGACGACGAATCATCTCTTTCGCCAACACACGATAGGCCTGGCTACCCCGGGAGAACCGGGCATATTGCGTCACGGGTAACCCGTGACTTGGTGCTTCGGCAACTTTTACGTTGCGGGGTATGGTGGTTTTTAACAGCATGTCGCCAAAGTAGTCACGCAGTTGCTTATCCACTTCCCGCGTTAAGCTGGTGCGCTTGTCGTACATGGTGCGCAAAATGCCTGCAATCGCTAGGTCAGGATTCACATTTTGCTTAATCTGTTCAACGGTATCGAGCAGTGCTGACAACCCTTCCAGGGCATAGAATTCACACTGTAGAGGGATCAATACGCTATCAGAAGCCGTTAACGCATTCACGGTGAGCATGTTCAACGAGGGTGGGCAGTCAATAAGCACCACATCGTATTCACTGGAGACCGAGGCAAGCGCGGTGGTTAAGCAGCTTTCACTTTTCTCGCGATCCAATAGCTCGACTTCGGCGGCAGTGAGATCACCGTTACCCGGCAGAACGTCATACTTTACCGCCAGGTCTTTAACGATGGTCTCAGCGGCCGTTGCTTCACCTAGCAGTACATCCAGCACGCTTTTGTCGAGCTCGTATTTATCGATGCCGCTGCCCATGCTGGCATGGCCTTGAGGGTCAAGATCCACCAGCAGCACGCGACGATCGAGTCCAGCGAGGCTAGCCGCCAGGTTAACGGCTGAGGTGGTCTTGCCCACACCGCCTTTTTGGTTGGTCAGGGCAATGATCTGGCTCACTTACTCAACTCCTTCCTGGGGTCAGAATCAACATTCAGCTTTCAAGATTAATAACTGCCGCTGGGCCGTTTCAAAAGGCACTTCCAGCAGGTGACGCTTATGTAAACAAATACCGGGGGGCAATTCGCGTAACTCATCGTCAGCGCCCGGTCCTTTCATGGCCAGCCATTGACCATCGGCACTCGGTAACTGGCGAGTCAAGGTGACAAAATCCACCAAGCTGGCAAACGCTCTCGAAATCACCTGGTCAAACGTGGCGGCTTGAAACTGCTCTACCCGCGCCTGAACAGGCGTTACGTTTTTAAGACCAAGCTCCATCACCGCTTGGCGCTGAAAACGGACTTTTTTGCCATTGCTGTCCAGCAACGTGACGTCTAATTGGGGGGCCAAAATAGCCAACACTAAACCGGGTAAACCTGGGCCCGCCCCCACATCCAACAGCCGCGGCCCTTGCACATAAGGCAGTACTACGGCGCTGTCCAGCACATGGCGCGACACCATTTCGTCCACATCGCGCACCGCTGTGAGGTTATAAGCCCGGTTCCACTTGTGCAACAGTGCCAATAAGCCTAGCAGTTGCTCGCGCTGATGGTCGTCAACGCTGATAGCCAACTGGCTAAGCCCTTGGTCGAGACGTGGCGCAACGCTTGCAGGCAGAGTTTTTAACAGTGGGTTCAACGAACTCATCCGTTAACCACCTCTGCCGCTGCGACTAACCGGCGCTTTTTCAGATGCACCAGCAAAATAGACACAGCCGCTGGCGTGACACCCGAGATACGCGCCGCATGAGCAAGCGTTTCCGGCCGTGCTTCAGCCAGCTTTTGGCGAATTTCGATGGATAGCCCCTCTATTTTCAAATAATCCAGCTCGGCAGGCAGCACCGTTCCTTCATGGCGTTTTAGCTTGTCAATCTCATCCTGCTGACGGTCAATATAGCCTTGATACTTGGCCTGGATTTGCACCTGTTCGGCAACCGCTGGATCGGTAACCAGCGTGCCTTCGATGCCGGGTAGATTGGCCAAATCGCTATAGTTAAGTTCTGGGCGCTTGAGCAAGTCGCTCAGGCGATATTCGCGCGTGAGCGCCGCACCGGTAGTTTCCGCCACCTGTGCCGCAGCCGGGCTACCTGGCTGGATCCAAATGGTATCCAGACGCGCACTCTCTTGCTCAATGGCTTCGCGCTTTTGACTAAACGCGGCCCAGCGTTCGTCATTGACGAGGCCTAATTCGCGGCCAGCTTCGGTTAAGCGCAAATCTGCATTGTCTTCACGCAGCAGCAAGCGGTATTCCGCACGGGAAGTGAACATGCGGTACGGCTCTTTGGTACCCATGGTGATCAGGTCGTCGACCAGTACGCCGAGATAGGCTTCATCGCGGCGGGGATACCAGGCGTCCAGCTCTTGAGCACGGCGTGCGGCATTCAAACCCGCTAGCAAACCTTGAGCGCCAGCTTCTTCGTAACCGGTAGTGCCGTTAATCTGACCAGCGAAAAACAGGTTGTGGATAAATTTTGTTTCCAGCGAGTGTTTTAAGTCTCGCGGATCAAAAAAGTCGTACTCGATAGCATAGCCAGGCCGGGTGATATGGGCATTTTCCAGGCCCTTGATCGTACGCACGACTTGAATCTGCACGTCAAACGGCAGCGAGGTCGAGATACCGTTGGGGTAAAGCTCGTGGGTATCCAGGCCTTCGGGTTCGATGAACACCTGATGGCTGGATTTATCGGCAAAGCGATGAACCTTGTCTTCGATCGATGGGCAATAACGCGGCCCAATTCCTTCGATCACACCGGAGTACATCGGCGAGCGATCAAGATTCGCCAGAATCAGATCGTGGGTTTGCTGATTGGTGTGAGCAATGTGGCAACTCACCTGCCGAGGGTGCATTTCCAGTGACCCCATGTAGGACATGACCGGTGTGGGGCTGTCGCCGGGTTGTTCTTCCAACTGGGAAAAATCCACGGTTTTGGCATTAATACGCGGCGGTGTGCCGGTTTTCAGCCGATCAACGCGAAACGGTAGCGCACGCAGCCGCTCGGCCAGAGCGTTGGAGGGTGGATCGCCTGCTCGGCCACCCTTGCTTTGATCCAAGCCAATGTGAATCACGCCACCCAAAAATGTGCCGGTACACAGCACGACACTTTCAGCATGGAAGCGAATACCGGTTTCCGTGACAACGCCGCGCACGGTGTCGTTATCCACAATGAGATCACCAGCAGCCTGCTGGAAGATCGTCAAGTTGGACTGGTTTTCCAGCATACCGCGGATAGCGGACTTATAGCGGATGCGGTCAGCCTGGGCACGGGTTGCCCGAACGGCAGGCCCTTTGCGGGCATTGAGCACGCGAAACTGGATGCCACCTAAATCCGTGGCAAGCCCCATGGCGCCGCCCAGCGCATCGATTTCCTTAACCAAATGGCTTTTGCCGATGCCGCCAATCGCGGGGTTACACGACATTTGGCCCAGGGTTTCGATGTTGTGGGTGAGCAGCAGGGTCTGACAGCCCATACGAGCAGAGGCCAATGCGGCTTCAGTTCCCGCATGGCCACCGCCGATGACAATCACGTCAAAGCGGTCGGGATAATTCAAGAGGCACCTCGTCTTGCGCCTTTCGGCACGGATGATGTGGCCAGTGCAGTTCTCAGACATGGCCACCTTAGATCAATGAGCCGGCAAGTATAAACCCCCTGTGGGTAACCGTCAGGTTTTTCCACACCCCAAATCACCAACCCTTCGTTATTAATAACAACATAAATATAAAATAAGAGAAGTTCTGTAAATGTTGTAATTACTAGTGTGGACAATTTCTGTGTATAAGCGACTTATCCTTAATATTTTCATGTGCTTATATTGTTGACTTCTACATGTTTGAAGGCGGGAGTGCCTGGGTAGAAGGGGTGTTAAGCCTGTGGATGGAATAGCGCTTTATCCACAGAGTTAATTAAGCACGGCTTATCCACCGGCCAGTACCTGGGTTGTTACCGCACCTGTGAACAACCTCCGATTGATGTGGAGCTAACGCTAAGCGACGTACATGGTAGGCCTTACGGAGATAAAACCGATCAATGTAAAAAAAGTTTATCCACAGGCAAAAAAATGGCCTGTCGTGTCGACAGGCCAGTAAAAAAGCGCAATTCAGAGCAAATTAGCGGTTATTTTAACGCGTAAAAAGGGCTCAATTTAATGTTTGAGTACGCGAGCAAGGAAGGATTGAGTACGTTCGTGTTGAGGAGAATCGAACAGTTTTTCAGGGTGGCCCTGCTCGGTAATCTCGCCTTTATGGATAAAAATCACCCGGTCGGCGACCTCGCGGGCAAAGCCCATTTCATGGGTGACAATCACCATGGTCATGCCCTCTTTGGCCAGCTCGCGCATTGCATCCAGCACTTCACCGATCATTTCCGGGTCAAGCGCCGATGTGGGCTCGTCAAACAGCATCAGGCGGGGTTCCATCGCCAGGGCGCGGGCGAGTGCGACGCGCTGCTGTTGGCCGCCTGAGAGCTGGCTGGGGTACTTGTCGGCCTGGTCGGCGATACCTACCCGGTCAAGCAAGCGTTTGGCGTTGCTGACTGCGTCGTCACGGCTTAAACCACGCACTTTCATCGGCGCCAGAGTGACATTATCGATCACGCTGAGATGGGGAAAGAGATTGAATTGCTGAAACACCATACCCACTTCGGTACGGATGGTTTGCAGCGCTTTAGTGCTCTTGCCGTGCGGTAATAGTTCGTTGCTGTCGACCACCAGACTGCCGGACTGAAACTCTTCCAAGCCGTTAATGCAGCGAATTAGTGTGGATTTGCCTGAGCCACTGGCACCGATAATCACCACCACTTCACCAGGCACAATCGTCAGATCAATATCGTTGAGTACGTGCAGACTGCCAAAGTGTTTATTGAGCTGCTGCATACGCACAATTGGTTGCGTTGTGTTGCTCATTGTCTCGCTCATTGCGCGTGTCCTTATTGTCCGGCCAGGCCTCTGCGCTCGAGTTGACGCAGGATGATGGAGAGGGTCCAGGTGATTGCCAAGTACATCAGGGCGACCATGAAGTAGACCTCAAGCGCCGTAAAGGTGGTGGCGATATAGATCTGCCCCTGACGCACTAGCTCACCGACGCCTATCACTGAAAACAGTGAGGTGTCTTTGATGCTGATGATGCCCTGGTTACCGAGGGGAGGAATCATGCGCCGAAACGCCTGGGGCCAGATAACGTAGCGAAATGCTTGAGTGCGGGAGAGCCCTAGGGAGAGTGATGCTTCACCCTGGCCGCGTTCAATTGATTGCACACCGCCGCGCACAATTTCTGAAATGTAAGCACCGGAATTAACCGCGATCGCAGCAATACCGGCGACCAGCGCGTTAATTGGGCTACCTAATAGTTGCGGCAAGCCGTAAAAAATAAACAGTACTTGTACCAGGATAGGCGTGCCGCGAAATACTTCGACGTAAACGATGGCTGGCCAGCGTAGCCAACGCAGGCGGCTAATACGTAATAGGCCAAAGAATATTCCGATAAAGAATCCGATGGCGAGACCGCCAAACGAGATAAGCAGCGTCCAGGGAATACCCGGCAGCAGGTAAGGGATCGACCCAAACGCTGCCGACCAATCAAACTGAAAATTGACGTCCACGCGTAGACTCCTGAAACAAAAAAGCAGATGACAAAAAACACATGAGAAATGCAGCAGGGCCGGGGGTTGTGGCCACCCGGCCCTGTAACAGCGTTACGCTAATAGAGAGCTTTTATACTCACTCTTCGCTAGGCGCTTCACCAAACCACTTGGTGTAGATCTCATCGTAGGTGCCATCTTCGCGCATGGCGGCCAGCGCTTCGTTAGTCGGCTCTACCCACTCACTGCCTTTGTGGAACACGATGCCGTACTGCTGACCTTCATACAGAGGGCCAACAACCTTGGTACGGCCTTCACCGCGAGTTTGCGAGAAGTAAGAGACGTTAGGGGCATCATAGAGCACGGCGTCGACGTTGCGGCCTAGCAGCGCCATGTACATGTCGGCAGTACCTGGGAAGGGGGTGATTTCAGCATCTTCGCCGAGTTCTTGCTGAAGGTAGTCATAACTGGTGGAACCAATTTTGGTACCGACGGCGAGGTCTTGGAGGTCTTCTAGTGTCTCGACGCTGTCGTTATCGGCGCGGACAATGATGCGTAAACCTGAATCGTAGTAGGGGTCGGAGAAGTCAACGACTTCAGAGCGCTCGTCAGTGATGGTGGTACCGGCGATGGCTATCTCTTGACTACCCGTTTGCACGGCGGGAATGATGCCGGAGAATTCCATGGTCGTCAGGTTGACTTCAAAGCCTGCACGTTCGGCGACTTCGTTGATGATATCCATATCGAAGCCGACCATTTCGCCGGTCTCTTGATCCATCATTTCAAACGGCACAAAGCTTGGGTCAGTGGCCACGTTCACCGATGGCATTTGGGCCATGGCGGCAGTGGCGCTGCCCAATCCCAGTGCGAGTGCAAGCGTTGTTTTGGTTAGGCTGAGTGGTAGTGCAACTTTCATAAGTTTCCCCGTGCTTTATGTGGCTAGTAGCGGGTTTCCGAGCAATGTATGGCGCTCGAATACCCTTTTTAGCCGTTATTGACCTATCAACCTTGGCGAGAAACCGTCAGGGCGTCAAGTCACGGGGAGCGTCGTGGGCCAACGCTGTTTAGACCATAAAGGAAGCGCCGCAGCCGCAGGTGGTGGTGGCATTGGGATTTTGAACGCGAAAACGCGCGCCCGCTAAGCCTTCTTCGTAGTCGACCGTGGAGCCCACCAGATACTGGTAAGAGAGGGGGTCGACGACCAGCGCGGCCTCACCGAACTCAATCACAGTATCATCGTCGGCGACATTGTCAGCAAAGTCGAAGCCGTATTGAAAACCCGAACAGCCGCCGCCGGTCACGTAGACCCGCAGTTTGAGTGATGGGTTATTTTCTTCTGCAATCAGTGCGTTAATACGTTTGCGTGCACTATCAGAGAGCAGTAATGGAGTAGGAACAAAGGCTTCTGCACCGCTCATGGGTACCTCCCGCGAGCTTAAAGAACGAATAAATCGGCATTGGGGGGTGATTATGGGTAATTCCCAGCAAATTGGTCAACTATTGCTGAGAATGAGTTGTCTCTGCCTGCTGGTTTTGTGAGGTGTTTAAGGCATCACTGCTGGTGCGGTAAGCCCAGTGTTCTCGTCAAAGCCGAACATCAGGTTGAGGTTTTGTATCGCTTGGCCCGAGGCGCCTTTGACCAGGTTATCAATCACCGATAGTACGACGACGGTGTTGCCATTGCCGGGGCGATGGACTGCTAGGCGGCAGGTATTGATGCCTTTGACGCTGCGCGTCTCTGGGTGACTTCCAGCAGGCATCACATCGACAAAGGGTTCGTTAGCGTAGCGCTGCTCAAATAGAGCCTGCAGATCGCCGGGCTCAGTGGTGAGCTGGCCGTAAAGTGTGGCGTGAATGCCGCGGATCATCGGCGTTAAGTGGGGCACAAAGGTTAAACCCACCGTGGATTGCTGAATATCCCTAAGCCCTTGGCTAATTTCGGGTAGATGGCGGTGGCCCGAGGCGCCGTAGGCTTTCATCGACTCGCTGGCTTCAGCGAGCAGTGACCCTACTTTTGCGCCACGGCCTGCCCCGGTAACCCCGGATTTACAGTCAGCAATCAGTTGGCTTGGGTCGATCAGACCTGCTTCCAACAGCGGTAGATAGCCTAATTGAACGGCCGTGGGGTAGCAGCCGGGCACGGCAATTAAGCGTGCGTTTTTGATTTTTTCCCGATGCATTTCCGGTAGGCCGTATACCGCCTCTTGCAACAATTCCGGCGCGCCGTGGGCCTGGTCGTACCAACGGCTCCATTCATCGGCATCGCGCAGCCGGAAGTCGGCCGAGAGATCAATCACCCGCGTGCCGCTATCGAGAAGCTCGCCCGCCAGGGCGTGGGCAACACCGTGGGGCGTAGCAAAGAACACCGCGTCCATGGCGCCCAGCAGTTTGGCATCCGGCTCGCTAAAGGCCAGCGTATCGTAATGGCCGCGCAGGTTGGGATACATATCGCTTACCTTGACGCCAGTTTCCGAGCGCGAAGTAATCGCGGCCACCTCAACATGAGGGTGCTGGGCGAGTAGCCGCAATAACTCAACGCCGGTGTAACCGGTACCGCCAACAATGCCGACCTTAATCACAAATCACTCCTTGCGAGCTTCGCAAAACATTTTCAGAACAGGTATTTCATCACAGTTTGCACCACCAGCGATGACAACACGCGGTGTTATCAGCCTAAGCGGATTGCTGCGGGCTGTCGAAGTGTATCGGGCTATGATACACAAGAGGATTAAGAGATAAGAACACTAAGACCAAAAACAAGGCAGATTGCTGTGGCGCGTTTTTCCCGATCGGATTTTACGTTAGAAAGTTTTCGTCGTCAGTTGGCCAACGTCGACGCCTTGCCGCAACTCTGCTTGCTGGGCCTTGTCTCGGGGATTATTACCGGCGCGGTGATGGTGGCGTTTCGGCTGCTACTGGAAGCAGGGGCCACGTTCTATATGACGGAGGGTGACCCAGAGGCGTTTGAAAATATGATGCCCTGGTTACGTGCGCTGCTACCCATGCTGGCGGTGACGCTAGTGGGCGTGCTGTTGTATCGGCAAAAACCGGCAGCGCGCAAGCTGGGTGTAGGCCATGTGATTGAGCGTCTCACCTATCACCAAGGGCGTTTTCCGCTGCGTAACTGGTTGAACCAGTGGTGGGTCGGGGTGGTCGTGGTGTTAGGTGGCCTCTCTGCGGGTCGTGAGGGGCCGGCGATTCACTTGGGGGCAGCAGCGGCCAGTGGTCTCGGTCAGCAGATGCGCTTACCCAACAATAGCCTGAGAGTACTTGTGGCTTGCGGAACCGCAGCCGCCATTTCTGCTTCCTTTAATACGCCGATTGCCGGGGTGATCTTCGCCATGGAAGTGGTGATGATGGAGTATACCTTGATGAGCTTTATGCCCGTCATCCTAGCCTCCACCATGGGCGCGATGGTGGCGCAGTTGGCTTACGGTAATGAACCCGCATTTCGCATTCCCGAAGTGGCCCTGGGGTCGTTGATCAATCTTCCGTGGATCGTGCTGACGGGGTTGGTGATTGGCTTGCTAGCGGGGCTGTTTATCCATATTTCCCGCAGTCAGCGAATTATGGACTGGCCGCTTTGGGTACGTCTTGGATTGGTCGGCGTGGCGACTGGCGCCGTTGCCTGGTGGTTCCCCCAGGTGCAGGGCATCGGTTATGACAGCGTGGCGGCAGCGCTCAATAATCAGTTGGAAATTAAAGTACTGCTGGCGCTGATGATTGCCAAACTACTGCTAACGGCGCTGACCGTTGCTGGCGGTGTACCCATCGGCATTATTGGCCCGGTGCTGGTGGTGGGAGCGGCTACAGGCGCGCTGTTTGGTATGCTGGGGGGCTGGATGTGGCCAGACAAAGCCGCTGACCCGGGGATTTACGCCATGCTAGGTATGGCGGCAATGATGGGGGCCGTTCTGCAAGCTCCTCTTGCGGCGCTGATGGCGCTTTTGGAGTTAACCCATACGCCGAGTATCATGCTCCCTGGAATGCTGGCGGTGGTGGTTGCGTGTTTGACGTCACGGCAGTTAACTGGCTGTGAAGGGTTCTTTATCAGCACGGTGCGTTATGGGCTGCATCCACTTCAGCAGCCGTTGATGCAAGCGCTCTCACGGGTTTCGGTGCCAGCGGTGATGGAGCGGCAACTGGTGCGTACCGAGCGGATGATTACCCCTGATCAGGCACGCCACCTGCTGGAAACAAACCCGGTGTGGTTGGTGATTGAGCGCTCCAGCGAGGAAAAACCGGTGCTGGCGCTCAAAGCCGCTGAACTGGCGCGGTGGTTACTTGAACACGATGAAGCGCTGCAGGGTAAAGAACCGCCCGAGGATGAATTGATTGATCTGCTGGAAATTCCTGGGCAGCGTTTGGAGCTTGCGCCGATTGGCTTGCAAGCAACGCTTTCCGAAGCATTCTTGAAGCTGCAGGATAACGCGCTGGGGGCACTCTATGTGGTACACGGTTACCGCCCTAAACAGCAGCGTATTTCAGGTATTATCACCCGTGGCGCCATTGAGCGTTATTATCACTATACAGATCCCCGTGGCGCTGACACTCGCGATAATTATCTACGAGAGCATGATTTACGAGCGAATGAGCCACGCGAAAAGGATTGACCATTTTAAGGAGCAACAATGTACCTATGGGTGAAGGCTATTCACTTGATGGCAGTGGTGACGTGGTTCGCCGCACTGTTTTATTTACCCCGCTTGTATGTGTATCACGCCACCGCGCGAGATAACGGTGATGGCCAAGCAATGGCGTATTTCAAAACCATGGAACGCAAGCTTTACCGTGGAATCATGACGCCATCGATGATTGCGGTACTGCTGTTTGGTGGCTGGATGCTCTATTTAGTGCCCGAATGGTTTAGCCAGGGTTGGATGCACGTCAAGTTGGCGTTGGTGGTTTTGCTCATTGGCTATCATCATGTTTGTTTGATTTATTTAAAGCAGTTTGCCCAGGATCGTTGCACCAAAGGCCATGTGTTTTTCCGCTGGTTTAACGAAGCGCCGGTGATTGCGCTAGTGGCGATTATACTATTAGCCGTTGTGAAGCCCTTTTGATGCGCCAACCACTTCCGCCTGTCGTATTGGTATTAGCGGGACACGACCCCACCGGCGGCGCAGGCTTAGTGGCTGATAGCGAAGCCATTGCCGCTTGTGGTGGCTGGGCGGTAACGATCCCTACTGCGCTGACGGTTCAAAATTGCCACAATGTGACGCGTGTGATTCCCGCTGATCCTACCGCGATGCGCCAAATGGCCGAGGTACTTGGCGAGATGCAAGTGGCGGCGATTAAAATTGGCTTGCTCGCCGATGAAGCTACCTTGCGTGCAGCGGAACAAATTATCCGCCGCTTTCCAGGCATTCCTGTGGTGGCGGACCCGGTATTTAAGGCTGGTGGTGGAACTGAGTTATCCACACCCGGTTTACGTCGGCTGTTCATCGATCGCTTGCTACCGCTTGTGGATATCTTAACGCCCAATCGTGCTGAGCTTTGTCAACTGACACCAGACATCGTCACCCCTTTTGATGATACGGCACGTGCGGTGGCGTTGATGTCACAGGGCTGCCAAGCAATTCTAGTGACGGCCACTGACGATCCGCTGCCCGGTAATGATCAGCAAGTCGTGCACACCCTGCACTCACCCGATACCACTCGCCAGTGGCAGTGGCCACGTTTGCCTGAACTGTTTCATGGCTCTGGCTGTACGCTAGCCTCAGCCATTGCGGCTCGTCTTGCTGTTGGTGAGCGCTTACCAACAGCGTGTGAACAGGCGCAGCACTTTACCTGGCAGAGCCTGTCACAAGGCTTTCAGCCGCCGAGTGGCCAGTGTTTGCCCAGCCGTTTTTCACGGCCTGTTCGTTTTTAATCCTATCTTCTATCTGCCATTGACCGAGAGGATGCCATGACCACATCAGCTGAATTGTTTGATCTTGCCAGTCGCCATATCCCAGGCGGCGTAAACTCTCCCGTCCGGGCATTTAAAGGGCTCCACCGCCCGCCGGTCTTTATAGAGCGTGCCCAGGGCGCGTTTCTATTCGATGTCGAAGGCAATCGGTACGTGGATTATGTGGGGTCCTGGGGACCAATGATTACCGGGCACGCTGACCAGGATGTATTGGCAGCCGTGCGGGCGCGATTAGATAACGGCCTGTCATTCGGTACGCCTACCGCGGTTGAAACCACCATGGCAGATTTGATCTGCGAGATGATTCCTTCCATGGATATGGTGCGCATGACCAGTTCGGGCACCGAAGCCACCATGTCGGCGATACGCCTGGCGCGCGGCACCACCGGCCGCGATAAGATCGTAAAGTTTGAAGGGAACTACCATGGCCACTCTGATTCGCTGTTGGTAAAAGCCGGTTCTGGGGCACTTACCCACGGTGAGCCTAGCTCGCCGGGCGTGCCCGCGTCGCTGGCTGAACACACCATTACTCTCTCGTTTAACGACCCTGAAGGGGTAGAGGCGTGTTTTAACGAGATTGGCGATCAAATTGCCTGCATTATCGTCGAGCCCGTTGCTGGTAATATGAACTGCATTCCCCCGCAACCAGGTTTTTTGGAAACGTTGCGCCGGGTATGTAACGAGTACGACAGCGTGCTGATTTTTGACGAAGTGATGACCGGTTTTCGAGTGGCATTGGGGGGCGCTCAAGCCCACTACGGTATCGTGCCCGACCTAACCTGCTTGGGTAAAATTGTCGGTGGTGGCATGCCGGTAGGTGCCTTTGGTGGCAAGCGCGAGATAATGCAAAATATTTCTCCCCTGGGGCCGGTTTACCAGGCGGGGACATTGTCGGGTAACCCGCTGGCCATGGCCGCAGGCATTGCACTACTGACCAAGCTACAGGTACCGGGCTTTCACGATGCGCTGACACAGCGGGTCAATACGCTTTGTACGGGGCTTCAGGAGCGTGCCAATGCGGCACGCGTGCCGATGATGACGCAGTCGGCGGGGGGCATGTTTGGGCTCTTTTTCACCTCTCAAAGCCGTGTGGATAACTTTGCCCAAGCCACCGCCTGTAACCCGGATGCCTTCCGCCGCTTCTTTGGCGCAATGCTTGATCACGGCGTTTACCTGGCGCCTTCTGCTTTTGAGGCGGGCTTTATGTCCAGCGCTCATACACCCGAGGATATTCAGCTAACGCTGGATGCCGCGGAGAAAGCCTTTGCCGTTATGTAACGGTGAGTAACTAAAAGTCCGCTATACTGCAAGAGCCGCTCATTTTGAGCGGCTCTTGGCTTAGATGAGACTTACAATCATGATGCGACCAACAGTTTGGCGATATGTGATCTGCGTAGCGGGGCTGATAGCCTGCTTTCCGCTCGCTGCACAGTCGCTTCAGGAGCAGGACATGACCCAGATCCATATCACCATGAGCGGTTCGCCGGGGGCTGAGTTTTCAGCCGAGTGGCGGATTACCCACGAAGGCGACACCATCGAGTACCCTGAAACCCGAGGCACAGTACCCGCTGAGTTCACTTTCGAAGGCACAGCGCTAGAAGGTACGGTAAAGTTGTTAAGTGACGATGAACGGCTAGAAGTGGATATACAAAAGGGCAGCAACCGGACGCGCTCTTCTACCCAGGGCAAGGGAGGGACGTTGACGGTATCGATTCGTTAATAAAAAAACCGCCCCTGAAAAGAGGCGGTCTACTGTATTATTCTGAACCTAATCAGTTAGAGTTTAAAGGTTAGTTCTGAATGGTTGAAGCGCGGTTACCTGCGCCATTTTGGACGACAGTAGCATTGCCCATTGTTGAACCGAGCTGTGTAATCGTTGAAACATTGTTATAGCCGCTGGTTGGGTAGTGATTCTGATATACATCAGCAGAATGCGTGCCGCCGCCAGTCTGCATAATATACGACTCGTTGAATTCTACTTCAGCAGTACCGCTTCCGGTCTGTTCAACCTTTGCATACTGATTATTACCATTCTGGATTACCCAGGAGATGTCACCACCACCGCTTTGATCTACGTCTGCTTCGTTTTGACGACCAGTTTGAACAATATCAGATTTACCATAATCGCCCGACTGAATGACATCAGCCTCGTTGAAATCCCCTACTGATTGAGATATGTAAGAGTCGTTGTATTCTCCGCTCTGTTCAACATTGGCATCGTTGTAATCACTAGTTCCAGAAACACCCTGACGGATATAGGAACCGTTGTATGCGCCAGTGTCCCACAGCTTGGCCACGTTATTATCACTCTGTTGCCAGATTTGGCTCATGCCGCTGGTGCCGTCTTGAGCTACAACAGCCAAGTTGCCGTCCCACTGTTGACGAACAAAGCTTTGACTATCCATAAGGGTTTGTGTAACAAAGGCGTTATTATTCTGAGCGCCACCTGGGTTTGTACCTTGTTCTACGATTGAGCGATGGTTATCACCCGTTTGAGTTACTTCAGCACCATTGCTATCGGCCCCGAGCTGATCAATGCGCGACAGATTTCCGTTACCTGTCTGGTAGACTTTGGCAATAGCACCATAGCTTAGATCTTGGCTAATATCTGAGCGGTTTTCGTTACCACTTTGTACAACTTCAGCCTCCAAGGCATCCCCTTGCTGCTGCTTGTTTTGATCCACTGAGGAATCGTTATCCGTACCGTTGATCTGAACAACACTTGCAGAGTTACCGATAGAAGGCCCTCCGCTTTGTGTTTCCTGTTCAATTAAACTTTTATTTTCGCCAAAGGCAGTACTTCCACCCATGCTACTAAGTTCGCTACCAAAACTTTGGCCGTTGGTAGTAGCTTGGAATGTAATGCGTGCAGGTAAACCACCCACCCATGTAGCGTTGTCAAAATTGCTATTCTTATTATCGACACCGTAGCTAGGAGGAGACGATTCAGCACCAATATAATCCAGGTTGTTGGGAGATGTAACAGTTTGTGCCATAGCCATGTTGCTAGATAATGCAATGGCAGCGCCGAGTGCGGTTAGTTGCAGTTTCATGGTGTTTCCCCTGTTTTTGATCAACTTGCTTTGGTTGTTTACTGAGAGGCAGGTGGCGACTCAGTAGGTATCGATAGTGACCGGTCGTGCGTTGCCCGAGTAGTTTTGTTGCTGGACACTTACACCGCGTAGGCCACTGCCCGATTGTGAAATCGTCACGTCTCCGCTGAAACCCAGTTGGTAGATATCAGCTTGGAATGAAAGACTGTTTCCTTGTTGGGAAATATTAGCGTTATGGTTGTTTCCCACTTGCCATATCACCCCAACGTTATTGCCATTGGACTGAGAAATATTTGCTAGGTTGTTATTGCCGCGCTGATAAATTTTTGAGAAATTAGCAAATTGATAGCTAGCTGAGCGCGACTGGATGACGCTAGCTTGATTATAATTACCTTGTTGCTCAATAATGCTAATGTTGCCTTGAAGAGATAAAGTATTTATTTTTGTTGTATACTGATTGACTCTTGATTGACTTATGCTTATTTCAGCTTCTGAGACAGCCGCATTACTTATTAACAAACCCGCTGTGATTAACAGAGCTAAGTAGCGTTTGGCACTTGTTTTGCTAATTGCTGGTTTGTGGCTTGAAGGTATCATGTCTCTTCCTTTTTGAAACTTTTTGTGTCTTTTTGTTTCATGTGTTTAGTGTGGACTATATGGAAAAAAGCGCCATAATGATTTTTGTTATTGTTGTGATTAGATTTTTAGTGTTTTTTTGTCTAAATGGGTTAAAAAAATGATAACCAATAAATTAGATGTTTTATATTTTAGCGTTATTTAAAATATGAAAAGGCCACTCTATGAGCGGCCCTTAAATCTTTCCTTATTTTTTATAGTGTTCCCTTATAAGTAGTTACAGCATCGGGATAGGGGCATTCAAATAGTCATTCAATATTGACTCTTGAATGCTAGTCCCCGGTGCTAGGTTCCACAGCCGATTTTCAATGCCTCTAGCTATCAGATGTATCACGGCGGACTCAATTGCTGACATCACTGCTAATTGGACAGGCTCGTTAGCTGTAATCCCTGCCTCGGCTTCTAGCAAACGGCTAAAGTCGATAAATCGATACACACCAGCACGCAACTCTTTGGAGTAAATGGTTTTGGTGGTGGTGACGTTGGCTAATATTTCACCGGTTGATATTTCTACCGCGCGTAAATTAACCGTGACTTGATCTACCTGGTACTGACCAGACGCCCCAATGCCAAAATATTCTGCCCCAGCGCCGCCAGTACGTACGTTTGATTCGTAGGCAATAATGCCGCCTTCTAACATAACCGATGCAGCCCTCAACGATGGCAGCGTATCGGGTTGGCCAAAGCGTTCAAATTCCGCACGGATAATACGCCGCTCGGTTAATAAGTTTTGTAGACCGACACGCTCAAGCGGTGTGAACCAGCCAGAATCAGCCAGTGATCCCGTGAGCATTGCGGCTGCTCCTTGTGTTACCGCGGTAGAAAAGGTGCTCGCGGGCGCGGGGCGGTATTGGCCCGTTTGGTCGCGAAAATCATACACAGAGACAAAAATCTTACCGGCGGGTGCAGGGAGCGATATAAGATCTTGATACGTAGCCCCCCTTGGGGTGAGTGTGGCTTCAGCGCCTTCTAAATTCTCTGATGTTGCCACCATTCCTGCACAGCCACTCAGCAGGCTAGCGATGACAATTGAGGCAATAATTTTCATGTTGATCCCCTGACAAACTGAGAGCGGTAGTCGTTATTTTGCTCATTAGTGGTCGATGCTTTTTAATGTTAAGGGTTGAATAGACCACCAACGCTGATCTCCGTTACATCTCCTGTGAGCTTATCAACGACCCTAACAACCAACTGTCCGCTGGTATCACTAACCACAACGCCAAACTCATCGCTGTCGAAACTTCCCTCACTAACTTCACCCCGGCTTACATCAGAAATGAGTTGCGATATTAATCGGCTTTCTAGGCTTTGTAATAAGCGTTCAGTTGAAGAGATTGTTTGGCCACTTCGTACATTGGGATCAGTAGTGGTGTCTTGTGTTTGCGCTTTACCTAGTAGATAACTTCCTACAAATGGGTCGCCACCAAAAGAGGGATTAATTGGCTGATAGATCAATTCACCCGCATGCGCATTAGTTGCTATTCCCATTACGGCGGCAAAAGCTGCGCAGCTAATCTTTACGCTAGTTTTCATTAGAATAACTCCTCTCTTCCCAAGTCTTTGTCTGGAGTGAGGGTAGCTGCCAGCTGCTGCCGGATGAGAGCTTCCTCAACTGTTTGCACGGCTTCTCCCGCGACCCGATCAGCTTCGCTAATTTTGGGAGAAAGCTGCGTTCTGAAGTACATTCGATTGCCTTCCATAATGGCTATTTGACTACCCCAACGGGCGTCGGGGCGTTCTTGAATAGTGATCGTGGCATTACCGATAATGAGGTTATCCATAGCCCGCTGACTAAAGGCGCGGTAGAAGGTCTTGCCTGCCATGGTGATGGTGCGATCAACCATGACACCGGTTAATTCGCTACCGCCTGGAGTAGGTTGTTCTGCTTCGGCGCCATCAGGACCAGAAAGCTGATTGATTGCATCTATAGCCGCTTGTTCTTTGGCAGCAGATGCTTGCTCACCGGCAGAGGGAGATACAGGCTCTGTGTTTTCTTCGGCAGATGTAGGTAATACATATACCCCAAAAAAGAAATAACAGAAGATATAGCGCAGTGTTTTCATAATCCTCCCCCCAGCTACGCTCTATGCATGACGTTGTAAACTTCGCGCGGTTTCAACATTGGGCAAAATGGGGCCCAAGTTTTGATGAATCCAATTGAGTGCCTGAATACGGTTATGAACGTTGATTTTGCGAAATATATTGTAAAGATGAGACTTAACGGTGTGTTCGCTTACAAATAGCTTTTCAGCAATTTGTTGATTGGATGAGCCGGCGCTGAGTAGAGAAATAATCTCCATCTCCCGGTTAGTTAGCCCGCAGGCTGGACGGAAAGCATTACTTTGGTATTTGCGATAAAACAGAATCAAACGGGCCATTAAATCACGCGACATCCATAGCTCCCCTTCGAGCAACGCGTGTATACCTTTACAGATGACCTCCAGACTTTCATTGCGATAAAACACGCCTTTTAACTGAGCGCATGAAAGTGCTTCGAGGGCATGATCCATATCATGAATATTGAAGGCTGCCAGGGGCGTTTTAGTTAACGCATCGGGTAAGTTGTCTTGCCACTCTGGCAGTGCATCAATCCCAATATGATCACTATCAATAAGGATCAACACGTTGCCGGACACGGAAACAGGTAATATCACTTGGGGGGAATGGATACTAATTTGACAGCCGGTTTGCTTGTTCAAGTACTCAGCAAATAGTTGAACTTGCGGACTTTTTTCGGTAACCAAATACACCGCACCGATAGGCTTTTCCTGCGACATTGATTGATCCTCGTGAACAGAAAGAGTGAGCAGGTAACTCTTTAAGTGTTGCTCATAAGATACGTTTCGTAAAGTTTTGTTATTAGAAAATTGGTAATAAAATGCTCTAGACTCGTCAGCATTCGCGCTTAAATTATATAATTTCATTTAAAACAAATGCTTATATTTTAATAAGCATAAAGTTAAGTAGCATATCAAGATACACTTAGTAACATTTTGGCAGCTTTTGATACGATCTATGAGCGCGTAGACTGGAGGTCTTCTGTTTGGAGTACGTACTATGGCTGCCGTCAATACCTTTGTTCTTGCCAGTGGAAATGCTGGAAAATTGAGAGAATTCAATCAACTACTCTCTCCTTTAGGTTTCGATGTCCGGGCCCAGGCGGATTTTGGTGTTATCGAAGTAGAAGAAACGGGGTTAACCTTTGTCGAGAACGCACTGTTAAAAGCCCGCCAGGCGAGCCTTGTTAGCGGTTTACCAGCTCTCGCTGACGATTCAGGGCTCGAGGTGGATGCGCTGAACGGCGCACCAGGTATCTACTCGGCGCGTTATGGCGGCGAGCCTAGAAGTGATGAAAAAAATAATCAGACACTGTTAGCTGCATTAAGCGATTGCGCAGAAGGACAGCGTAGTGGTCGATATTGGTGCGTACTTGTTTATTTACGTCACCCGAAAGACCCAGTGCCGGTGATTGTGCAACGCAGTTGGGAAGGCGAAATTCTCGCCCATCCACGGGGGAAAGAGGGGTTTGGTTATGATCCGCTTTTCTGGCTACCCGACCAGGGCATGAGCGTTGCCGAGTTGCCGAGTGACAGTAAAAATCGCCTTAGTCACCGTGGACGCGCGCTGCAAGGCTTGGTGGAGTTACTGCAGGTGGCGCATGGTTGATACGTTGCCGCCGCTATCTCTTTATATCCACACACCCTGGTGTGTACGTAAATGCCCGTATTGTGATTTCAACTCCCATGAGCCGGGTACACACGGTTTTACGCCTCGCGATTTACCTGAAGCCGCTTACCTTGACGCATTGTTACAAGACCTGGATAGCGATCTAGCCTTAGCGGCTGGGCGAGAAATTCAGACAATCTTTATCGGTGGCGGGACACCCAGCCTGCTGTCGCCTTGGTTTTATGAGCGTTTACTGAGCGAGATTGAAGCCCGTTTGCCGTTTGCTGATGACATCGAGATTACCTTGGAGGCAAATCCCGGCACCACGGAACAGGCGCGATTTATCGGTTACCGACAGGCAGGCATTAATCGTTTATCGCTAGGTATTCAAAGTTTTCAGCCCGATCAACTGCATGCCCTGGGACGCATTCATAGCGGTGACGAAGCGGTCACTGCGGTCACGCAGGCGCGCCAAGCGGGTTTTACAAATATTAACATTGATCTTATGCATGGCTTGCCTGGTCAGACGCCTCAACTGGCGATGGATGATATTGTCCAAGCGCTGTCGTTAGCGCCGGAGCATCTCTCCTGGTACCAGCTTACCCTCGAGCCGAATACGGCCTTTCACTCCCATCCACCGACGTTGCCTGAGGAAGAAGCACTCTGGGATATCCAAGACAGCGGTCATCGGCTTTTGGAGCAGGCCGGGTTTAAGCGCTACGAAATTTCGGCCTATGCAACCGCTGGTCGTCAGAGTCTGCATAACCTTAATTATTGGCAGTTTGGCGACTACCTTGGGATTGGCGCCGGGGCCCATGGCAAGCTAAGCCATATTGACCCAGATGGTGAGTGGCGTATTGAGCGGCGTTGGAAAACCCGCCAGCCGGATGCTTATTTAAAGCGCATGGATGACCTGCGTGGCTTTATAGCGGGTAAGCAGGTTATATCAGCGGACGAGCTACCGTTGGAGTTTGCTATGAATGCTCTACGACTCACTGACGGGGTGTCGCTAGAGACATGGAACGCCAATACCGGGCTCTCTTCTGATATGTTACTTACGCGTTTACAAAGCGCCGAGAAAAAAGGACTTTTGATGCAAATGCCTGAAAAACTGCGTGCATCGCCTCAAGGTCTATTATTCTTGAACGAGTTGCTGGCTTTAATTAGTGAAGATTGACCAGTAATGGATAAACAGATGTCCCGAACATAAACAAGGAGTGAGTGATGCGTATTTCTCGACTACTGACACCGCTGGCAGCCGCTATTTTATTAGCAGGTTGCGCCACATCGGACCCTTACGGTGGCCAAACGCAGCGCTCCAGCACCGCGATGGGCTCTGGTATTGGTGCTGCTGTGGGTGCCGCTGCCGGTGCGCTGTCTGGCGACGGTAGTACTAGCCGCCGTGACCGTGCACTGATTGGTGCGGCTGTCGGTGCGGCAGCCGGTGCTGGCATTGGTGTTTACATGGATCGCCAAGAGCAGCAACTGCGTGAAAACTTGCAAGGATCGCGCATTGAGATTGATCGCCGTGGCGACGATATCGTGCTCAATATGCCCAGTGGCGTTACCTTTGGCTTTGATTCTGCTGAGCTGACCAGCGAAGCGCGCGGCTCTCTTAATGAAGTCGCTAATGTTCTTACTCAGTACCAAGACACCCGCGTTAGTATCGCAGGCCACTCCGATAGCACCGGCGATGCTAGCTACAACCAGCGTCTCTCCGAGCGTCGCGCTCAAGCCGTATCGAGCTACCTCACCCAGAATGGCGTTTCGTCCACGCGTCTTAATACCTCGGGCTATGGCGCTACTCAGCCAGTGGCCAGTAATGACAATGAGCAGGGTCGTGCCCAGAACCGTCGCGTTGAAATTACCCTAACCCCTACCGGTAATGGTCAAGGTTAATACGTTCTTGAATTAACCTGGCTGTTGCCGACTAAAGCCCGCTATGCTCACATAGCGGGCTTTTTTATTCACTTTCTGATGAGTCTCCATGCTGTCCTATCAACATGCCTACCATGCCGGTAATTTTGCGGATGTGCATAAACATCTGACACTTTACGCGGTGATTGATTATTTATTACGTAAAAAAACGGCTATTACATATATCGATACTCATGCGGGACGAGGGCTCTATCCCCTTAATGCGCAAGAGACACAACGCTTGCAAGAGTATCGCGAAGGCATAGGGCCGCTGTGGCAAGCCCGCAATGAGCTAAACGATCCGTTGCTGATAGAGTGGCAAGCAGCGATAGCCTCTGCTCAAGGCTCCTCAGCAACCCTGACGCACTACCCAGGCTCTCCCTGGTGGCTGAGTCATTCGTTGCGTGAGCAGGATCAACTGCGGCTGTTTGAGCTGCACCCCGGCGAGCACGAGCAACTTTCTACCCAGGAGTTGCCAGCTAACGCCCAGCGTGTGTTTGGCGATGGACTGGCGGGGCTGGAGGCCATGTTGCCCGCGATAACGCCACGGCTATGTGTGCTCATCGACCCCAGCTATGAGCGCAAAGTGGAATACCTGGAAGTAGCCGATACCGTCGCTTATACGCTGGAGAAAGCGCGCCATGCCGTAGTATTGATCTGGTATCCGCTGCTACCCGCTGGTCACCATCACACGCTATTAGATGCCTTGCAAGAGAGCGGTCAGCGCAAAATATGGCGCAGCGAACTGCTGCTGCGTGAATCCGGTGAGCAGGTTCACGGTATGTTTGGCAGCGGTATGTTGGTGATTAACCCACCCTGGGGTTTGGATGAACGACTAGCCGCAGCAATGGCTGAAATTACCCCGTTACTAGGTTCTTCTAGTCGCTATCAGGCGGATTGGTGGGTGGGAGAGTAGTGTTGGTAACGAGAGTAAAGAGCAGTTCTCTTATTTACCGATGCAGAAACTGCCGAAAATCTCGCCCAATAAATCATCGGCGCTGAATTCACCGGTGATTTCGCCCAATGCCTGTTGGGCGTCGCGCAGATCTTCCGCTAACAGCTCGCCTGCGCCGTAGCCATCAAGCTGAGTGCGGCCTGTATCAAGGGCTGCCATAGCACGATCTAAGGCATCTAAATGCCGTCGGCGGGCAGAGAAGCGACCCTCGGTGGTGGCGGCAAAGCCCATGACATCTTTTAAATGTGCTTTTAAGTTATCCACACCCTCGCCCGTTTTAGCGGATAAACGTACGGTGAGCGGCGTTGTGGATAAATCTAATCCAGGCGGTTCAGCACTGGTATCAATCTTATTGCGTACTAACGTCAAGCGCTTCTGATCGGGCAGGCGAGCGACAAACTCGGGCCAGATGGCCATGGGGTCGGTCGAGGCGGTCGTGCTGGCATCCACTAACAGCAGTACGCGATCAGCTTTCTCTATCTCGGCCCAGGCGCGTGCTACACCGATCTTCTCAACAGCATCGGGTGTATCGCGCAGTCCGGCGGTGTCGATGATATGCAGCGGCATACCGTCAATATGGATATGCTCACGGAGTACGTCCCGGGTCGTGCCTGCGATATCCGTCACAATGGCGGTATCTTGTTCGGTCAGCGCATTCAGCAGGCTCGACTTACCCGCATTGGGCCGCCCGGCAATGACTACGCTCATGCCTTCGCGTAACAGTGCGCCTTGGCCTGCTGCCTGGCGCACGTCGATTAACGTTTGCTGAACATTGTTCAAGTGCTCAGCCACATGGCCGTCGGCAAGAAAGTCGATCTCCTCTTCAGGGAAATCAATCGCCGCTTCAACGTAAACACGTAGCTCGATCAGCCGCTGCACCAACGCTGACACGCGCTTCGAAAACTCCCCCTGGAGCGAGCGCACGGCATTTTCGGCCGCTGAACGGGAAGTGGCATCGATCAGATCGGCGATAGCTTCTGCCTGGGCCAGATCAAGTTTGTCGTTGAGAAAAGCCCGTTCAGAAAACTCGCCAGGGCGCGCTAGACGTGCGCCGAGAGCCACACAGCGCTCCAACAGCATATCCATAATAATGGGGCCGCCGTGGCCCTGTAATTCCAGGACGTCCTCACCGGTAAACGAATGGGGCCCATTGAAGAACAGGGCGAGGCCTTCATCAATAATGCTGTCAGCGCCCTGGAAGGGGCCGTAGTGGGCGTAACGCGGTGAGGGGCAGTGACCGAGCATGGCCTCGGCGATAGCGCGGCAGGCAGGCCCTGAGACGCGAATGATACCAACACCACCGCGTCCAGGAGGGGTAGCCAATGCGGTAATCGTATCCTGAGTATAAAGTCGTTCAACCATGGCGAGCCTCTTTAATGGATGCGTACAGTGTGAGTTTGTCGTCTTTAAAACGCCAGACCCCCGCACTGGGCGGGGGTCTGAAGGCTTCAAATACCACGGCAGGCTATTTGGTCTTCATGCCTTTGCCGATGGTCGGGTCATTCTCGATTTTGCGCGTAATGTAGTACTGCTGCGCCACCGAAATGATGTTGTTGACCACCCAGTAGATGACCAGACCCGCCGGGAACCACAGGAAGAAGAAGGTAAAGATGATGGGGAGCATCTTCATGATCTTCGCCTGCATCGGATCCGGGGGCGTCGGGTTCAACATTTGCTGAACAAACATCGAAATACCCATCAAGATCGGCAGAATGAAGTACGGATCTTTCACCGATAGATCCTGAATCCAGAAGATAAAAGGTGCGTGTCGCAGTTCGACCGATTCCAGCAACATCCAGTAAAGCGCGATGAAGACCGGCATCTGAATCACAATAGGTAGACAGCCCCCCAGCGGATTGATCTTCTCCTTCTGGTAGAACTTCATCATCTCTTGCGACATCTTCTGACGATCGTCGCCATACATCTCTTTCAGGCGCTGCATTTCAGGGCCAAGCTTACGCATACGGCCCATGGATTTGTACGCTTTGGCGGAAAGCGGGAACAGTACGGTCTTAACCAGTACCGTTAGCAATACAATCGACCAGCCCCAGTTACCGACGATGTCGTGGATCTTATCCAGCAACCAGAAGAGGGGGTTGGCGATAAACCATAGCCAGCCGTAATCCACAGTTAAGCGAAGGTTAGGTGCCACCTGCTCTAGGTAGTCCTGAATCTTCGGCCCCATATAAAGGGTAGCACCTAACGTGGCTTCGCCTTCTGCAGCAATACTGCTAGTCGGGCCAGCAAAGGCTACGACGTTACGATTACTTGAGTCGGTGGTAACGTAGTAAAGGTTTAGCTGATCCTGTGGAGGTGCCCATGCCGATACAAAGTAGTGCTGAATGATCGCAATCCATCCGCCCAGGGCTTCGCGATTTTCAAAGTTACTGGCTTGAATATCCTCGAAGTCGATCTTTTCGTAGCGTGCATCCGGCGTTGAGTAGGCAGCCCCCAGATAGGAGTTCATACCCATTGAAACGCCGCTTGAAGGATCCGGGCTATTATCGCGTGCTAACTGGCCAATAAAGCGCGCACTGACCGGTGCATCGGTGTTATTGGCTAGGTAGTAATTGACGTTGACCGCATAACTGCCGCGCTCAAACGTGAGGCGCTTAATCACCTCGACGCCGTTAACGTCGGCGGTCAGATCGACGCTCAGTTCTTCATCGTTATCGCCTAACCGATAGTCGGTATTTTCGGGCGTGAACGCGATGCGGCTTGCCTGGCCATCAAGCTGAAGGCCTGAACGGGCCACGTAGCTACGGCTGCTGTTATCCGACAACAACACGTAGTTCCGCTCTGAGTCGAGGGAAAGTTTGTGTTGCGGTAAAGCGGCATAAACAATATCGCCACCGTGTGGATCAATGCGTACATCAAGAACATCGGTCGTTACGGCAATGAAATCACGGCTAGACGTTTCGCTTTCAGTATCGCCAGGAATACCTTCACCAACCGCATTTGGCTGCGATGTGGTACTCGGAACGGCTAAGCCGCCCTCGCCATCGTCAACATTGCTGGATGGTACTGAATTGCTAGATGGTGCTGAATTACTGCGTTGAGTCGTTTCAGGCACTGAATCGTAATTCGGCTGCCCGTAATCCTGATTCCACTGGACGACTAGCAAGTACGCCAGTACGGCTAGTGGAATCAGTAATAAAAGTCGTTTTACGTCCATGAGGGTTCTGCCCGCTGGGTGGTGAACATGCTAATGGCGCAGTGTCATTTACTCGACCCTTGACACACGAAAGCCTGCCAGGCGGCAGGCCGAGGTCGAGCGGCGAGGTGTGCACCAAAGGTCACGTGTCACGCTCTGGCGTTGGTGCTGCGATCACCGCCTGTGCGTCACGCTGAAGTCGCTTCCACATGCCGTGTAACTGGCGATGCAAGGTGTCGTTGTCGATATCCTGAACGCCGCGTCGGGCAAGCACCACGATATCCACAGAGGGTAAGTGATCTTGACGAAGACGGACAGATTCTCGAACGAGACGCTTGAAACGGTTGCGATCTACGGCGCGTTTGACATTTTTTTTGCTGACTACCAGTCCAAGGCGGGGGTATCCCCGAGTACTCAAGCGAACTAACGCCATCATACCTTTGCCATGCACTTTCAGGTCGGCTTGCTCAAACACGTGACTGAAATCCCCAGCATTTAGTAACCGTAATTGCCGGGGAAAGCCTTGCTGCGGCACACGCAATCCGAGATCAGGCGCTCAGACGCTTGCGGCCCTTGGCACGGCGACGTGCGAGGACGGCGCGACCGTTTTTGGTTGCCATACGAGCACGGAAGCCATGCGCGCGCTTGCGCTTGAGAACGCTAGGTTGAAAAGTGCGTTTCATAACTCGTTATTCCCACGTGGTTTAGGACGGAAAGTGAATTCCAAAAAGCCCGGTCCAGTGAGGAACTAGCCGGGGAGATTCAATTCAAGACCGGAAATTGTAGAGACTTCCTTTGCTGGGTGCAATTTTTCCTTGCATAAAAAGCGTTGTGGCGTCATTGCGGCCATGCTGGCAGCGATGGATATAGCAAACAACACTCTCGCTATTATTACTAATAGGTAGTTCTAAACCTGTTGTTATTAATAGTGGGGATACTATTTGTGGATAAGTTGTTTTAATTATTATTTATCAATAGCCTATAATCATAAAAAATCTGTGTGTAAGTTCCGTATAAACAGTCTACAAGATGTTAACTAGATGTGTTTAACCCAAACGTAAGTCGCTTTCTTGTTAATTATCCCCGTTCCTCCACACGGTTTTCCCGTAGGCTCACTGCAAGTTGTCCACAGGGCAATATTCAAGCTTAAACCCGTGTGGATAACCGAAGCTTTGGGCGCTACAATGGTCGGCCGTTTTCAACCGATGGTGAGATGAGTGTCACTGACGCTTTGGCAACAGTGCCTGGACAACCTGCAGGATGAGCTGAATTCACAGCAGTTCAATACCTGGATACGCCCGCTGCAGGCAGAAGAAGGAGAGTCCAACGAGCTGCGCTTATTGGCGCCGAATCGCTTTGTGCGCGATTGGGTGAGCGATAAGTATGCCAAGCGTATTAGTGAACTAATGCGTGAGCTCGCGCCAGCCAAGCCGCCGAAAGTGAGTTTGACGGTAGGTAGCCGCCGCCCGGCAACGCAAGCTCCTCAGCATCGCGACTTAGGCAACCCCGTATCGGCTTCTCCATCGCGTCCTTCGGCACCGGCTGTTCATACGCCTCCGCGCGGCGATATTGCCGATGAGCGTGAAATAGACAGGCTGCGTGATGAAGCTCCCAGTCGGCGTAACAATGAGCGTCAGGTACAGGTAGAGGGCAGCCTGAAACATGGCAGTGGGCTAAATCCTAATTTTACTTTCGATACGTTTGTTGAAGGTAAATCGAACCAACTGGCTCGCGCTGCCTCACGCCAGGTGTCTGAAAACCCCGGCGGCGCCTATAACCCGCTGTTTTTATATGGCGGCGTGGGCCTTGGTAAAACTCACTTGATGCACGCCGTGGGTAATGCACTGGCAACGCGGCGCGAAAATGCCCGCGTGGTTTATCTGCACTCAGAGCGTTTTGTCGCCGATATGGTCAAGGCGTTACAGCTCAATGCGATTAACGACTTTAAGCGCTTTTATCGCAGTGTTGATGCATTACTTATTGATGATATTCAGTTTTTCGCCGGCAAAGAGCGTTCCCAGGAAGAGTTTTTTCATACCTTCAACGCACTGTTGGAAGGTGGCCAGCAAATGATCCTTACCTCTGATCGCTATCCGAAAGAGATCAGTGGGGTAGAGGAGCGCCTTAAATCACGCTTTGGTTGGGGGCTCACGGTCGCGATTGAACCGCCGGAACTTGAAACCCGCGTAGCCATCTTGATGAAAAAGGCCGACCAAGCTAAGGTCGATTTGCCTCACGATGCAGCTTTCTTTATTGCTCAGAAAATTCGTTCCAACGTGCGCGAATTAGAAGGTGCATTGAAAAAGGTCATCGCTGATTCGCACTTCATGGGCAAAACAATTACCCAAGACTTTATTCGCGAATCGCTGAAGGATTTGTTGGCCCTTCAAGACAAGCAGGTGGGCGTCGATAATATTCAGCGCACGGTCGCGGAGTATTACAAGATCAAGGTAGCGGACTTGCTCTCCAAGCGCCGTTCACGCTCGGTTGCCCGCCCTCGTCAGGTGGCGATGGCGCTTGCCAAGGAGCTAACCAATCATAGTTTGCCCGAGATTGGCGATGCCTTTGGTGGGCGTGACCACACCACGGTGTTACACGCTTGCCGAAAAGTGAAATCATTACAGGAAGAGAGCGCGGATATTCGTGAGGATTACAAGAATCTGCTGCGCCTGTTGACCAGTTAACCACCCTATGGGACGGGCCTGTTACGCGCAGGTCTTTCAGGATATAGAACCGGAGTATTGATGAAATTTTCGATTTCCCGAGAGGCGCTGTTACGTCCGCTGACTCTGGTCGCAGGTGTTGTCGAGCGCCGCCAAACGCTACCTGTACTTTCGAATGTACTGATTCAGGTAGAGGGCGACCAGGTGTCGCTTACCGGTACTGACTTAGAGGTTGAGCTTGTTGGGCGCACGGTGGCCAGCCAGGTTGATCAGGCGGGTGCAGCAACGGTGCCTGCTCGCAAGCTGATGGATATTTGTAAATCACTGCCTGATCAATCCGATATTCAGCTAGCCGTTGAAGAGGGTCGTGCGGTCTTACGCAGTGGCCGTTCACGCTTTACCCTGTCGACGCTTCCGGTAGCCGAGTTCCCCAATATAGAAGATGCGGACGGCAGTCAGGAAATCAGCGTACCTCGCGGTACCTTAAAGCACCTGATTGAAGCCACCTCATTTGCGATGGCGCAGCAAGATGTACGTTATTACCTCAACGGTATGCTGCTGGAAATCCAAAGCAACCTGCTGCGTACGGTCGCGACTGACGGTCACCGCTTGGCGATGTGCTCACGCCCGATTGAAGTGTCTGTTAGTCAGTCACAAAAGCTGATTGTACCCCGCAAGGGTATCCTTGAGCTGTCGCGCTTGCTGGATGACAGTGATGAGCCTGTCAGCTTGACGCTGGGCTCCAGCCATGTACGTGCTCACACGGGCGATTTCACCTTCACCTCTAAGCTCATTGACGGCAAATTCCCTGACTATGAACGCGTAGTGCCGCGCAACGGCGATAAAGTGCTGATTGCAGAACGCGCCGCGCTGCGCCAAGTGCTTTCGCGTACCGCTATTCTCTCTAATGAAAAATACCGTGGCGTCCGGCTATACCTTGAGGAAAACAACCTTAAAGTAATGGCCAACAACCCGGAGCAGGAAGAAGCCGAGGAAAATATCGCTGTTGAGTATAACGGCGGCGCGATGGAGGTCGGTTTTAACGTTGGCTATCTAGTCGATGTGCTGACGGTGCTGAACGAAGAGCGCGTGCAGATTACCCTGGCCGACCCCAATAGCAGTGCACTGCTTGAAGAGCCAGGCGGTGGTGATGCACTCTATGTCGTTATGCCGATGCGCCTGTAAAAGGTCTTTGGATCATAGCATTGCATATGCAAGCTACATTAGCGGCGCTTCTGGTAGCAGAAGCGCCGCTTCCTCATTGGGTGCAATACTCTCTATTTGCGGACTATTTTAAGTGGTGATAATAGGATGAGCCTGACACTGCTTAATTTCCATGGTTTGCGTAACCTCCAGCCAGTCGAAATGACGCCCTCATCACGTATTAACGTTATTAGTGGCGCCAATGGCAGTGGTAAAACCAGCCTTCTCGAAGGCGTGCATATTCTAGGTATGGGGCGTTCGTTCCGTACGCGGCAGTTGAAACACGCCATTCAAGCCGATAAGCCGCATATGACACTGTACGGACGGTTAAGCGGTGAGCCTGAGATTACCCTTGGCGTGCGCCGTTTGCGTGCCCAGAGAGAGCTAGAGCTTCGTCTGAAGGGAGATAAAAACGCCCGCTTGGCAGAGCTAGTCGAAGCGATGCCGTTGCAGCTAATCAACCCTGACGCTTTTCGACTGCTTGAAGGTTCTCCTGCTGGTCGCCGTGAGTTTCTCGATTGGGGAGTGTTTCACGTGAAACATGACTTTTTGGGAATCTGGAAGCGTAACCGGCGTGCGTTGAAACATCGGAATGCACTGCTCAGGCGTGGTAGAATACACCCTCAGGAAATGGTGGTGTGGGAGCAGGAGCTCGCCATTTGGGGTGAACAGATGGATGCGTTGCGCCGTGCGTGGTTCAGTGACTTTTTGCCAGTCTTTGAAGAGACACTTAAAGTGCTACTTCCACTACCTGGGTTGTCGATTCATTACGCGAGGGGCTGGGACAAAGAGCGGTCTCTTTCAGCAGTGTTACACGATAGCCGCCCCACTGATCAACAAATGGGCTTCACGCAGCAAGGCCCGCAGCGCGCAGATTTACGTATCAGAGTAAATAAGCAGCCTGCTATTGAAGTGCTTTCCAGAGGCCAGCAAAAGTTAGTGGTGAGCGCTTTGAAACTCGCCCAAGGGCGGTTTCTGGAAAGAACAGCACAGCGGCACTGTATTTATCTCATCGACGATTTGCCAGCAGAACTTGATGAGCAAAATCGGCATCAGTTTTGTGGATTACTTGAAGACATGCAGTGCCAAGCATTTATTACCAGCGTCGAACCTTCTGCGTTAAGTAGTACCTGGCGGCCTGATACTTTGGTGAAGATGTTTCACGTGAAACATACTGAACAAGGGCTGAGCCAGTTAGTGCTGGCTAGCTAGCGCGAAGGGTAGACGATACGGAACGAGACAGACTTCACGACGGAGTGGTCAATGAGCGAGCAGGCTTACGATTCATCAAGCATTAAGGTGCTCAAGGGGCTGGACGCAGTGCGTAAGCGTCCAGGTATGTATATTGGTGACACCGACGACGGTACCGGTCTGCACCACATGGTCTTCGAGTTGGTGGATAACTCCATCGATGAGGCCTTGGCTGGGCACTGCAGCGAAATTCGCGTTGTCATTCACCCGGATGAGTCAGTCACCGTTAGTGATAACGGCCGCGGCGTACCCACTGAACTTCACGAAGGGGAGGGGGTATCCGCTGCTGAAGTTATCATGACGGTGCTGCACGCAGGCGGCAAATTCGACGATAACTCCTATAAAGTTTCCGGTGGGTTACATGGCGTTGGTGTTTCTGTCGTAAACGCATTGTCTGCCGAGCTGCGCTTGACCATTTGGCGCCAGGGCGAAGTGTTTGAACAGATGTACCATCACGGTGTGCCTCAAGCACCATTGAGCGTTGTAGGCAAAACCGAAAAAAGTGGTACCCGCGTTCATTTCCGCCCCTCTCCAGAAACGTTTGGCAATATCGAGTTCCATTTCGATATTCTTGCCAAGCGGTTGCGTGAACTCTCTTTCTTGAATTCCGGTGTTGCTATCCGATTGCTGGATGAGCGCAGCGGTAAAGAAGAGCTATTCCATTACGAAGGCGGCTTAAAAGCCTTTGTTGATCACCTCAATACCAATAAAAGTGTCATTAACCCGGTATTCCACTTTAACGCTATTCGTGAAGATGGCGTTGAAGTTGAGGTGGCCATGCAGTGGAGCGAAGCCTTCACTGAAAATATTTTCTGTTACACTAATAATATTCCTCAGCGAGACGGTGGCGCGCACTTGGCGGGCTTCCGAGCGGGGCTTACCCGCACGCTCAATAACTATATTGAAGCTGAAAACCTGCTCAAAAAAGCCAAGGTAAATACCACGGGTGACGACGCCCGTGAAGGCTTGACTGCGATTATTTCGGTCAAAGTACCAGATCCTAAATTTTCGTCGCAAACGAAAGATAAGCTAGTCTCCAGCGAAGTTAAGACTGCCGTTGAGCAGGAGATGAGCCGCCTCTTTTCTGAGTATCTGGTTGAAAAGCCTAACGAAGCCAAAGCGATCGTTAATAAGATGCTGGATGCGGCGCGTGCTCGTGAAGCCGCCCGCAAGGCGCGTGACATGACCCGCCGTAAAGGCGCGCTGGATATTGCTGGCTTGCCCGGTAAGCTGGCGGATTGTCAGGAAAAAGATCCAAGCCAGTCTGAACTCTACCTTGTGGAGGGTGATTCGGCAGGTGGCAGTGCCAAGCAGGGCCGTGACCGGCGTACCCAAGCTATTTTGCCGCTCAAGGGTAAAATCCTGAATGTTGAAAAAGCGCGTTTTGATAAAATGCTCTCTTCAGCTGAAGTAGGCACATTGATCACTGCACTTGGCTGTGGCATTGGCCGTGAAGAGTTCAACCCCGATAAGCTGCGTTACCACTCCGTCATTATCATGACCGATGCGGACGTGGATGGCTCGCATATCCGTACGCTGCTGCTGACATTCTTCTTCCGTCAGATGCCGGAACTGATCGAGCGCGGCCATATCTTTATCGCCCAGCCGCCGCTATATAAAATCAAGCGCGGTAAGCAAGAGCTCTACCTGAAAGATGAGCAGGCGATGGTGGACTACTTGACTACCACAGCCCTGGATGGTGCTGGCCTGCACGTTAATGCCAATGCACCAGGCATCTCGGGTTCTCAGTTAGAAACGCTAGTAAACCAGTACCGTAACGTCATGAAACGGATTGATCGCTTGTCACGGGTTTACCCCAATGAAGTGCTCAAGCAGATCATTCATACGTCCGCGCTTAAAGGTGAAGAAAGCCTGAAAGATCGCGTAACCATGCAGAACTGGATTGATGAAATTCAGAAGACCATGGATGACATGGTTGCCTATGAAGGTGGTCCGCGTTATCACTTCCACCTTCAAGAAGATTCTGAACGTGGACTTTTCCTACCTACCGTATCGCTGGTGGCTCACGGTGTGACCACAGAGTACACGTGGGGACTCGACTTCTTTGAAAGCGCTGATTATCGGGGCATCGCTGAGTTGGGCGAAACGCTGGATGGCTTCCTTGAAGAGGGCGCATTTATTGCCCGGGGTGAGCGTCAGAAGCCTGTATCTCACTTCTCCGAAGTGCTGGCATGGCTGATGCAAGAGGGCCAGCGTGGTCTATCGGTGCAGCGTTATAAAGGTCTGGGTGAAATGAATCCGGATCAGCTGTGGGATACGACGATGGATCCTGATAGCCGCCGTATGCTGCGTGTGACGATCGAAGATGCCGTGGGTGCTGACATGATGTTCAACACGCTGATGGGTGATGACGTTGAACCACGTCGCGACTTCATCGAAACTAATGCGCTGGTGGCTAACCTGGACGTATAAGAGACGTTTGCTACTACCGTCATGTGTTTCACGTGAAACATATGACGATCATTAACGAAAAGCGCCGCTAATCTCTCCTAGCGGCGCTTTTTTATTGCAGATCGGTATCTACTGCTTCGTGGTGATCAGCCAGTCCACAAAGTGGGCTAAATCATCGAAAGCATGTGCTTTTTCAAGCCCAATACCCTTGGCTTCTGTTTTTGCTCCTTTTCCAGTTCTAACCAGTACGGTACGACAGCCAACTGCTTCGCCTGCTTGTAAATCTCGCAGGCTGTCTCCTACCATCCAGCTCCCTGCCAAGCTTGCCAGCCCCAACTGCTGCTGAATCTGATGCAGCATTCCAGGCAATGGTTTACGGCATTGACATTTATCGCTAGGCCCATGGGGGCAGTAGGCGATGTGAGCGATGCTTCCGCCTTCCTTTTCCACCAACGCTAACAAGCGATCATGCATGCTCTGGAGCGTTGCTTCATCATAATAGCCACGAGCGATGCCCGACTGATTGGTCGCCACCACTACCGTAAATCCTGCATGACTGAGGCGACCAATGGCGGCAATTGAAGAAGGGTAGGGCACCCATTCATCAAGGGATTTTATATAGGCATCAGAATCATGATTGATGACGCCGTCACGATCCAGGATGACAAGTTTTTCGGCACTCAGCATAGAAATCCTATTGGTACGGTTGTCGGCGATACTTTCTGTCCGCTATTTATATCGACTATCTTACTTCGGACTCGCAACAGTGTTTCACGTGAAACACGTATTACCAGTCAACAAAAAAGCCCAGTCGTCTAAACGGCTGGGCTTGTGAGCGACCAATCAAGCAATGGCTACTGGGGCAGAAGTGAAATATCGGCCACTTCTAAGAATAGCGCTTGAAGGCTAGCGAGTAGGGCCAAGCGGTTGCGCTGAATAGCGGGGTCATCCGTCATCACCATGACCTGGTCAAAGAAAGCATCTACCGGTTCACGCAGGGTGGCAAGAGTATCCAATGCTTGCTGATAGTTGCCTGCAGCAAACAGCGGGGCAACCTGTGTCTGGCTTCCGCTCACCGCATCGAACAACGCTCGTTCGGCATCTTCCTGCAATAAGTTTTGATCGACCTGGGTACTGCCATTGTGCTCTTGCTTAGCCAAGATGTTAGAAACACGCTTGTTAGCGGCTGCCAACGCGGCTGCTTCGTCACGCTGGGCAAAGGCCTTCACGGCCCGCAGGCGGCGAGCGAAGTCGAGAGGATTGGTCACCGGGCGAGCGCGTACCGCAAGGTACATTTCAGCACTGATGCCTTCTTCCTGGCCCCAGGCGCGGAAGCGATCCAGCATATAGGTCAGCACATCCTCAACTAGGCCATCGGCTTTGGGTAGACGTTGGTGCTGCTCAGCGGCTACGGTGAGCAGCTCGCGCAAGTCAAGGTCCAGCTCGCCTTTGATCAGAATGTTGAGCACGCCAATCGATGCACGGCGTAAAGCAAAGGGATCCTTTGCGCCGGTGGGGCGTTGTCCAATACCGAAGATACCTACCAGGGTATCCAGCCTATCAGCCAGGGCTAACGCCTTGCCGGTCGCGCTCTGGGGAATGACATCCATAGCGAATCGCGGCAGGTACTGCTCTTCGAGCGCTTGGGAAACCTCTGCAGGCTCACCATCCTGCTCGGCGTAGTAGCGCCCCATGATGCCCTGTAGTTCGGGGAATTCGAGCACCATTTCGGTCACGAGGTCACATTTGGCAAGCGACACGGCGCGCTGAGCATGCGCGACATCGCCACTGATTTGCTCAGCAATGAAAGAAGCAGTGGCGGTGCCACGACGCGCCTTGTCAGCCAGAGTGCCCAGTTGCTGTTGAAAGACCACGCTTTCCAACTGCGGGATACGCGAGGCCAGTGTATGCTTGCGGTCGGTATCGTAGAAAAACGCTGCGTCGGCGAGGCGAGGGCGAATGACCTTCTCGTTACCGGCAATGACCTGGTCGGGGTCGGCGCTATCGATATTGGCGATGGTGATAAATAGCGGTTTTAGCTTGCCCTGGTCATCTAGTAAATGAAAATATTTTTGGTTGGCCTTCATCGAAGAGATCAGGCACTCGGCAGGCACTTCCAGGAAGCGCTCATCAAAACTGCCGGTCAGTGCTACCGGCCATTCCACCAAGCCGCTGACTTCGACCAGTAGGTCTTCATCAATAACCGCCATGGCTTCTTGCACTTCGGCTTCTGCCAGCACCTGCTCACGTATGCGTTCGCGACGCCGCTCGCGGTCCACCAGCACGTAAGCATTTTCCAGCGTAGCCACGTATTCATCGGCATGGGTCAACTGAATGGCATCAGGGGCGTGGAAGCGATGACCGTAAGTGGTACAGCTTGCCTGTAGGCCTAGCGCCTCAGCAGCCACGACATCGCTACCGTAAAGTGCTACCAGCCAATGAACCGGACGCGAGAACTCAACCCGTGAAGCGCCCCAGCGCATGTTTTTAGGCACCGGGAGGGCGCTGATGGCTTTGCGGATAATCTCGGGCAGCAGCGCTTGAATAGACTCACCCGGCTGCTGCTCGCGGTAGCCAAGCCAAGTGCCTTTATCGGTTTCCAAATGAATCAGCTCATCGACGCTAACCCCGCAGGAGCGGGCGAAGCCTTCTGCAGCTTTCGTGGCAACGCCATCCTTAAAGGCCGCCGCCAGCGCGGGGCCACGGCGCTCAACGTCGCGGTCAGGCTGTTTATCGGCCAGCTCACGCACTTGAACCGCTAAACGACGCGGGGTCGCAAAGGCTGTCACGCTGGCGAAGGGAACGTCGGCTTCTTGCAGGCCTTTCTCAATGCCTGCGGCAAACGCATCGGAAAGCGCATCCAGGGCCGTGGGCGGTAGCTCTTCTGCACCCAGTTCTAGTAAAAGCGTATTAACAGCCATTAGTCGTCTCCCTGATCGGCGAGTAGCTCTTGTAACAGTTCTCGGCGAAGTGTTTCTGGCGCCATAGGGAAACCTTCGGCCTTGCGCGACTCAAAGTAGGCGGTGGCCACATCGCGGGCCATGGTGCGAACGCGTAAAATAAAACGCTGACGCTCGGTCACCGAGATAGCGTGACGGGCGTCCAGCAGATTGAATGTATGCGATGCCTTCAGAACTTGCTCGTAGGCAGGTAGCGGCAGGCTGGCGGCGAGCAATTTGCCACACTCTTTTTCCTGATGGTCAAAGTTAGCAAATAGCTGATCCACATCGGCATGTTCAAAGTTGTAAGTGGACTGCTCGCGTTCGTTTTGCAGATACACATCGCCATAGGTGACCTTGCTACCGTCTGGGGCAATGGCCCAAATCAGGTCATAGACGCTATCGACGTCCTGCAAGTACATGGCAATACGCTCAAGCCCATAGGTCAGTTCGCCGGTAACCGGGTAGCACTCAATGCCACCTGCCTGCTGAAAATAGGTAAACTGGGTGACTTCCATGCCGTTTAACCAGATTTCCCAGCCCAGGCCCCAGGCGCCTAGCGTTGGGGATTCCCAGTTATCTTCGACAAAGCGGATGTCATGGATCAGTGGGTCGAGACCGAGCCGCTTGAGTGAGCCCAGATAAAGATCCTGCAGGTTGCTTGGCGATGGCTTCATCACCACCTGAAACTGGTAGTAGTGCTGAAGGCGGTTAGGGTTCTCACCATAGCGGCCATCAGTAGGGCGCCTTGAAGGCTGCACATAGGCCGCGTTCCAGGTTTCGGGGCCAATCGCCCGCAAGAAGGTGGCGGGGTGGAAGGTGCCCGCGCCGACTTCCATATCGAGCGGCTGAAGGATGACACAGCCTTGTTCTGCCCAGTACTGCTGCAGAGCAAGGATCAGGCCTTGAAAGGTCGACACATCAGGTGTCGATTGGTTTGTCGAAACACTCATCGCGGAAAGCACCGTTGGCCATGAATTCATAAGGCGTCAAGTATACAATCCTAGGCAGATGGGTTATAGGCACGTATGCCAACAAGCCGCGTTAGGTAAGGAGAACAGTATGATTGTGGTAACAGGCGGTGCCGGTTTTATCGGGGCCAACATAGTGAAAGCACTGAATGCCCGTGGCCGAAACGATGTAATGGTGGTCGATGATCTGCGCGATGGCACCAAATTCGTCAACCTGGCCGACTGCACGCTGGCGGATTATCTGGATAAAGATGATTTCCTTGCCAGGATAAAAGCTGCCTTGAAAGGGGAAAGCGTCGACTTGCCTACCATTGACGCCATTTTCCACGAAGGCGCCTGCTCAGATACCACCGAGTGGGATGGCCATTACATGATGGAAAATAACTTCGAGTACTCCAAAGTGCTGCTTAACTACTGCGAGCAGCAGGGTATCCCCTTCTTGTACGCGTCATCGGCGGCGACCTATGGCGGCAGCGAGGTTTTCAAAGAGGTACCGGAATGCGAAAAGCCACTCAACGTTTACGGCTATTCCAAACTGCTGTTCGATCAGCACGTGCGTGCGCGGTGGAGCGAGTTGACCACACAAGTGGTGGGCTTTCGTTACTTCAATGTCTACGGCCCCCGGGAACAGCACAAAGGCAAAATGGCCAGCGTGGCGTACCACAATCATCTGCAAATCCGTAACGGCGAAACCCTGAAGCTGTTCGGCGCCTATGGCGGGTATGAGGCGGGTATGCAGAGCCGCGACTTCGTTTATGTCGGTGATGTGGTCGATGTGAATCTCTGGTTTCTGGATCATCCTGACCAGTCGGGCATCTTCAATCTTGGTACTGGTCGTGCAGAGCCTTTCAAAGCGATTGGTGAAGCCGTTATCGACTTTTATGGCAAAGGCGAGATCGATTACATTGCCTTCCCTGAAGAGTTGAAAGGGCGCTATCAGAGCTATACCCGGGCGGACATTAACCAGCTACGCGCCAGTGGCTGCGATGTGGAGTTTAAAACCGTTGCTCAAGGGGTTAAGGCCTACTTGGGGTGGCTAAATGGCTAACTCAGCTCAGCGCTTGCTGGTAATTGGCCCTTCGTGGGTCGGTGATATGGTCATGGCACAAAGCCTGTTTATGACTTTAAAAGCCCGCCAGCCAGGCGCGACGATAGGGGTGGTCGCGCCCGCGTGGTCGCAGCCTATTTTAGAACGCATGCCCGAGGTGGATGAGGTGTTGCCGCTGGCGGTTGGTCATGGCGAATTTGGTTTGGCCAGCCGCCGCGAACTCGCCAGCCGCCTAAGGGGGCGATTCGATCGCGCGATTGTATTGCCGCGTTCTTGGAAGGCCGCGCTGGTGCCCTTTCTTGCCCGCATTCCTGAGCGCGTCGGCTTCGTCGGTGAGCATCGCTATGGGCTTCTCAAAGAGCGTCGTAAGCTTGATAAGCAGGTATTGGATCAAACGGTAAAGCGCTTTGTTTCGCTCGGCCTACCCCTTGAAGAGGCGGCTAGCGGTGATTTTGCTCTGCCCAAGCCACGCCTGCAGATTGACCGCGATAATCTGGTTAATTTACGCCTGACGCATTCGCTTTCATCACGTACTGCGATTGGCATGATGCCGGGCGCTGAATACGGCCCCGCCAAGCAGTGGCCGATCAGTTACTTTCACACGTTAGCAAAACGCTTGGTAAACGAAGGTTTTGAAGTGCGGGTGTTGGGCGGCGACAAGGATCACCCAGCAGGCGAGGAAATAACGCAGGGGCTTGCCCATGCCCATAACCTGTGCGGCAAAACACAATTGGCCGATGCCGTTGATTTGCTGGCGGACTGTCGGCAAGTGGTCACCAATGACTCGGGCTTGATGCATGTGGCCGCAGCGGTAGGCGTTCGCATCCATGCGCTATATGGCTCTTCATCGCCCGCCTACACGCCGCCGTTGACCGATAATGCGGTGATTCACTATCTAGGGCTTTCCTGTTCGCCGTGCTTTCAGCGTACCTGTCCTTTGGGGCATACCAACTGCCTAAATGAGTTAAGTGTCGAGCAGGTATACCAACAGATCCATGCGTCTCATCCTCGGGAAAGCATCATTACTAATGGCTGAGCTCCACTTCATCGGCGAGATCGGCGGGCGTTTCCACGGTTTGCTGTTGCGAAGAGAGCTCGTCGGTTTCACGGCGCTGAGGAGAGATGCCTTCCCAGAGGCGGTGCTGCAGCGCTGTCTCTTCCCTGAGGCGCTCGTTGAGTACTTCGATGCCATGCGCTTCGACCAGCGTTCGTTGATCACTAAACAGCGACGTGCCTAAGCCCGCCCGGCTGCGTTCTAAGCGAAAACCTAGCGCATCCAACAACGTGGGGAAGACGTCCAGCATGGTGGCATCGCGACGAATACGTTGCGGCTGGATATCATCACCTATCATGATGAGGGTGTTGTCGCGATCAAGCGCCGTTAATTGATCCCACACTGACACCCGCATAGTTAGGTGGTCGCTGAGTATTACCACCAGCGTATTGTCGAGTAACCCTTCGCTCTTCAAGCGGCCAATTAAATCTCGGGCAAGCCATGTGGAACACTTGACCGAGTAAAGAATATCCTGCCCGTCAAACTCTCCCTGCTGCTTTACGCAAGATTGGGAAGGGTATCCATTGGGTGCATGGCCTGCCAAATTAAGCGTTACCACCCCCCAGGGGCCGTTATCCTCTTTTTCCAATCGCCGGATTTCGTCAGCGGTAATGTCATAGAGGGTGTCATCGTACAGCCCCCAACTATTGACATACTCTGGATCGCTCAACTGCGGCTCTAACTCTTCACGTCCTTGAACGGTATTGAATTGGTGGCCGCGATAGAACAGTCCTTTACCCGCGAACTGAGTGCTAGCACCGCCTAGATAGCTTAGTTGGTAGCCCTGTTCAGCAAGGATGTCGCCCAAACAATCGACGCCAGGGACAACCTTGGAAAGAGGCTCAAACTGGCTGTCATGAAGGAGCCCTGCAGGCATCAATGGCACGCCGCACTGGCTGGCAATCATGCCCGCCATCGTCCAGCCCGTATTATCCATCTGGCGCACGCCCTCAAAGACGGTGCCCTGTTTCCCCAACTCGTTGAGGCTGGCGTAAGCATCCCCAAATATGTCATTGGAGTAGGTGCGCTCTATGCTTTCCAGATATAGGATGAGTAGGTTAGGTGCGTCCCTTAGATGTTCAGTGGGGGGTGGCTTATAGCGTCGGTCTAGCCAGGCGCCATCATCAGTGACTATCGCCGCGCTGCGCTGGCCTAGGCCATAAAGTAGCGGGTTGCTAGCCAGCAACAAAATAGCGAAAAAGCGCTCGGCTAACCGCCAGCGCTGGTCGTGGCGCGACAGCCACGTCACGGCTGCTAGTACGCCGATCATTATCAGTGTATAGAGCACCGCGGAAATCATTTTGCCTGCGCCACCATGCTCTGCCATGCCTGCCTGGAGGTGAAAAAACACCGCACCCAGATCGACAATGCCAAAGCTATCCGCCAAGTAAACGTAAACACCCCAAAGACTTAACGGTACCAGTGACCAGGGCCACATTTTACGATAACGGGCGTTGGCAGGTCGGCCCCAGCGTAGCTTATGCCCTACACCAATCCATGCCGCGGCTACAAAAAATAGCGTCCACCAGGGCAGGCGGGTCATTACCGTGACGGTATAACCCAGGCAGAGGCCGATTGTAACCAGCGGTAGCCAAGGGGTGCGTTTGAGTGACATTAATGCAGGCATGCGTCTCCAAATAAAAGCTCTTAAAAGCAGTTATTCTATTATTTTAGGATTTATAAGCTCTTTTGGGTAGTCGTTTCTTCACTACTTTTTATTTTTATAAGAGCGAATATAACTGTTTTTTATCAAAAGCTAAATTTTATTAGCTAGGGATCCTAAAATTTTCTCTGAAATTATTATTAATGATATTAGAGAAAATCCATATTTAAAAAAATTATCAATTAAGATAAAGATGGCATGCAAATATGTAATACAGAAGTAATTCGTAGGTTAGGTTAATGTAGATAAAAGCAGGAAGTTTTTCTGACAAAACTCAACGTGTTTATGATTTGGTGTTGTCCGTGCTTTCTGGGCGTATGACTCGTATATTGCGCTGTTCCTTATTCCATTTGCCTTGTGGTTTATCAATATACTGGAAGTGCTCATTGGTAAAATTACCCTGGTTCACTGCATAACGATAGGAAACGGTCGGTACTTGCTCACTATCCAAAAGCATATTAAATACGCCTGGGCCTGTTATGTGAAACACATTTGTCAAAGTATTCTCTTTAATATTCTTTACTATTTGCTCAACTAAATTAGCAATATTGGGGTTGTTAGGAGCACTTGCAATAAAGTAGTTGCTAAATTCACCTTGACGTGTGCTAACATAGAGTTCTTTATTTTCTGAACCAATTACTTGAGAGAGTGGCCAGATTTGGTGTGCATCGATATCCAGGTAAACACCGCCAAACTTATGAAGCACCAATAGTCGCCACAAATCAGCTTGGGCTGCACCAATCTGTAAACGATTATAGTGAGGCAGCACATCAGGGTAATATTTATTAATAAATTCACGTCGCGCTTCAGTACTCATGAAGCGATACTCAAAGTGTGGAGCCATCATACGGTTGAACAGGTAATTGAGATAGATAGGTAGAGTTACTTTATTGGTGAAATTAGTTTGCCAAATAATGCGCGATATACTCTTTGTTTTATTATTTTTAAACAGCGGGTTAGCATGTTCTGGCAGAGTAAAGCGTGTTTTTGGGAAAAGCCAATAAAAAGGATAGTTTAACATTTTTAAAGTGTTTGCGAAAAGTTTTATTAATCGGCTTGTAGCTAAAATTAGTAATTTTTTAAAAAGGTTCTTCATGGTTTTTTACCGGTTTTGGTATGAAGTTGTATTATTTGCTGGTGGTTTTTTTATACAATTCATTAAGCTTTGCATACTTCATATAAGCATGGAAGGCGGTGGTAATTGCTACTAAAAAGCCATCTGCTCCTTGGAAAAGCCCCCCTTTGAAAATCAGCTTTCTTATGAACGCATTAGCGCTGTGAAGTATAGGATTGAAGAAAAATGGCTTCTTTCCACTTTCTTTCATTGCCCAAGCATCCCTAGTTGATAATACATTGATGCGAGAAACCCAATCTGATAAGTCTCTATAGGTTAAGTGTTCTATATGTGTTTTTGTTTGGCAAATGGATGGGGCTTTTACAGACGAGTGTGCTTTTTTATTGAGATAGCCTGAAGTCGTTCTGTTATATAGCCTTACAACACTGTCTGGGTAAAAACCGGCAGCTTTTATCCAGTGCTCACCAACATAATTTTTACGGTGAAAACAGTAAGCTATTTGAGGGTCACCCAGTTCTAATGTTTTGATAATACTTACAGCATCTTCACTTAAACGCTCATCAGCATCTAAAGAAAGAATCCAATCATTTTTTGCATACGGCACGCCAAAAGCTTTCTGTGGCCCATCACCCAGATAGTTTTGGGTGTAGATTTTTGCTCCATAGGCTTCGGCTATTTCAACAGTTTTATCATCGCTACCTGAGTCTACTACAATAAGTTCATCACATACTTTGCTAAGTGAAATTAAACATTCGCTTATGTTATAGGCTTCGTTTAAAGTGATGACAATTCCGGTAATTGGCTTCATTTATATTCCTGCGCTTATTAAAGCTTTCACTATTCCTTGGGCCGCTGCATCAATATCAATCGCGCGCATATCCTGCTGGTCAGCACCCACGGGGGGACTAAACGCGAGACGTTTCTCCGCGCTGTTACAAGTTTCCCAGCGCAGTGGCGTCGCGGAGCGCTTGGCAGGGTAAAAACCGGCTGTCGCAAGATTGAGGCAGCCAGCGATATGTAATGGCCCCGTCGAACCTGCAATCAGCATATCCGCACCTCCTAATTGTAGGGCAAAGGCGTCCAAACCTGTTGTGGCAGGAAAGTGATCTGCCGTTATTCCGTTGTCGGCCAGCTGGTCAATCAATGTTTGAGCCTCTGGCTGTTCGCTCGGTCCGGCGCTTATCAACCAGCGAAGAGGCAGGTTAAGGCACTGCTGATTGATCTGAGTAATGAGGGTCGCATATTGCGAAATTAACAGGTTGACGGCTGAGCCGCCACTGCCTGGGTGAACTACCACCACATACTCTGACGACTCGCGGATAAGCGTTTGTCGTTGAGTATGGTACTGAGCGTCACTCAGCGGCCAAAAAGGCGGCGAGGGCAGGGTTGGAAGCTTCAGCGATAAATGTGCCAGTAACTCGCAGGCCAAATCGATATTGTACTGGTACTCCGGCTTAGCAGATAGTGAGCGACGCTGGCGCACCCGAACATTATAGAATACCTGACCCCACTTAGTGGCGGGGGCTACGCGCAATGGAATGCCCGCTCGAACACCTAACCAGCCAATACGCGGTGTTGAGAAAAGTGTCAATAGCGCATCAAACTTCGCTTGTTTCATGTGGTGAAGTAGTGCCTGCTGCGCTGCTTTATTCGCTTTGCTGCCTGGGTCAACAATAACATCGTCCACCCAAGGACACACCTTGGCCAGCGGAGCCGTATAGGAGGGAACTAAAACGGTAATGTGGAGGGCAGGCGAGGCCTTTTTTAAACACGCTAGGGCTGGCCAAGCCAGCATAAAATCGCCGATTTTGTCGTTACGCACGACAAGCAGTTTCCGCGTCATGATTTAGGCCCCATTAATAGCAGCCTGTATAATACAAGAGATTGCATTGATTGTTTAACGGTGTGCGGCTGAGTAGAGAAAGCTATGAAAAATAAGGTACTGCAACTGTGTCTTTCTGATGGTAAAGGCGGAATGGAACTATATGTAGACCGTGTAATGGAAGACCTGCAGGCAGAGGGGTGGGATGTCATCGGTATCTGTTTGAAAGGCACAAAGGTGGAAGCCTATATGCAGCGCAATGGCGTGCCTTACAAAGCTTTTGCCAGCAATGGTCAGGCTCTGGCCAATATCTTCTCGCTAAGGCGTTGGCTGGTGGAAAAGGAGGTCACCGTTATTCATTGTCATAAATCGAGTGATTTGCGCTTGACTACGCTGTTAAAAGCGCTACTGCCAAAATTAAATATCTTTTATACTGATCATGTGGGCGGGCAGCGACCTAAAAAGAGCCTTTACCACCGAATTGCTTACGGTAGCGTGGCCCGCGTGTTCTCCATTAGTCAGGCAACGCATCAGCGCAATATTTGCAATTTACCTGTCCCGCGTGAGCGGGTGGTCTGCTTACCTCATGGGGTGGATATTGTTAAGTACCGACCCTGTCATGATTTTGCTGCCATTCGTGCCAAGCGAAAGGCCTTGGGCGTACTGACTGATGCAGTGCTGATTGGGCTACCCGGACGTGTTACCCCAGGCAAAGGGCAAGATGTATGGGTGAATGCGCTGCTTAAGCTAGACCCCATGTTAAACTTTTATGCGCTCTCCATAGGAGGTACTGACCATGCCACAGGTGGCGTTGAATCGTTTTATGCTCAGTTAGAGCAAGCCGTTGCGGGCACCTTCTTAGCCGATAAAATCACCTTTTTAGGGCACCGCAACGATCTAACTGAAATCTTGCCGGTCTTGGATATGGTGTGTATTCCGTCGAAAAATGAAGCGTTTGGCCTTACCATTATTGAGTCGATGGCCTGCGGAATGCCAATCATTGGTTCAAATACGGGGTCGCTGCCGGAGTTGGTAGATGCGGATTCAGGCGTGCTAGTGGGGGCATTTGATGTACACGCGTGGCATGATGCCATGGATATCATGATTCGTGATGCTGCCAAACGTCAAGTAATGGGAGATGCTGCTCGACTTCGAGTTGAGCAGCACTTCAGCAACAAGCAGCATGTAAAACGTTTAATTGAGTATTATGCTGCTCCAGCATAGCTTACATTACATATAGGGGGATCTTGATGGCGTAAATCGGGCCGGGAAATGCTCTGACCAAGAAGCCGCTTCCAATTTTTTCTGGACGCGCTTTCAGCTCGGTATCGCACGTTGGTAAGAAGCTAGCTGCTGTTCATTAGTGATTCTGTCAGAATGGCTGCCTTTCACCTTCCCGTCTCCAAACGGAAATATTTATGGTTTCATTGACATTCTCTTCCGCTTCTTCCCCGGTTTCTCTATTACGTATGTACACCTCCTTAGCTGTGCTTCTTTTAGGCGCCATTGCGCTAATTGTACCCTCCGGCTATTCAGTAGGCGCTGTTCTTTTGCTGCTTGGCACTTTTGTGCTCCCGTTCATCCGTACAAGCGTTCGTTTTGGCCGTCAAGATTGGTGGGTTATTGGTGTATTGGCTTTTTACGCACTGGTAGGGTTATTCGAAGCCTGGAGAGATGGGCAGGGACTTCGAGGCGTAGATAAACCCTTGCGGTTTTTATTGGTAATTCCTGTATTAGCGTTGATCTTGGCCCATCCACCGCGGCTGAGCTTCTTATGGGGCGGTTTGGCCCTGGGTGGGATAGCGGTCGGAAGCTGGGGGGCTTGGCAAAAGCTGTTTTCCGGTGTGGATAGGGCTGGCGGATATACCCATGTTATCCAGTTTGGCAACATCAGCATGCTGACAGGCGTTCTTTGTTTGGCGGGGATGGGTTGGGCAGTTAAATGTAACAATCCCAAGCGCTGGGTATTGTTACTTGGATTGGGTGCCATAGGCGGTGTCCTAGGGTCACTATTTTCCGGCAGTCGTGGTGGGTGGGTCGGGTTACCTATTGTGCTGTGGGTGCTATATCGTGGCTATGGTCATGAATTGGCTCCTCGCGCGAAGATAGGCGCTTTAATAGTGATCGTTGTAGGGGGGTTAACTGTTTATTCGGTACCGCCGTTAGGGGTTAAACAGCGCGTTCATCAGGCAGTAGATGATATTCAGCGCTATGTTTCTGGTGAGAGTCGAACCTCGTCTGTTGGCGCTCGTTTTGAGATGTGGAAGGGAGCTTCTCAACTAATTATTGAAAAGCCCATACTTGGCTGGGGTAGCAATGGTTATCAACAAGGGATGCATGCGCTGGGGGAGGCTGGAATAATTGATGCGGGTGTTGCGCACTATGGACATGCCCATAATGATTTCATTGATGCTACGGCTAAACGCGGAATACTGGGACTTATAGCCTTAGTGTTACTTTATTTAGTGCCTATGCAATTATTTATGCGACAGCTGCGCACATCTAATCTTGTGCTTCGTTCATTAGCAGTAGCGGGTGCTTTACTGCCTGTCACTTATATCGATTTCGGTCTCTCTCAAGTATTTCTGGTTCACAACAGTGGGGTCATGATTTACACTTTTTGGCTGGTGGTGCTTTGGGGGAGTTTCCGAGCTTGCCAGCTTAAGCTAGGAAAAGATACCTCATAGCTCAGGACGAAAGTGTGGCCTAGCAAGTCTCTATATTAGCTGCGATATCCATGATAAATAGTTGGCATAAGCGGTGCTTCGGTGAACTTCTTGATGGAGCGCTCCAGCCTGTCCAGGTTACCTGCCTGCCACTTTCCTGCCGCACGCAGGCGGCAGCGATCAAAATCAATCAACCAAGGTGCGCCACTGGGGTCGATCAAAATATTGCGGGCGTTCAGGTCAACATGGTCAAGTCCCGCTTGATGAAAGCGGTAAATCATGGCACCTACACGTTTTAACAACGCTTCATCCGCCAGATCGTTGACGAGTAACTCAGCGAATGCTTTGGCGCCAGCAATGCGCACGGTAATCAACGCGGCTTCATAAGTAAGCCCATAGTGGGTAACGCAGCTCGCTACGGGGCGGGGTACCGGTAGGCCTTGCTCAAAAAGCTTGGCGGTTAAGCGCAGTTCACGAAATGCGCGGGTGCGCTCTGCGCCAGTCCATAAATAGCGTTTTGTACTTAATTTGGCCACCATGCCACCACGGCGATAAGGTCTTAGCGCCCACTGCTCGGCCGGCGTTGCCTGTACAAACAGGCTACTGCCCCGGCCAGGCGCTTCGCCCACAATTAAGCCCTGCTCACGCCAGTATTCGGCAGTGAATAGAGTAGGATCAATTTGGTGTGTGCCCGGCGCGTCACATAAACTGTCTGCATCATGTAAAATGAGCCCATTTTTCTGCCGGAGTGCCGCTAAGCGCATGAAGCCCTCTCTGCCTGTTCAGCCTAACCACATTGCCATTTTGCGCCTCTCCGCCCTCGGCGATGTGTGCAATCTCGTGCCCACGGTGCGGGCGTTGCAGCGCCAGTGGCCCGATGCGCGCATTACCTGGATTATCGGCAAGGGGGAGCACAGTCTACTGGCGGGGCTTTCCGGGGTCGAGTTCGTTGTCTATGACAAGTCGACAGGTATGGCTGGTATGCGGGCGCTTTGGCGGCAACTCGCCGATACGCGCTTCGATGTGCTGCTACATATGCAGCAGGCCATTCGCGCCAGCGTGTTGTCCCTTGGACTTAAAGCCACGGTACGCGTGGGCTATGACAAGGCACGCGCCAAAGATGCTCAGCACTGGTTCACTCAGCATCAGCTTGCGCCGCATCCCAATGCCCATGTGCTTGAGTCATTCATGGATTTCGCGCGGGTGCTCGGGGTTGAGGATAATCGCTTGGAGTGGAACCTGCCGGTCACCGACACGGCACGTAATGAAGCACTGGTCATCAGCGGAGAGGCGCCTTACTTGGTGATCAACCCTTGCAGTAATGTTCGCCTGCGCAATTTTCGCAACTGGTCCGTGGAAGGCTATGCCAGCGTCATCGAACACGCCTGGGTGCAGTACGGACTCAAAAGTGTGTTGACCGGGGGCGGCAGTGCCCTGGAGCGGGAGATCGGTGATCAAATCGAAGCGCTTTGTCAGCCGGGCAGTGTAATTAATGCCATTGGGGGAACCTCCCTAAAAGGGGTGTTGGCGCTGATTGATAACGCCCAAGCGGTGATTGCACCGGATACTGGCCCTATTCATATGGCCAATGCCATGGGCACACCGGCATTGGGGCTCTATGCATCGACCAATCCCCAGCGCGCCGCGCCCTATTTGTGGCGTGAGTTTGCGGTCAACGCCTATCCCGAGGCGGTGCGCACTTATCTGCATAAATCGGTCGAGGATGTGAGTTGGGGGCAGCGGGTACGCCACCCCAGCGCCATGATGCTAATTAAAGCTGACGACGTCATTAATAAGCTGGATACACTGTTGGCGCATGCTGCCTCTAACACCAGCGCAGGGAGCCTGCATGAAAATTGATTTAACCGCCTTGGAACACGCTCGGGTACTGGTCATTGGTGATGTGATGTTGGACCGCTACTGGCACGGCGGCACGTCGCGTATCTCGCCAGAAGCCCCTGTACCCGTGGTGCGAGTGGAAGATGTGGAAGATCGCCCGGGTGGCGCAGCTAACGTGGCATTGAACATCACTTCGCTAGGCGGCCATGCCGTATTGGCAGGCGTGGTTGGCAACGATGAAAACGCACAGCTGCTCGAAGCGAGTTTATCTGCTTCTGATGTAAGCACTCACTTCCAGCGCAGCACAGAAATACCCACTATCACCAAGCTTCGCGTGATGAGTCGCAACCAGCAGCTGCTGCGTCTGGACTTCGAGCAACGCCTCGACAGTGTCGATACCCGTGAACTACTGACCGAGGTAGAAAAGGTGCTGCCTGACTGCGATGTGGTGATCCTTTCCGATTACGGTAAAGGCACGCTGAATCAGGTGGAGAGCCTGATTGCCAAGGCACGTGCCCATGGCAAACGGGTGTTAATCGACCCGAAAGGGCAAGACTTCAGCAAGTACCGCGGGGCGAGCTTAATCACTCCCAATCTGACGGAGTTTGAAGCCGTGGTCGGCGTGTGTGCCACCGATGCGGAGCTATCCATTAGAGGCGAGGCGCTGCGTGCCGAGCTTGAGCTGGAAGCGCTATTGGTTACTCGCAGCGAAAAGGGCATGACCCTGATTCGTGAAGGGCACACGCCGCTGCACTTGCCCACCCGGGCGCAGGAAGTCTTCGATGTGACGGGGGCAGGGGATACGGTGATTGGCCTGATGGGGCTAGCGCTAGCGGCAGGGCATGCCTTCCCTGAAGCGATGATGCTAGCCAATCTGGGTGCCGGGTTGGTGGTGGCCAAGCCGGGCACGGCCACGCTCTCAATTGCCGAACTCTATACCGCATTACACGGTGATAAGCTGGCCGAATTCGGAGTGATTGAGCCTACCGTGCTGGTGGAGGCCGTGCGCGCCGCCCAACTGCGTGGTGAGCAGGTGGTCATGACCAACGGCTGCTTCGATATTCTACACGCGGGCCACGTCGCTTATTTGGAGCAAGCCAAACGGTTAGGTGATCGATTGATTGTCGCAGTAAACGATGATGCCTCCATTGGTCGCCTGAAAGGGCCTAAACGGCCAATCAACCCCCTGAACCGTCGCATGCAGGTATTGGCGGGGCTGGGCGCTGTCGACTGGGTAGTGCCGTTTAGTAACGACACCCCCCAGGCGCTGATTGAAGCGGTATTGCCGGATATTCTGGTTAAAGGTGGCGATTATCGGCCAGAAGATATTGCGGGAGGCGCGGCGGTGGTGGCCAACGGTGGCGAGGTCAGGGTGCTCGGCTTTGAAGACGGTGTTTCGACCTCGGCGATGATTAGCTCCATTATTGATCGCGAGCGCTAATGGCTTTATCTGCCTGGTCCCGCCTTGTCTACTCAGCGATACTCTATGGCTTGGCACCATTGATCGCTTGGCGTATTTGGCGTGAGCAAGTGCCCACTTACTCGCGCCTTCAGCGGCTGGGGTTGCACCTTGGGCCGCTGCCTCACGCGCCACGCATTTGGCTACATTGTGCCTCAGTGGGAGAAGTGCGCGCCGCTCGACCGCTGATCGAGAGGCTATTAGCGAGTTATTCCGCGCATAGCCTGCTGCTCACGACCATGACCGCCACCGGTGCCCAACAGGCCCAAGCGCTGATTAGTGAGCAAACCGCAGCAGATCAGGTGCGCCTCGCCCATCGTTTCCTACCGCTGGACTTTCCTGGCGCCGCGAAGCGCTTTGTACGCCATGTTCAGCCCGAACTCGCCATCCTGTTTGAAACCGAGCTGTGGCCCAACCTGATTCATGCCTGTCGCCAGCAGAGAGTGCCTGTGGCGATAGTGAATGGTCGCTTATCGCCCCGCGCTTTCAAACGCTACCAGCGCCTGCGCCCATTGATGGCCAGTATGCTTGCCGAAGTTAGCTGGCTCGCCGCCAAATCCTCGGCAGATGCCGAACGCTTTAATGCCCTCGGCTGTAACACGAAAACCACCCGCAATGTTGGCTCGCTGAAATTTGAGCTGGCCAGCCAAGACAGTAGCACTAAAGAGGGTGAGCGCTTACACCAGGAGTGGGGTGAGCGACCTACCTGGGTGGCGGGCTCGACTCGTGACGGCGAAGAAGCGCTGCTGCTGGAGGCCCACCGCCAAGTGCTTGCGCGCTACCCCGACGCGCTGTTGGTGCTGGTACCGCGTCACCCCCAGCGCTTTGATGAAGTCGCTAAACTTTGTGAAACGCAAGGGTATGCATTAAGCCGCCGCAGCCAACATCAGCCCGTCACAGCGCAAACCCAAGTCTACCTGGGAGATACGCTCGGTGAGCTGGCGATACTATATGCCGCAGGCAGTGTAGCCTTTGTAGGGGGCAGCCTGGTGCCTCTGGGCGGACATAATGTGCTTGAACCAGCGGCGTTAGGCAGGCCCGTGCTTAGCGGCTCATCAATCGAAAATTTTGCCGATGTGGCTGAGCCGCTTGAGCGCGCCGGTGCCCTAACGCTGGTCGATAGCCCTGTCGCCCTGGCAGATGCCGTGGTGGGCTGTTTTGCCAACCCTAAGCGCGCCCAACAGGCGGGGAGTGCTGGCCGCGCGGTGATTGAGACACAAAAAGGCGCACTGTATCGCACCCTGACAGGCTTGGCGTCGTTACTGACGCCTTAGCTAGCGCGTAAGCCAGTGCCTGTATCGAAGAATGTTTACTTGAACGCTATGCGTTCCACGCCATCATCTTTGCCGAGTAGCAGTACATCAGCGCCGCGGGCGGCAAAAAGGCCATTGGTGACCACACCGACGATAGCGTTGATGCGCGCTTCCATGGCCACCGGGTCGGCGATCATACAATCAAAACAGTCGATTATCTGGTTGCCATTGTCAGTGACCACTCCTTGGCGATAAACCGGTTCAGCTCCAAGGGCGACAAGCTCACGGGCGACATAGGAGCGAGCCATCGGGATGACTTCAACGGGCAGTGGGAAGTGACCTAACTGGGACACATACTTAGAGCCATCTGCGATGCAGATAAAACGCTCGGCACAGGCAGCCACGATTTTTTCACGGGTAAGCGCTGCACCACCGCCTTTGATCATATGTAAGTTAGCATTTACTTCGTCTGCACCATCTATATAGAAAGGGACAGTGCCGACGCTATTGAGCTCAAATACTTCAATGCCCAAGGCTTCAAGGCGTTTGGCGCTCGCTTCTGAGCTAGCCACCGCGCCTTTAAAAAGATGGCGCAGCGGCCCAAGGCGATCAATAAACAGATTGGCCGTTGAGCCAGTACCGATACCTAAGATGGTATCCTTTTCCAGCTTAGGTTTAATTTCTGCAATGGCTGCATCCGCCACGGCGGCCTTCAGTTCATCCTGGTTCATAAAGAGTAAGCCTAGTGAGTCAGTCTAGTGTGAGTCAGTAAAGAGTTAATGGCGCTAGTATAGCGACCTAGACGCGACTAGGCGTAATCTGCTACCAATAAAAGCTTTTGTCCGTTCACGTTCTTCCCTTGGGATACCCGCATGCTCGAAGCAACCGTCAAAAAGATCCTCCAGGCCCGCGTTTATGAAGCCGCTTGTGAGACCCCGATTACCCCTGCACCCTTTTTGTCGCGTCGTTTCAACAACCAGATTTTGATTAAGCGCGAAGATCTACAGCCGGTGTTTTCATTCAAGATCCGCGGCGCTTATAACAAAATGGCGCAGCTCACCCAGGCGCAAAAAGATAAAGGCGTGATAGCCGCCTCCGCCGGTAACCATGCCCAAGGGCTGGCTATGGCCGCCAAGTTGATGGGCGTCAAAGCCGTCATTGTGATGCCGCGGATTACCCCGGATATTAAAGTCCAGGCGGTACGCGCCCGGGGTGCCAAGGTCATCCTAAAAGGGGATGCCTTTGCGGCGGCGGCCGAGCATGCGCAAGAACTCATCAAAGAGCACGGCTATACCTATATTCCGCCATTTGACGATATTGACGTGGTGGCTGGACAAGGCACCATCGGGGTGGAAATCTTGCGCCAGCATGCGGGGCGGCTGGATGCCATCTTCGTACCGGTGGGCGGTGGTGGATTGATTGCGGGGGTGGCGGCTTACGTCAAGTACCTGCGTCCGGATATCAAAGTGATTGGTGTCGAAGCCGAAGACAGCGCCTGCCTTAAAGCTGCATTAGAGGCGGGTGAGCGTGTGATACTCGACCAAGTAGGCGTGTTTGCCGAAGGCGTCGCGGTTGCGCAGATCGGCGAAGTACCGTTTTCACTGATCCAAGGCCTGATTGATGGTGTTATTACTGTCAATACCGATGAAATGTGCGCGGCGGTGAAAGATATTTTTGAGGATACCCGTGCCGTGGCTGAAACCTCCGGCGCGCTCTCGCTGGCGGGGCTGAAAAAATATATCCAGCAGACCGGTGCCGAAGGCGAGACGCTGCTGTGTATCAATTCGGGGGCCAATACCAACTTTGATCGTCTGCAGCACATCGCCGAGCGCACGGAGCTGGGTGAGCAACGTGAGGCAATTCTGGCGGTAACCATTGCCGAGAAGCCCGGCAGCTTTAAAAAGTTTTGCCGTACCCTGGGCAAGCGCATGGTGACTGAGTTCAGCTACCGTTATGCCGATAGCAGTGAAGCGCATATCTATGTCGGTGTTCAGGTCAAGCCCGGTGGCGAAGATCGCCAGGCGGTGATTGATAAGCTGCGTGAAGGCGGCTACCAGGTGGAAGACCTGACCGATAACGAGTTGGCGAAGCTGCATATTCGCCATTTGAGCGGCGGTCGACCCAGCGAGCGCTTCGAAGAGGAGGTGTATCGCTTTGAGTTCCCTGAACGCCCTGGCGCATTGATGAACTTTTTGACCCAACTGCCCCACGATTGGAATATTTCGCTGTTTCATTATCGCAACCATGGTGCGGCGTATGGCCGAGTATTGGTGGGCATGCAAGTGCCTAATGGCGACCGAACCCATGTGGCAGAGTACTTAGACGCTATCGGTTACCGCTATTGGCGCGAGAGCGATAATCCGGCTTATCGGCTGTTCATGGCCTAGTGCTGGTCAGTAATGAGCAAAACGATGTGTGTAAGTGGTTGCTTACCCTAGATGCCAGAGCAGCCAGTAACATAACGTTACTAAAATGTTTGAAATAAGGCTGGAAAACATCATTCAAGCTGTTGTCAGTGGTGACCATATCGCCCTATAGTCGTGAGCGAAATTAAGCAAGTTTGCCACCCTGTTGGCGACAGTAAAGGGTGGCAGATTTCACACATTCGGTAACGACAAAGGTGTTGGAGAAGCGGCATGCGGCGTAAGAAGCCTGATATGGTAATGGCGTTGATGGTGGTGTTTGCATTAGGGGTGCTCGCGACCGGTTATGCACAGGCGTTGTCAGGTAGTTAATCCCTGACAACTGCGGCAGCTCCACTGTTAATCCGGGTAACAGATATCAGATGAGAAAGGCTGATCCTTGATGGGGTCAGCCTTTTTTGTGGGCGGCTTATTGGCGGCGGACGCCGCCTTGATCGCTGACCACGGCTTGTAAAGGCACGTCCCATGGCTCCACAGGCAGAGATGCCACCTGCTGGCAGGCATGGGCGACGCCGATCAGGGTAGGCGACGGCCCAGGGCGATGCATGAACGCCAAGCTACGGTCGTAAAATCCGCCCCCCATGCCCATGCGGTTAGCATTACCATCAAAGCCAACCAGCGGCACAATCAGCGTATCTAGCGCCCAGGCCGGTAGCCGGTTGCGCTGCTGAGCGCTAAAGCGTAAATCGGGCTCCCAAATACCAAAGCGGTTTTTTACCATTGGGGTATCGGGCCGGTAGGCGACGAACCAGAGGGTATTCGTGCTGAAAGGACGTAAAACAGGTAAATAAACCTCGACGTTACGTTTGCGCAGCCAGGGAAGCAGCGGCATTGGGTCAATTTCACCGTTGACGGGCAGGTACAGGCTTATACGCCGTGCGCGGCGGATTTCAGGCAGGGTTTTCAGGTGCTGACACAAGCGCTGGGCCGCAAGGCGCTGCTCATGCTGAGAAAGGGCTTGGCGTTGGCGACGTAAAAAGCGGCGAAGTGCGCGCTTATCCTCGTCGTGATGGAGGCTTTCCATGCATAGGTTCTCTCTTGCAGGGGTGTTCTCCAGAGTGCCGCTGTCGTTCTGGCCCTGAACCTACTGGTTCAGGTGGGTGGCCGCAGCCAAACCGTCAGGCTTTCCGACGCACGGACATGCACACGGGTCTGGCTAGCATTTGGCCCCCTGGGTATTACGCATAGGCTCGAGGGACTATAACGACTGGCGCACACCCCAGAGAACCCCGCCATCCTAACAGAGCGATGGCTAATGCCAAAGGGCTGGGTGAAACGTTCGCTGAGTTTTTAGGCCGTTTGTAGCGCTTTTAAACAATGTCCAGGGGAAACAACGTATGGGTAAACAACGCCTGAGGTAAACAATGACTAGGGCTGGCGTGTTTTGGCCAACGCCCGTTCAAGGCGATCATTTAACCGATTCAGGTTCGCCTCACCGGCGCGGTGTTCGTCCATGGCTTCAAGCAGCTCATGGGTGATATTGAGGGCCGCCATGATAGCAATTCGCTCACTACCCAGTACGCTGCTTTGGGCATTGATACCCTGCATAGCGCGATCAAGATAGCGCGCGGCGCGGTCAAGTTTGGCTTCTTCGCCCGTGTCGCAGGCAATGATATAGCCGCGCCCTAACAGGGTTATTTCTTTGGTTGGCCGCTTGGCATTACTCATCAAAGACTCCAGCACGGGCCAGCAGGGGGCCCAATGCGTTAACATCACAGCACAGGAAGATAGGTGCCACTCACTATAAGAGAGGCGCTTGTGCGCGGTCAACGCGCAAGCCCTATCACCCATACTCCCAGTGCCACAAATGAATACGAGGTTATCAAATACTATGTCATTGATTGATGAGCGTCAGGACTTTTCTGACGTCGCGGATGTTTTTCTACTGCATGGCAGCATGCAATCTCCGGCTTTCTTGGATGGCCGTTTGTGCGCGCTGCTGGCGCTGCGCGATGTGAGTGCTGAGGACTGGTTGGACGAAGTCTGCCAGAGCTTAGGCGTTGAACAGCCACGCGATCAGCCAAGTGCCGAGCGGCTATTAGGCTGGCGGCGGCAAACCGTAGAGGCGCTCAGCGCCAGCGACCTGGACTATACGCCGCTGCTGCCGGATGAACTGTTCTCACTGGCCGAGCAGGCGCAGGGCCTGAAAGAGTGGACGCTAGGCTTTATCGAGGTGGTCGACGAGGTAGCTGACAGTGAATTGCGTGAGCGTTGGTCACAGGCGCTGCGCGAGGCACTGAGTGACCTGGAAGGGTTAGGCCGCATCGATACCGATATTGATGACAGCCCCGAGAACGAAAATGACCTGTTTGCGCTGACTGAGCATGCTCGTATGGCCGCCATGCTGCTGTATACCGAGCAGCACCCCGGCATGCCGCAAGTAGAGCAAACCGACGCCCCCGTTCATTAATCACTTAGCCTGGAGCCTTTATGCTGTCAGAGACCGTGCTGCCCGAGATGTTACCTCGCCCCCCCGCCATTAGCGTAGCGGAGTATCGCCAGCGCCGTGATGCCTTGATGGCGCAGCTACCGGATAACGCCGCGGTAGTGCTTCCCGGCGCTGGGCTGATGACCCGCTCACGGGACAGTGAATTCGCCTTCCGTCAGAACAGTGATTTTTACTACCTGACCGGCATTCGCGAACCGGACGCGCTGCTGGTGCTGCTGCCGGGGCGAGCAGAAGGCGAAAGCGTGGTGTTCTGCCAGGACCGAGACCCCACCATGGAAGCGTGGACAGGGCGTCGGCTGGGAGCCGCTGGCGTGGTGGCCGAGCATGGGATTGACCAGGCATTCGAAAACGCGGATCGCGATGAGCAGCTGGTCGAGCTGCTGACGGGGCGCGAATTGCTCTATCTACCCCTTGATAATGGTGAGGCAGTCGCCGTGGCTGAAGAGGCCCTACACAGTGCTCAGGCAGGGCTTAGGCGCGGGCGGCCAGCGTTGAAGGGCTGGTTGGACATTAGTCCATTGATCCACGCCATGCGGCTGATCAAGAGTGAGGCCGAGATTGCCCTGCTCAAGCATGCGGCGATGATATCCGCACGGGCTCATCGGCGTGCCATGCAAGTATGTCGCCCTGGGCTCAGCGAATTCCAGCTCCAGGCCGAACTAGAGCATGAGTTTGTCTGGCAAGGCGCCAGTGGCCCGGCCTACAGCACGATTGTCGGCAGCGGTGCCAACGCCTGTGTCCTGCACTATATTGAAAACAGCGCGCCGCTGTGTGATGACGGTCTGGTATTGATTGATGCGGGCGCCGAATTTGAGCTGTACGCCGGCGATATCACCCGTACGTTTCCGGTCACTGGGCGGTTCAGCGATGCTCAGCGGGCGCTGTATCAGGTTGTACTCGACGCCCAGGTGCGCGCCGTTAGCGCTGTCCAGCCGGGTGCCACACTGGCGAATATTCATCAGGGCGTGGTGCATGACTTAACCGCTGGGCTGATTGAACTTGGCCTGCTGGAAGGTGACGTTCAGGCGCGCATTGATGATGAGAGCTATCGACGCTTTTATCTGCACTCGACGTCACACTGGTTGGGGCTGGACGTACACGATGTTGGTACCTATCGCCTGGACGAGCAAACGCCGCGCCCCCTTGCTCCAGGCATGGTACTCACCGTAGAGCCCGGCCTCTATATTCCCAGCGATGACGATATTCCTGATGCCTATCACGGTATTGGCATTCGTATTGAAGACAATGTGGTTGTGACGAAGGATGGGCATGCTGTGCTGACGGCGGACGTGCCCAAGCAGGTGGCTGATATTGAGGCCTTAATGGCTAAATAATAACCAGTATTTAGAGCATTAATTGTACGTTATGTAAATTACGTTACGAATTATTAGTTGCCTCTAGAGTGCGGCGGTATGGCGAGGGAGAAGCCGATGCAACGGGCTAAACAGATGACTGATCATGACACTGCTCAAGCGCTGACCCATGACATTGTGATTGTGGGCGGTGGGTTAGTGGGGGCGAGCCTAGGCTGTGCTCTTGCGCCGCTGATTGAGCGCTACGGCTGGCGGGTAGCCGTGATTGAATCGGCACCGTTAACGGCGCAGTCGCTGGAAAGCGCCTGGCAACCCAGCTTTGATGCACGGGCCAGCGCGATCGCCGAAGGCTCTGCTCAGCGCTTCGAGCAGTTGGGTGTGTGGGAAGCGATGCGTCATGAGGCGACACCGATCAAGCGTATTCATATCAGTGAGCGTGGACGCCTGGGGGCGACACGGCTGAGTGCTGACGAGCTGGGCGTCGCGGCACTGGGCCACGTGATTCCCAACGCCTGGATGGGGCGTGTACTGCATCGGCATCTAGCCGAGCTACCGCTGGAGTGGCACTGCCCCGCGAAGGTGGAGCAGCTAACCCCCGTAGCGGGCGGGCATCATCTCAAGCTCTCGGATGGTAGCCAGCTTACTGCTGGCTTGACGGTATTGGCAGATGGGGGGCGGTCTGGGCTTAAAGAGCAATTGGGTATTGGCAGCCGCCGAGAGCCTTACCAGCAGACAGCTTTGATCGCGCATGTGGGCGTTAGCCAGCCTCATGAGGGGGTCGCTTACGAACGCTTTACCGCCCAAGGGCCAATGGCCCTGCTGCCACTGCCGGGTCAAGCCATGGAGTTGATATGGACGCATCCTAGCGGTAGCGAAAAAGCGCGTATGGCACTGCCGGAGCGTGAATTTCTGCTTCAGCTACAGCAGGCGTTTGGTGATCGAGTGGGCCGGTTTACGCAGCTGGGTGCCCGACATGCTTATCCGCTCTCACTGGTAACCGCCGAGGAACCGGTACGGCCGGGGCTGGCGGTATTGGGCAACGCTGCCCACGCTCTGCATCCGGTCGCGGGGCAAGGGTTTAACCTAGCACTGCGCGGGGTGATGGATCTGGTCGATGCCTTGGAGCAGGGGGAACTGGCGAAGCGACCGCTGGGGGATATGGTCACACTGCAGGCCTTCGAGAAGCAGCGCTCACGGGATCGCGCCAATGTGATTCGCTTTAGCGACGGCCTGGTGCGGCTGTTCGGGCTCTCCTTTCCGCTGTTGCCCCATGCTCGTGCGGCTGGCTTGATTGGCCTGAACCTGGTGGGGCCGTTAAGACGAGGACTGGCCAGACGTGCCATGGGCCTGGAACGCTAGGCTATCTACAATCAATAGCTGCGCTCGCTGGCGCTAGTTAAAAGGATTTCTATGCAGACTGACTCAGCTACTGCAAAGCCGCCGGTTGAGCGCTTTGAGGCCATCATTGTCGGCGGCGGCATGGTCGGTACCGCGCTCTGTGCGCTGTTGGCACAAGCGGGGATGAAAGTCGCGTTGGTCGAGGCAAGGCCTGCGCCAATAGGTCTTGATAAGGCCACTGGCCCGCTACCTGCTCCGCGCGTTAGCGCATTAACGCCGGTTTCCCAGCGCTTGCTGGCGCATGTGGGCGCTTGGCCCGCCATGCAGGCAACCCGGGTAACGCCCTACCGCGGCATGCAGGTGTGGGATGCCGAAGGCAGTGGCGAAATCGCTTTTTCCGCTGATGAGGCGGGCGTGGCGGTGCTTGGCCATATCGTTGAGAACACGGTCACGCTGGCCGCACTCAATCGTCAAGTGCTAGACCATCCCAACGTCACGACGTTTTTTGGTGCTAGCCCGCAAGCGCTGCAGCGTGCCAATAGCCATGCTGTCAATGGCAATCGTGCTACTAGTGGGGATTGGCTCATACTTGACGATGGGCGCCAGCTACACGCGTCGCTTATCGTGGCCGCCGACGGTGCTCACTCGGTGCTGCGTGAGATGGCGGATATTGAGGTCGCCAGCGACGATATGCAACAGCATGCTGTCGTGACCACGGTACAGTGCGCCAAGCCTCATGGTGGCACGGCACGGCAAGCGTTTATTGATGGCCGGCCGCTGGCATTCCTGCCTTTAACCGTGGAAGGCAATGAGCATTACTGCTCTATTGTCTGGTCAACCACCCCAGAGCACGCCGATGAGTTGAGCGCGCTGTCTCGTGACGCACTGGGGGAGGCGCTTGGGGAAGCGTTTGGTCATCGCCTAGGAGGCGTTACTGCCTGCGACAAGGCCCACCGTTTTCCGTTAGTGCAGCGCCATGCCCGCCACTATGTGCAGCCGCATTTCGCGCTGGTGGGGGATGCGGCCCACAGTATTCATCCGTTGGCGGGCCAGGGGGTCAATCTGGGGCTGATGGATGCGGCGGTGCTGGCCGAAGAGGTGGTACACGCCTGGCAGCGTGGCGCTCCTTGGGGAGAACTGAGTACGCTAAGGCGCTATGAGCGGCGTCGGCGCTTTGATAACAGCGCCATGCTGGGGTTGATGAAGGGCTTTAAAGTACTGTTTGGCAGTCACGATCCGGCATTGACGATGATGCGCAACCTGGGCATGAGCGGCATGAATCAGTTGGTGCCACTGAAGCGGGTATTGATGCGGCAGGCGACCGGAGAGCGCGGCCGCCTGCCGCTTACTTGCCGTTAATTAACCCCGGCGACGATCGACGACGTTGAGAGCCTTCAGTAGGTTAAGCGCTTCACTGAGCTGGTAATCATCAAGGAGCCGCTCGGCCATCTCCTGTCGATCACGGGGCGCCTGCTGGGCGCTTAGGTGGCCTTCAAGGTCGGCTTCGCGAATTTCACGACGGCTCTCGGCTACTTCCAGGCGGCCGCGTACCACCTCTACATCGGGTTCAATACCCTGGGCCTGAATAGAGCGCCCGTTGGGGGTGTAGTAGAGCGCCGTCGTCAGCTTCAAGCCTTCGCCATTGCCTAACGGCATGATCTGCTGCACCGACCCCTTGCCAAAGCTATCGGTGCCCATAATCACACCGCGTCGTTGATCCTGCAGTGCACCGGCGACAATTTCTGCCGCTGATGCACTGCCGCCGTTGATCAGCACCACCAGGGGAACATCATTAGCCGGCGTGGCGGGGGAGGCAGAGAACGACATTTCGGTATCCGAGAGACGACCCTCGGTATAGACGATCAGCCCTTCGTCCAGGAACAGGTCGGTAATGCCAACGGCGGCCTGCAGCACGCCGCCGGGGTTATTACGTAAATCAAGTATTAACCCTTCCAGTGGCTGACCCTGTGCCATGCGCTCCAGCGCTTCGCGGGCCTGGTCAGGCGTGCGCGATTGGAATTGGCTGATGCGTAGGTAACCGTAACCCGGTTCAAGCAGCTCGTGCTTAACGCTCTCGCTGCGAATAATTTCGCGGGTGAGGATGAACTCACGCGGCGTGTCTTCCCCTGAACGCAGCACGCTAATGCGAATCTCGGTATTGGGCTCGCCGCGCATCAGGGTTACCGCTTCCTGCAGCGACATGCTCTCGGTAGGCGTACCGTCGATGGCCACGATAATGTCGCGGGACTGTAAACCGGCGCGTGAGGCCGGGGTGTCATCGATAGGCGTGATGACCATCAATTGGCCGTTCTCGGTGCCCACTTCGATACCAATACCGCCAAATTCGCCCTGGGTCGACTCTCGCAGGCTTTGGTACTCTTCCTCATCCAGGTAGGCGGAGTGGGGGTCAAGCTCGCTCAGCATGCCGCGCATGGCGTTGCGCAGCAGCGTGCGATCATCAACCTCTTCAACATAAGCACGTTTGATGCGTTCAAACACCTCGGCGAAGGTCTGGATATCTTCAAGGGGGAGTTCGTTAGAGACAGGCTCATCCACCACGCTGCTACTGGCTGGTTGAGCAAGTAACGGTAGCGGGGCCGACAGTAAAACAATCGGCAGCAGGGTAGCCAAAAGGCGCTTGGCGGGGGTGGATACCCCGGTAACAGATAGCGTCATGCAGACTCCGCAAGGCGATAGGTGGCGTCGTAGTGCGTCACCTTGAAATAGTAGCTGGAATAACATTAACAACTGAGTCATTTATAAACTGAGATATTTATAATAGTGCAGCTTATCCCGTCAGCGGCGCGCAATCCAACGCTGCGGATTAATGGGTTCACCGCCGCGGCGCACTTCAAAGTAAAGCGCGGCGCGGTTCTGACCACCGCTGACCCCCACACGGCCGATTTCATCGCCGCGGCTGACCTGCTGCCCAGGTCTAACGCTGAACTGCTGCAGATGTGCGTGCAGCGTCATGATTTGGTCGCCATGATCGATAATGAGCAGGTTGCCAAACCCCCGCATCCAGTCGGCAAACACGACGCGGCCGGTATGAACGGCGGTCACCGGCGTGCCTGCGCTGGCTTGAATGACAATACCGTTGTAGTGCACACCATCGCGATGGTGGAAATTGCTACTGATGGAGCCCTGTACTGGCCAAGGTAAATCACCTTGGGTACTGACAATATGCGTAGTGGGCGATGGTTCGGCAAGTTTTGCCATTTCGGCTTGGATATTGCGCAGCACTTGCTCGGCTTCTTCACGGCTTTGGTTGAGGTCGGCCAGCCGCTCTTCTTCACTTCCGTAACGGTCATCCAGGTTAGAAACAACGCCACGCCGTTCGGTAGTGCGCTCGGCAAGCAGCGCGCTTTGTTCTTCTAACTCGTCGGCCAACGTATCGAGGCGGGCCTGGCGCTCGCTCAGCTCTTGCTGGGTCTCAGCCAGGGCGGTGTCTAGCTTGGCGATAGCCTCTAAGCGACGATTACGTGCTTCCGTTAGCCGGTTCATGTAGGCCTGCATACGGTCAAGCTCAGCAGGGTCGCCCTGGTTAAGCAGCAGCTTGAGCTGTGGCGTTGGGCCAAGCCGATAAAGCGCTGAAAGCTGTTGGCCCAGGGCCGCATACTGATCGGCGCGCTCGCTCTCTAGCCGATCGCGGTGCTGGCGTAGCTGGGTCGTTTCGTCGTTTAGCTGGCGGCGCTCCGCTTGCAGTGTGTCTAAGCGCTGATGCGTTTCGGCAAGCTCCGTTTCGACTTCCTGAAGCTCGCGCTCGGCATCATCGCGGGCTTGACCAGTGGCGCTGAGGCGTTGGGCGACGGACTCGATCTCCTGGCCAATCGCATCCAACTGCTGGCGCGCCGCGCTTTCATCCTGCTGAGCGAAACCCGCTGGCGTGTAAACTAACGCCAGCAGGAGCGTCACTGCTAAATACCACCGCATGGGCACTACTTGTAATGAATCAGTGGTTTTCCGGTCATTGCCTCGGGCTGTTGTTGATCCATCATGGTCAGCAGTGTAGGGGCCAGGTCGCATAGTTTGCCCTCTTCAAGCGAGGCTGGGCGCTTGCCAACGTAAATGAGCGGTACCACAAAGGTAGTGTGAGCAGTTTGCGGAGCGCCTGTTTCAGGATGCACCATCTGTTCTGCATTGCCGTGATCGGCGGTAATTAAGCAGGCGCCGCCAGCGCGCTCGATGGCTTCGACCACGCGGCCCACGCAGGTGTCGACAGTTTCAATGGCTTTTACCGCGGCGTCAAAGTCACCGGTGTGGCCGACCATGTCACCGTTGGCGTAGTTGCAAACGATCAGGTCGAAGCGGCCGTCATCGATGGCCTCTACCAGTTTGTCGGTGATCTCAAAGGCACTCATTTCAGGCTTTTCATCGTAAGTGCGCACATCACGGGGTGAGGGCACCAGGATGCGTTCTTCGCCCTCGTACTCAGCTTCATTACCGCCTGAAAAGAAAAACGTCACGTGAGGGTACTTTTCGGTTTCGGCAATACGCAGCTGTTTCAAGCCGCGCTTGGCGACGACTTCCCCCAAGGTGTCGTTAAGATCCGATGGCGGGAAGGCGGCGGGGGCGGGGATATCAGCGGCATACTGGGTCATCGTCACCAGCCCCTTGCCCGCAAGCTTAGGACATACACGCCGCTCGAAGCCCTTGAAATCCGGTTCGACGAAGACGCGGGTCAGCTCACGGGCGCGGTCGGAGCGGAAATTAAGGAAAATGGCGGCATCGCCATCCTGTAGGGTTACTGCATGCTCTTTGGTGCCGTCTTTCTGCGGTATGCTACTCGCCGTCACGAATTCGTCGGTTTCACCGCGCTGGTAGGCGTCGCGTAGCGCGGCTTCAGCGCTGGTGGCGTAGTGTTCCGCATGGCCATCGGTCAGCAGGCGGTACGCTTGCTCTACTCGTTCCCAGCGGTTGTCTCGATCCATGGCATAAAAGCGGCCAATAATTGACGCTACAAAGCCGTTATCAGCGCCTACCAGCTCTGCTAGCCGAGCATTGGCACGCTCTATTGAGGATAGCGCGCTTTGCGGTGGCATATCGCGGCCATCGAGAAAGGCGTGAATGAAAATACGCTGAGCACCGCGGCGTGCGGCCAATTCGGCCATGGCAATAAAGTGCTCTTCATGGCTGTGGACGCCGCCGGGGGAGAGCAGGCCAATCAAGTGTACCGGCTTGCCGTTGGCGACGGCTTCGTCAATCGGCTGGGTAAGATTTTCATTGACATCCAGGTCGCCGTCTTCAATCGCTTTGCTGATGCGGGTGAAGTCCTGATACACGATACGCCCGGCACCAATATTCATATGCCCAACTTCCGAGTTACCCATTTGGCCTTCGGGGAGCCCCACGTTAAGACCATCGGTATGAACGAAGGTGTGCGGGCAGGTTTCCCACAATTTATCCATCACCGGTTTATGGGCAGCAGCGACGGCATTATGGTCGCTGTCGGGGTTGTGGCCGTAGCCATCGAGAATAATCAGCGCCACTGGGCGCGGGGTACGCGAAGTATCCATAAAAACCTCGTTAAGATTGGCAAGCCGAACGACTCGAAAATTCGGGGTCGCGACGGACGCACGCTTGGGGCATCATAACGCAGGCAACTGCCAGGCGTCATGAGTTAGGAGCCTGCCCGGCTTAACACTGATCTACTGCGAATCCCGGTATTTTGGCCAACTTTAGTCGATCAATTTCGTTAAATAGCGCGCTATTCGCCTCAATTGATCGATAAATTTGGCTCAAAATCCGTGCTTCTCGCGACGATCGGCTAATCCGGACAGGCTCCTAGGCCTGCGCGGGAAGCTATCTGACGTGTATACTTGTCGCGTTTTGGCAGCGGTTAGGCCGCTTTTTTCTGCATTGACCAAGAGATTGTGTTCGCGATGATCGATCAGGTGTTCGAATTCGTACAGAACCACCCCCTGCTAGTCGGGGCATTTTTGCTGGTGCTGTTAGCGTGGATTATTTATGAAACGCGCAGCGCCTCTACAAATGCACTGAACGCCTCGCAGGCCACTCAGCTTATCAACCGCGAAGATGCGGTGGTGCTGGATATCCGTGAAAGTAAGGACTTCAAAGCCGGGCATATCGCGGGGGCGCGCAATATTCCGCAAAGCAACCTCGATAGCCGCATGAGCGAACTGGAAAAAGTAAAAGCCCAGCCGATCATCGTGGTATGCAAGCACGGTCAGAGTTCTGGCGCCGCACAGGCCAAACTCGCTAAAGCAGGCTTTGAGCGCGCTTATAAGTTAAGAGGCGGTATGGCGCAGTGGCAAGGCGATGGCCTTCCGGTGGTTAAGAAGTAAGCGACGTTATTTTTATTTAATGAACAATTAGGAGTTTTATCATGGCGGAAGATAACAATACCCCACAGGCCGGTGCCGCAACGGATGAAAAGCCGCAGCTGAAGTTTTCACTGCAGCGCATTTATGTAAAAGATATTTCGTTTGAAGCGCCGAATTCCCCGTCGGTATTTAAGCAGGCGTTCAAACCCAAGGTGAACCTGGATCTGAATACCACCAGCACCAAGATTGCTGACGACCAGTACGAAGTCGTTGTCAAAGTGACCGCTCAGGTGAACGATAACGAAACAGGCACAACGTCTTTCCTGGCCGAAGTTGAACAGGCCGGCCTGTTCCGGATTGCCGGTATCGAAGGCGCACAGCTGGAACAAACCCTGGGTGCATTCTGCCCTAACCTGCTGTTCCCCTATGCGCGTGAATGCGTGGATAACCTGGTCAACCGCGGTGGCTTCCCGCCGCTGATGCTGGCGCCGGTTAACTTTGAAGCGATGTACGCCCAGCGCAAGCAGCGCGAAGCCAAGCAAGCCGAAGAGAACACCCACTAAGCGATGTCAAACGCCTTGTCAGCAACCCACGCCGCTGATTGGTATGCCCAGCACGGCAAAATGCCACGCCTCTATGTGCCTGCTGCTTTTGTGGCAGGGAGTGAGCTGGCACTGCCGGAAGGGCCTGCTCGTCATGTCACCCGTGTATTGCGCATGGGTGAAGGCGCGCCGCTGGTGCTATTTGACGGCCAGGGTCTTGAGGCCGGGGTGCGCTTGGTGGACGTTAGCCGCAAGCAGACGCTAGCGCGAGTCGAAGCGGTGTGGCCGGGCAGTGGTGAATCGCCACTGTCCGTCCATTTAGGCCAAGCCATCTCTAAAGGCGACCGAATGGATTATGCCATTCAAAAAGCTGTCGAGCTGGGCGTGGCGGCCATTACGCCGCTCTACACCGAGCGTGGCGATGTGCGATTGAAAGGCGACCGTGAAGATAAAAAGCTGGCGCACTGGCAAGCGGTGGCTGCCAGCGCCTGCGAGCAGAGCGGTCGAGCGGTAGTTCCGCCAGTGCATCCACCCATGGCACTCCAAGCATGGCTTGCAGAGCGCCGGGAACCGCTGCGCTTGATGCTGCATCTAGCGACCGGCAATGCGTTTGATCGTCAAGACCGGCCGGCGTCGGTGGCACTGCTGATTGGTCCGGAAGGCGGTTTGAGCGAAAGCGATATTGCGGCTGCCCAAACCGCTACCTTTACGCCGCTAACACTCGGTCCACGGGTGTTGCGAACAGAAACAGCACCTATAGTGGCGCTTTCCCTGCTACAGCATTACTTTGGTGATTTGTAAGCGCTTACTAACTTTAAGGCGCCCTCAAACTGCCTTTTCACTTCGTTCGCTTGCCCCTGCACTTGTTGTCGCTGATGCCTGCCCGCTTTGATATACCTGTTGAAGCCCCTTAAGCACGATGGGCTTAAGCATCGGTAGTGTTTCGCCCGATAATCCACTGAGTACCGTTAAACGAAGGTGTCGGCCACGTGCGTATCCCAGCCAGCAGGGCAGCCATATCGGTACAGGCGTGCTATCCAGCATCTGGATTCGCCAGTGGCGCGGGGTGGCTATGCGTTCCCATAGCCACAGTCGGTCCAGCGCTTTTGGCGTTGGCGGTGAACCGCTATCAATTTTAACGTCTGCACTGGGTTTTTCTTTTTGAGTGGGTAGTTCAGCACCCACCAGTAGCAGTGCGCGGCGCATGTCTTGAGCAGAGAGTAACCACGCCCCTGGCTTGCCATCAGCCACGCCTAAGCCAGTGGCCCACAGTCGAATCCAGGCCGGTTCGCAAGCATTGGCCCCAAGACGCTGTAGCCGCTTTTGAGCCGCTGTCGTATCAATACGCCGGGCTAGCGTTAAGCACTCAACCATTCGCCCACCACTCATTCGCCCAACCCTGTAGCAGCGCTAACATGCCCAGCATGATGCAAAACCAAATAAATAAGCCGATACAGCGTCGGCGCGTCAGGCGGGCCTCTTTGCCAATCACCTGGGCGTTATCAGCTCTGGATGCCAGCACGGCCTGCATGTCTGGCGCGGCTTCTGCCATCATCACATCGCTTAACTGTTCTTGGCTGGGGGCTGGCGCTGTCAGGCTAACGAGATAGCCAACGGTCATCGACACCGCTACGCCGACCGTGTTGTTGTACAGCCAGGAGATATCGAGTAGCGCAGAGACTGCCCATACGGCAAACATGCCGGTAATGAGCCCAGCCATTGCGCCGCGAGCATTGGAACGGTGACTGAAAATAGCCAGCAAAAAGGTACCGAGCAGTGCCCCATAGAACCAGGAGCCAATCTGGTTGACCGCCTCGATCACGGGCCCTAGGTTACCTGCAAAAAAAGCAAACAGCGTGGCATAGAGCCCCCAGAAAATAGTGGCTAGCCGTGAGGCTTTTAAGTAATGGGCATCGCTGGCATTGGGTTTGAGATAGCGGCTATAAAAATCCCGTACGGTCACCGCCGACAGCGAGTTGAGCGCCGAGTCGAGGCTCGACATGGCCGCAGCAAACACCCCGGCAATCACCAGCCCGGCCATGCCTGAAGGGAACGCGTTGACGACATAGCGGGGCAACAGCTCATTGAGGTCATCAGGGGGCGTTAGCCCATGCTGCTGGTAATAGGTCGCCAAAATGACGCCAATAAATAGAAATAGCAGCATCTGTGGAATCAGTAGATAACCGCCAATCAGCAACGAGCGCTGGGCATCGAGCACCGAAGGGCTGGATAAGACACGCTGTATCTGGCTCTGATCAAAATCAACACGATCATGGCCAAAGGTACATTGATAAACGTCACCAAGCGTTCAAGGCCGCCCTCGAAGCCCCAGCCAGGTGCTCCGATAAAGGTGATGGCACTGGCTTGGGTTGCCATGACCGACAGGCCGATGGCCCAACCGGGAATTTTGCGACCGCCTAGAAAATAGTCCTCAGGGTTATGCTGATCCTTACCGAATCGTGAACCAATCCAGGCGATTAAACTGATGTAACCAATCAAAACGACCGTATCAAAAAGCGTGAACCCTTCCATGTTCGCTCCCCAATGCCTAATTTTGTCTAGTGTTTTGATAGTAGCAGGTTGTGCGCCGTTTGCTTTTGCATAAGTCTTAAGGGCTTTTAGCCAGTGAAATGACAACTCGCTTTGCCCTGCGTGTGCCAGACACACATAATGGTGTTCTATCTTTCTTGAAGGACGACAGCCATGGTGCGTGAGTCACACTCATCCCCACGATCCGCCAGTGATGCATCCGCCCAGTTGGGTGAAGTGGCGTACCTGACGGTGACAGCGGTCAATAACATCGGTGCTTTTTTGCAGTGGGGGCAGCCAAAAGATGTGCTGTTGCCCTTTAGTGAGCAGCATTTTCGACCTGATGCCGGTAAGCGCGTTCTGGTGATGCTGTATGGCGACGACCAAGGGCGACCTGTGGCGTCGATGAAACTTGATCGTTTTCTAACGGATGATGCCTGGGCGTTGGAAAAAGGTGATGAGGTCGCCGTGGTAGTGGCTGATCGTACCGATTTGGGTATGAAGGTGGTGGTCAACCATCGTTACTGGGGGCTTATTTACCAGGATGACGTGACTCAACCTTTGCGCCGTGGCCAATCAGTTAAAGGCTATGTGAAGCAGCGTCGTGAAGATGGCCGCCTCAATATCTCGCTGTTACCGCCAGGCGCTGCACGATTAGACGTAGTCGGTGACAAGGTTCTAAAAGCATTGCGCGAAAGCGGTGGCTATTTGGCGCTGGGAGATAAAAGCCCTGCCCATGAAGTTAAAGCGCGCTTAGGGGTTAGTAAAAGTGCTTATAAACAAGCGATTGGCCGACTTTATAAGCAGCAGTTGATCACGTTAGAGCCTGATGCTATTCGCTTGGTGCCTGGCGCACTTAGCGAGTAGTTAGCGGGGGCAGTTGGAGCCGGGCGGGCAGTGCGTCATACTGCGGCTCTATTGTTCATGTTTGGATAGTGCCCCCGATGAGCCAATCAAATCTGCATCTCGGCGTTGTGATGGATCCCATCAGCGACATCGCTTACAAGAAAGACACCACCATGGCCATGCTATGGGCCGCCCAGGAGCGAGGCTATACCCTGCACTATATGGAGCAGGAAGATCTTTTCTTGAATGCGGGGCAAGCCTACGCGCGCATGCGGCCGTTAACGGTGCACCGTGATCCCAATCACTGGTATGACCTAGGCGAAGCGTCGGCCCGCCCACTGGTTGAGTTGGATGTGGTCCTGATGCGTAAAGATCCGCCCGTCGATGCTGACTTTACTAACGCCGTGCATCTGCTGGGTTTTGCCGAGCGTGAAGGGGTGCTGGTGGTCAACCCCACGGCGGCGTTGTTGCAGTGTAATGAGAAATTGTTTGCCCAGCAGTTCCCTCAGTGCTGCGCGCCGACACTTGTGGCCAGCCGCGATGATGTACTGCGCGCCTTCCACGCCGAGCACGGCGACGTGATCTTCAAACCACTGGATGGCATGGGCGGTACCGGTATTTTTCATATTGGCCCAGATGGTCGCAATATCGGCGCAGTGATTGAGCAGCTTACTTTTCGCGGCCAACGCCAAATTATGGCGCAGCGTTATCTTCCCGAAATTAAGGATGGCGATACGCGCATTCTATTGGTCGATGGTGAACCCGTACCCTTTGGCCTGGCGCGTATTCCGTCAGCGGGCGAAACCCGTGGCAATTTGGCTGCTGGTGGGCGGGGCGTCAGCCGTGAACTCACCGAACGTGACCATTGGCTTATTCAACAGGTGCAGCCAATGATTCGTGACAAGGGCTTAATGTTCGTTGGTCTCGATGTGATCGGTGACTATATTACTGAAATTAACGTCACCAGCCCCACCTGCGTACGTGAAATAGATGACCAGCGGGGAACAAATATCGCCGGTTTGCTGCTGGATGCCATTGAGCGTCGCTTAGCCTAAGCGCGGCTTCACTCTTATAATGACACTTATTACGTTATGCCTGTTGGAGTGCCAACAGGCAGTGGGAGACGCATGCAAAGTTTGAAACATCACTTTTTAATGGCCATGCCACATTTAGAAGACCCTAATTTTGCCGGTAGTCTGATCTATCTTTGCGATCACGATGACAACGGCTGCATGGGGGTGATTACTAACCGACCGTTAGAGATCACCCTTGAAGCCCTGTTTGATCAACTGGAACTGGGTGGTGAGGCAAGCCCGCACCGCAATGCACCGGTCTATTACGGTGGGCCGATGCACAAAGATCGTGGCTTCATTCTGCATGTCGGCGATAGCCAGCAATGGGACTCTAGTATCCAGGTGGAAGATGGCATAGCCCTTACCACATCCTTGGATATTCTCCAGGCCTTTGCTGCCGGCGATGGCCCCGAGCACTTTCTAGTCTGCTTGGGTTGCGCGGGCTGGGAAGTGGGGCTGCTAGAAGAAGAGCTTAAAGAGAATAGTTGGTTAACTGTAGAAGCTCAGAGCAGCGTGCTATTCAACACGCCCCCCGTCGAGCGGTTAACGGCGGCGGCAGGTTTGCTCGGTATCGACCTTAACCTAATGACCCGAGATGCGGGGCACGCTTAATGGCTGAAGCGGGGCAGCGCTTAATCCTGGCCTTTGACTACGGCACTCGGCGTATCGGTGTGGCGGTGGGCAACGAGCTGCTGCACAGCGCGCGGGAACTCACACCGCTGACGGCGCGAGATGGGATTCCAGATTGGAACGTCGTGTCACGGCTGCTTAAAGAATGGCAGCCCGATCTGTTAGTGGTGGGGCTGCCGCTGAATATGGATGGTAGCGAATCAGAAATGAGCACTCGCGCCCGCAAGTTCGGCAATCGTCTGCATGGTCGCTACGGCAAACCGTGTGAAATGGTCGATGAGCGTGGTACCACGCGGGAGGCGAAAATGATCGCCCGTGAGGCGGGGCATAAAGGCAACTATCGGCAAGATAGTGTCGATGGCATTGCAGCTATTCTTATCCTTGAAGGCTGGTTTGCCCACCAGGAAGGTTTACCCGGCGGGCGTCTTTCGCTGTAACGCCTATGAATCCCTTCTTTTAGCGATCTAGCGTGCCTGTTTGAGTCGGCACGTACCAGCGCACCGGCCGTAACTCCTGCTCAATTAGTTCGTCGACCTTTAGTAACGTTGCGAAAATTGCCATCCGCATGGGAATGCCGTTATCGGTTTGGCGGAAAATCGCCAGACGCGGGTCGCCGTTCAGATCCACGTTTAAATCATTCGCACCGGGGCGGCTGTCCCTAGGCAACGGGTGCATCACTATCGTGCTTTGGCTGCAGCGCTGATCCAAAAAGTCGCGGTTGACCATAAAGTCATCGGAAAGCCCCTGGAAACTCTCATTCATCTCGTCGGTAAAGCGCTCTTTCTGAATACGCGTTGTGTACACCACATCCAAATCTGCAAAGTCGTTGGCTAATGAGTCGCGCTGGTCAATGCGATGGCCGCGCGATGCCACTAGATCAATCAGTTTTGAGGGCATTTCAAGACCTGGCGGTGATACCAGCGTAATGCGCAGCGGATCATAGAGTGATAAGAGCTTGATCAGTGAATGGACGGTGCGACCGTATTTCAAATCGCCGGTGAGTAAGATATGTGCACCGGTCAGCGACTTACCCAAGCGCTGAAACTCTTTATCAATCGTATAAAGGTCAAGCAGCGCTTGGCTGGGGTGTTCGCCAGGGCCGTCGCCGCCATTAATCACTGGTACGTTAGTAGCTGCAGCAAATTCAGCCACTGAACCCTGGTCGGGGTGGCGCATCACAATGGCGTCACAGTAGCCACTCATTACCCGGCTGGTGTCGTAGAGTGACTCACCCTTCGCCATAGAGGAGAAGGTAAAGCCAGTGGTGTCGCATACGCTGCCGCCCAAACGGCAAAAGGCTGCATTAAAGCTGACCCGTGTTCGTGTACTGGCTTCAAAAAATAGATTGCCGAGTACCGCCCCTTCCAGCACGTGCGTCACTTGGCGTCGTTGAGCGATTGGCTCCATGCGCGCAGCAACACGCAGTAAATGATCAACGCTTTCACGGTTTAATGAGTCGACAGTTAGCAGGTGGTGGCTCATGGCGGACCTCAGTAAGGGGGTAGATAAAGCTAGTGTAACCGCCAATGAGGGTAGTGCCGAAGAGCTTTCATTCGCGAAAGGCTACTAATCTGTAATTTTTCTACAAAACTGCTTGCCAACCCGGCAGCAAATCCGTAAAGTACGCATCCGCTGCCGGGGACGCCTAGCGTTACCAGCGGTGAATAAGGTGTAAAAGCCTTGGTTAGTCAAGCAGTTAACGCTTTTGCGATAGCTAGCGGTTTTGGATGTAGTCAGTATCACATCGAAAACAACGCCCTTGACAACCACCAGGAAATGCGTAGAATACGCCTTCCTCGCTGCGGCAAGCCGGTTCAACGGTTCGCCAGTCAAACACAGCGAAACAGCTCTTTAACAATTTGATCAGGTAATTCATGTGGGCGCTTGCTGAC
>NZ_PJBT01000147.1:0-480 GCF_002836035.1 Halomonas sp. MES3-P3E | reverse complement strand
TGACTGCGGGCCGCCCTTCTGAATATCACCAACCATCCTGCTCTCCCTGATCATTGAGATCCTTGACCGCACGAGAGAAGGCGATCGCAGAGCAAGCGACCGTGATGAATACGCCGGTCAATACGCCAAGTAGATAAAGGGTTATGCCGTCCATCGTTGACCTCCTGCCCGCTGGGCTTTGCGCATGCAGTGCTTGCATGCGGGTAACGGCTCATGGGTGGCTGGGTCGCGAAACTCGCTCGGGGACTTGCGGTACTGGCAATCTGGGCATTTGGGCTGGGTATAGGGCTGGCGGGTCATGCTGCACCCCCTGCATTACCGATGTAGTAACTCTCAAGCAACGGCACGGCGGGTAGCTCGCACTCTCCCCAGGTGGTGAGCCGATACCCCTGAATAGTGCGGGCCACAAACTGCTGCTCGCAGAGCTCGTCACAGGCAACACGGATCTGATGCAGCGAAACGGGCAGCTTGTAGGCCATT
>NZ_PJBT01000146.1:0-484 GCF_002836035.1 Halomonas sp. MES3-P3E | reverse complement strand
GCCGCACCCTCACCAGCCACGCCGGGCTGTCCATCATCGGGCAATGCTTCGAGATCGCTGGCGTCGACAGCATCGACAGCCGCTTCCCCACCACGCTGGGCATGCGCACCAGTGACGTGATCAAGAGCTACCTGGGCCTGCTGTGTCTGGGCATGAGCGACTATGACGCTGTCGAGAACTTCCGCCGCGACAAGCCCTTCCAACAACTGCTGACCCTGCAGAAGGTGCCGAGCGCGGCGACGCTGCGACAGCGGCTGGAGAAACTTGCCGCCAACGACCTGCAGGCGCGCACCGCCACCTGGTCCACGACCCTGCTGTCACTGATCGAAGCACCGATCACCGCCGAGACGACGCACGTCTGCCTGGACATCGACACCTTCGTCATGGACAACAGCAACTCGAAGAAGGAAGGCGTCTCGCGGACCTACCAGAAGGTCGATGGCTACACCCCGATCGCCGCCTATCTGGGCAACGAAGGGTGGTG
>NZ_PJBT01000145.1:0-485 GCF_002836035.1 Halomonas sp. MES3-P3E | reverse complement strand
TCAATGTCCGAGGCGAAAAGCTGTACTTATCGCCTGTGATGGACCTCTACAATGGGGAAATCGTGTCCTACTCAATACAGAAGCGGCCACAGTTCTCGCTGGTAGGGGGAATGCTCAAGAAAGCCTTGGCCAAGCTGGTCAACCAAGACGCACCGTTACTGCATTCCGACCAAGGTTGGCAATATCAGATGCCTGCTTACCGGCGCAAGCTTGCAGAGTATGGCGTAATCCAGAGCATGTCACGCAAGGGAAATTGTCTGGATAATGCCGCGATAGAGAGCTTCTTTGGAACGCTGAAGTCTGAATATTTCTACCTGAATCGGTTCGACGATATTGAACAGTTACAGGCGGGCATCCGCCAATATATCCATTACTACAACCACGAGCGTATCAAGACCAAGCTAAAAGGCCTGAGTCCGGTGCAGTACCGAAATCAGGCCTTAACCGCTTAGCTTTTCACTGTCCAAGTTTATGGGGTCAGTTCA
>NZ_PJBT01000144.1:0-485 GCF_002836035.1 Halomonas sp. MES3-P3E | reverse complement strand
TCAATGTCCGAGGCGAGAAGCTGTACCTGTCGCCCGTGATGGACCTCTATAACGGGGAAATTGTGTCTTACACCATGCAGAAACGACCACAGTTCTCGCTGGTAGGGGAGATGCTGAACAAAGCCTTGGCCAAGCTGACCGACCAAGACGCGCCGCTGCTGCATTCCGACCAAGGTTGGCAATATCAGATGCCTGCCTACCGGCGCAAGCTCGCCGAGCATGGGGTGATCCAGAGCATGTCACGCAAGGGAAATTGCCTGGATAATGCCGCGATGGAGAGCTTCTTTGGAACGCTGAAGTCTGAATATTTCTACCTGAATCGGTTCGCCACTATTGAGCAGTTACAGGCGGGCATCCGACACTATATCCATTACTATAACCACGAGCGTATTAAGACCAAACTAAAAGGCCTGAGTCCGGTGCAGTACCGGAATCAGGCCTTGGCCGCTTAGTTGTTCACTGTCCAAGTTTATGGGGTCAGTTCA
>NZ_PJBT01000143.1:0-487 GCF_002836035.1 Halomonas sp. MES3-P3E | reverse complement strand
TCTGGGCCTGGAGCTGCGTCCCGGTAAGCAGCACACCATGAAGGGGAGCAACGCCTTTCTGGAGCGGGTGCTGCCCCGCGCCCAAGGCCTGACCGAGCACCCGATTCTGCTGCGTGAAGACAGTGGCTTCGACAGCCAGGCGCACCTGGCGCTTCTCGAACGACAGCGGCAGGCCTTTGCCGACGAGGGCCGCCGGCTGGACTACCTGGTCAAATGGAACCCGCGTGGCTCGGCCACGGCCGATCAGGACACCTGGCTGGCCGTGGCGGCGGACTATTGGCAAGAGCTGCGCCCTGGCAAACGCCAGGCGCTGTGGACGCAGACCGTCTCGATCCGCGACGACACCAAGACTGAATACGTCGTCCAACGCGTGATGCGCCTGGTAGAGCGCACCGCCGATCGCGATGGTCAACTGCTGCTCGAACCGGAGGTTGAGCTGGAAGGCTGGTGGACCAGCCTGGACGAGGCGCCGGAGGCGGTGATCAAA
>NZ_PJBT01000142.1:0-487 GCF_002836035.1 Halomonas sp. MES3-P3E | reverse complement strand
CTTGATCACCGCCTCCGGCGCCTCGTCCAGGCTGGTCCACCAGCCTTCCAACTCATAGTCCGGTTCGAGCAGCAACTGGCCATCGCGATCGGCGGTGCGCTCGACCAGGCGCATCACGCGTTGGACGACGTATTCGGTCTTGTTGTCGTCGTGGATCGAGACGGTCTGCGTCCACAGCGCCTGGCGCTTGCCAGGACGCAGCTCTTCCCAGTAGTCCGCCGCCACCGCCAGCCAGGTATCTCGATCAGCCGTGGCCGAGCCGCGCGGGTTCCATTTGACGACATAGTCGAGCCGGCGCCCCTCGTCGGCAAAGACCTGGCGTTGCTGTTCGAGAAGCGCCAGGTGCGCCTGGCTGTCGAAGCCGCTGTCCTCGCGTAACAGGATCGGTTGCTTGGTCAGGCATTGGGCGCGAGGCAGTACCCGCTCCAGGAAGGCGTTGCTCTCCTTCATGGTGTGCTGCTTGCCAGGCCGCAGTTCCAGACCCAGG
>NZ_PJBT01000141.1:0-489 GCF_002836035.1 Halomonas sp. MES3-P3E | reverse complement strand
AAACGATGGGCCCAGCCAGCCCAGGTAGAGGCTGAGTGCCATCATAACGCCACCCAGCAGCATGACTGGCCGCTCGGACACCCGTTCCAGCACCTTGGGCAGCAGTAAGGCTATTAGCATGGAGCCCCCGCCTGCGGCGGCAAAGGCCAGTGCGACTTCTTTCTCGCCCAAATTCAACACCGAGCGTACGAGTACCACCGTGTTGACGATCTGCATGGCCCCGGCGGCTGAAACAGCCAGGTTCAACGCCAGTAGCCCGCGCAACCGGGGCGTCTTCAGGTAAATCCGCATACCATGAGTAACGCGACGCCAGACGCCGGGGGCTTCCTCTAGGGGGTGAGACGCAGGCAGGATCACCGATATAACCAGGGCGGCAGAGATAACGAAGGCCAGAGCATTGATTACAAACAGGACATCAAAACCCATCACCATCAGCAATGCCGCCGCCGCCATCGGGCTAAGAAGGTTCTCTAAATCATAGGCGAGACG
>NZ_PJBT01000140.1:0-500 GCF_002836035.1 Halomonas sp. MES3-P3E | reverse complement strand
TAATAAGCCCATCATTGGATAACCCCCCGCGCCTTAGCGCCCACCACCTCAAGCATTGAGTCAGCGGCATAACCCACACCAAAGGCGGCAACAAGGCTGGTAACGCCCTGATCAACCAATAGGAGGTAGCCCGCCATACTGCCGAGTAAGGCCAGTGAGGTCTTATAGGGTCTCAAGCGCAGGAAGCCGATCAGCGATAAGGCGTGGCCTTGCTGGCGAACCTCGATCAGCTTTTTAAGGGTGTGCGTCGCATTGCCAGCCAACACCAATAGCAGGGGGAGAATGTGAGCTATTACCATCGTGCGGGCCCATTTGAGCGCGTATCGACATGGGTGAACGTGGCATAGCGGCCTAAGCTGGCGCTGGGGAACTCCGCTGCCAACCAGTCATAAACAGAATCGGGCGCAATACCCTTGACCTGTATGTCAGCGGCGCGAGCCTTGGTGTGCTGGCTATCAGGCGCACCGCCTACCTTCCGGTTATAGGCCTCACACCGGCAT
>NZ_PJBT01000139.1:0-500 GCF_002836035.1 Halomonas sp. MES3-P3E | reverse complement strand
CAATAAGCCCATCATTGGATAACCCCTCGCGCCTTGGCGCCTACCACCTCAAGCATTGAGTCAGCGGCATAACCCACGCCAAAGGCGGCAACAAGGCTGGTAACGCCTTGATCAACCAATAGGAGGTAGCCCGCCATGCTGCCGAGTAAAGCCAGTGAGGTCTTATAGGGTCTCAAGCGCAGGAAGCCGATCAGCGATAAGGCGTGGCCTTGCTGGCGCACCTCGATCAGCTTTTTGAGGGTGTGCGTCGCATTGCCAGCCAACACCAATAGCAGAGGGAGAATGTGAGCCATTACCATCGTGCGGGCCCATTTGAGCGCGTATCGACATGAGTGAACGTGGCATAACGGCCTAAGCTGGCGCCGGGGAACTCCGCTGCCAGCCAGTCATAAACAGAAGCGGGCGCCACACCCTTGACCTGTATATCAGCGGCACGCGCCTTGGTGTGCTGGCTATCAGGCGCACCGCCCACCTTCCGGTTATAGGCCTCACACCGGCAG
>NZ_PJBT01000138.1:0-508 GCF_002836035.1 Halomonas sp. MES3-P3E | reverse complement strand
ATAGCGGATGGGTTCGCGCTCGGCGGCGTCAATTATCAACGGCCCGGCGTGGCCGAGCTGTTCCTGCAAGCCGGAGTGGCTGTGGTACCAGTAGGTACCGTTCTGACGGACGGGAAAACGGTAGGTAAAGGTTTCACCAGGGGCGATACCTGCAAAGCTAACGCCAGGCACACCATCCATTTCCGGCGGTAGAATGAGACCATGCCAGTGGATGGAGGTGGGCTCGTCCAGCAGGTTGGTGACACGCAGTACTGCGTCTTGACCTTCTTTCAAACGAATCAGCGGGGCAGGACTGGTACCGTTAATGGTAATTGGTTGGGCTTCTTGTCCGTCAATAGGCAACGATTCACGGCGGATCGCCAGCGATACCTCGGGCCCTTCTTCAACGCCCTGAGCATAGACGTTGGTACGGCCCCAGGGGTTTGCCCAGGCGGGAGTTAACCCCATTGCCGCAGCGGAACCTATTCCTAGGGCAGCGCCGCCTTTTAGGACCTGCCGACGAGAAAGA
>NZ_PJBT01000001.1:0-113043 GCF_002836035.1 Halomonas sp. MES3-P3E | reverse complement strand
TTATATATACAGTAGTTGCCGGGTTTAAAGAAATCAATAGCAAGTAAATGAGTTAATTCGCTAGGGAGCATGATGGAGCTACCCAAGCCACTAGTACGGGGGGTAATGTGCTAGGTGGGTTAGGTAGCTAAAAAGCGAGGAAGCACTATGAACGTTGTTATTGTGACAGGCGGAAGCCGAGGTATTGGGGCAGCAACAGCAATCCTGCTTGGCTCCAAAGGCTATGCGGTGTGTGTCAACTATCTGGCGAACAAAGACCGTGCGAATAAGGTGGTCGATTCCATTGTACGGGATGGGGGCCAGGCGTTTGCCCATCAAGCGGATGTCAGCAAAGAAGCAGACGTTGTCCGCCTGTTTGATGCCGCCGAGGCGCACTTTGGCGGTGTTACCCACTTGGTCAACAATGCAGGGATTTTGCTTACTCAATCCAAGCTGGTGGATATCGAGCTTGAGCGCTTTAACCAAGTACTCAATAGCAACGTGGTCAGCTGCTTTCTCTGTTCCAGGGAAGCCGTCAGGCGCTTCCAAGCAGGTGGTGCCATCGTCAATGTTTCATCACTTGCCTCAAAAACAGGCTCGCCCTTTGAGTATGTTGACTACGCTGCATCGAAAGGGGCCATGGATACCCTAACCAAGGGGTTGTCTCTTGAAGTGGCTGCCTCAGGGATTCGTGTTAACGCCGTTCGTCCCGGATTTATCTACACTGATATGCATGCCGATGGTGGCGAGCCTGGGCGAGTCGATCGCTTAGCACCACAGATTCCCATGCGGCGTGGCGGTACCGCGGAAGAAGTTGCGAATACCATCGCCTGGTTGCTGTCGGACGAAGCCTCTTACGTGACGGGGTCATTTATTGATGTAGCAGGCGGGCGGTAGCGGGGTTATCTGCCCATATTTAACGCGTTCTGTAGGGATGCTGCTTTTGACAAGGAAAGGTCTTTTAATCCATGAAACTTCAACAACACTTCGAGCAATTGGCCACTTACAATCAGTGGATGAACGCCAAGGTATACGGCGCCGCTAGCCAGATGAGTGCCGAAGAGCTAAGCAACGATAGAGGTGCGTTCTTTGGCTCTATTTTTGGCACCTTAAACCACATCGTGGTTGCCGACACTCTCTGGCTTAAGCGGTTTGCAACCCATACTTCCTCAGCTACAACGCTTGCGGTAATGATTCCTTTGCCCATTCCAGAGCGCCTTGATCAAAACATGTTTGACGATTTGGAAGGCCTGAGGGCGCATCGCCAATGGCTAGATAGCGTGATTATCAACTGGATAGCCGCGCTGACTGACGACGACCTCAATACCGTGTTGAATTACCAAAACACTAAGGGAGTGGAATCAAGCAGGTGCTACTCAAGCCTGATTGTTCACTTCTTCAATCACCAAACCCACCACCGTGGGCAGGTAAGTACTTTGTTCTCCCAGGCCGGTATCGATATTGGTGTCACTGATCTATTGGAGCTGATTCCGAATGAGTCTTAAGAAGTATGCTTAGACGCCGGAAACCGAGTTGCTGGAAACCGTCAGTTATTACGAACCGAAGGTTTCAGGGTTGCGAAACGCCTTGGCTTTCTCAAGCCAAGGCGTTTTTTTACCCGGTTACCAAACTAGCCTAGCGCTTCTTCCTCGCGGGCTTTTTATCGGTACTGGCAGTCGGGCCGGTTTCCTTTTCGCTGCCGCCATTAGGGAAGTGAGCACGAACCAGTTCCAGCAGGCCTTGAGTGGAGGCGTCGAAGTCGGCGGCGTGGGCGTCGATGCGTTCGCTGATTTCACCCGCGATGCGTTTGCCGAGCTGTACGCCCCACTGGTCAAACGAGTTGATGTTCCAGATAACGCCTTGGACGAACACTTTGTGCTCATAAAGCGCAATCAGCGCGCCCAGGTTTTTCGGCGTTAGCTCGTCCAGCAGTAGCGTGCTGGAAGGGCGGTTGCCGGGGCAGCTGTAGGGGTCGTGCTGGCTTAGCTCTTTGCTGTCCCCCTGGCTGCCTTCCATAAAGGCGTTGGCCTGGGCGAGCATATTGGTCAATAGAGCGAAGTGGTGGTCTTCGACTCCCGGCTCGGGCTTGAGCGAGGCAATAAAATCAATCGGTACGTAGCGGGTGCCCTGGTGCAGTAGCTGGAAGAAAGCGTGCTGGCCGTTGGAGCCAGTTTGGCCCCACACAATCGGGCCGGTTTTGTAGTTCACCGGGTGGCCAAAAATATCCACCGACTTACCGTTAGACTCCATATCAAGCTGCTGCAGGAAAGAGGGCAACTGATTCAGCGCTTGATCGTAGGGCACGATGGCCTGGGTTTCGGCACCAATAAAGTTGATGTACCAAATACCAATCAGCGCCATTAGTACGGGCATGTTTTGCGAGAAGGGCGCGTTGATGAAATGGTTATCCATCTCATGAGCGCCTTCGAGCAGCTCGATAAAGCCTTCGAAACCGACCGAAAGCGCAATAGGCAGGCCGATGGAGGACCACATGGAGTAGCGGCCGCCCACCCAGGCCCAGAACTCGAACACGTTCTCTTCGCGAATGCCGAACTCCATCGCCGCTTTGCGGTTGGTGGAGGCGGCAATAAAGTGCGCACCCACGTCGGCGTCTTCGCCAGCGTTCTCTAGGAACCAGCGCCGTGCGGTTTTGGCGTTTAGCAGCGTCTCCTGTGTAGAAAAGGTCTTGGTAGAGACGATAAACAACGTAGTCGCCGGGTCGAGGCGCGAAAGCACCTTCTGGATATGGGTGCCGTCTACGTTGGAAACGAAGTGAAAGTGCAGTTCCGGATGGCGGTATTTGAGCAGTGCGCGCACCGCCATATTAGGGCCGAGATCCGAGCCGCCAATACCGATATTGACCACATCTTTAATACGTTTGCCGCTGTAGCCTTTCCACTCGCCATTGCGCACCGCTTCAGAGAACAGCTTGATCTGCTCACGTGTCCGGGTGATCTCGGGCATAACGTCTTCGCCGTCCACATACACCGGCTCATCGCCTAAGTGACGCAGAGCCGTATGCAGTACCGGGCGGTTTTCCGTAACGTTGATAATATCCCCGGAGAACATCTGTGCCCGGCGCTGTACCAGTGCCGAGTGGTCGGCTAGTTCAATCAACTTGGTAAGCACTTCATCGGAAACATGGTGCTTGGAGTAATCAAGAAACAGACCGCCCACCCGAAGGCTCATTTTCTCAAAGCGCTGAGGATCATTGGTGAAGTAGTCACGAATGCGGTCGTTAGCGGTTTTGTCGCGTAGGCGGTCAAGCGCCTGCCAGGTGACACTACGAGTGAGCTGAAACATAGGGCGATCCGTTTGTTATTAAGTGAATGTAGTAACCAGAACCGAATGGCAAACTAAACGTGGCGTTATGTAAAAATACTACATAAAAAGCGGCGAGGAGTAGAGGGTATTTATGACTAGACTTGCATTAACTGCGTAAAGCTACGTATTTGTGTGGGCAGGCAATTGTGCCTGCCCACACAGGGTAGGGTCAGCCGTTAGGTAGCAACCGCTACTTGAGCCGCGCCGCGTTTGATAAACGCATAGCCTAACCCGGTAACCAGTGAGCCCGCTATAATAGCGCCCAGGTAGAGCAGCGCCGGGGTAATGGCGTTGGGGATCAGCAGTACGAAGATACCGCCATGGGGCGCCATTAGCTTCGCACCCACCAGCATCGAGAGCGCGCCGGTGAGTGCCCCGCCCGCGATACAGGCCGGAATGACCCGCAGCGGATCTTTCGCCGCGAAGGGGATCGCGCCTTCACTGATAAAGCAGAGGCCCAGCACGAATGAGGCTTTACCCGCTTCGCGCTCCGGTGCTGAGAACTTGTTGCGCGCGACAAAACTGGCAATCCCCATACCAATGGCAGGCACCATCCCCGCTGCCATAATCGCCGCCATGGGGCCGTAAGTTTCCGAGGCGAGCAGGCCCACGCCAAAGGTATACGCGGCTTTGTTGACCGGGCCACCCAGGTCAAAGCACATCATTGCGCCCAGCAGAATACCCAGCAGTACCGCATTGGTGGAGCCCATGGATTCGAGGAAACTGGTCAGCGCATTCAGCAGTGCCGCGACCGGCTCACCAATCACGTAGATCATGGTCAGGCCGGTAACCAAACTGGCGACCAGCGGAATGATCAGAATCGGCTTCAGGGATTCAACGCTGGAGGGCAGTTTGACGTAACGAGTGACCGCCAGCGCCACATAGCCCGCCAGGAAACCGGCCAAAATACCGCCGATAAAGCCGGAGCCGATATTGGACGCCAGCATGCCGCCAATCATACCCGGTGCGATGCCGGGGCGGTCGGCAATAGAGTAAGCGATATAACCTGCCAGTACCGGAATCATCAGCGCAAAGGCGGTGCCACCACCGATTTGCATCAGCGCGGCGGCCAAGGTGCCTTCCTGCTCAAACGCTTCAATGCCAAACACAAAAGAGAGCGCAATCAGCAGGCCCCCCGCCACGACCATCGGCAGCATAAAGGAAACGCCGGTGAGCAGGTGCTTATAAACGCCTTTCTCTTTGACGCTCTTAGTGTCGCTAGCGGTATTGGCCGAACCGCTATTTTCCAGTGCCGCGTTTTCCAGCGCGGCTTCAATGGTGGGGCGCGGCTTTTTCAGCGCGTTGCCGGTAGACGTGCGGTAGATGCGCTTGCCTGCAAACCGCGACGGATCAACGTCGATATCGCAAGCTAGTAGCACCACATCGGCCTGAGCGATCTCTTCTTCCGTTAATTTGTCTTGTGCGCCCACCGAGCCTTGAGTTTCCACGCGAATGGCGTGGCCCATGGCTTTACCTGCTCCCGAGAGCGCTTCGGCGGCCATAAAGGTGTGGGCGACGCCGGTAGGGCAGGCGGTGACCGCGACAATTTTCTTGCAACCCGCGCTGCTTGAAGCGTTAGAAACGGAAGTTGCAGGCGCGGCAGGCGCGCTGTAAATCGGCGCTTCACGCTTGGCCTGGGCCAGAAAACCGCTAGGGTCGGGGAGCGCGCTGGCAATCGGTGCCTGGAACAGGCGCTTGCCTTCGAAGCGTTCCGGGGCGGGCACGTGATCGGCGGCGACCACAATCAAATCGGCGTTAGCAATCTGATCAGCAGTAGCAGCCTGCAGTGGCGCGATTTCGCCATGCATTTCAACGTGTACCGACCAGCCTTGGCGCTGGGCAGCCTGCTCCAGGCGCTTGGCAGCGAGGAAGGTGGTAGCCATGCCGCTGGGGCAGGCGGTAATCAGAATTATGTTCATAGCGTAGCTCCCTCGGTGATGGAGTCATCAAGACGCCGTATCCGGGTGTGTTGTTGGAGTGAGTCGAAATCCGCAGCGTTGGCGTTGCCGACACCGACATGGCGTACGGCCTCGGCAGAGAGTGCGGTAGCAAAGCGCAGCGTTCGTTCCGGGTCGTGTTGATTAAGTAAGCCGTGGAGCATGCCCGCGACAAAGGTATCGCCAGCGCACACCGTGTTGGTTGCCGTCACCTTGGGGGGCGTGGCGTGCCAGGCACCTTGGGCGTTCACCCACAGCACGCCTTCGGTACCCGCTGAAACAAGCGCATGGGCGATGCCGCTTTGATGTAGCCGCTTGGCGGCCGCCAAGCGTGCTGGCGTCGTGTCGAGAGTGTCCCCTGCCCAGTCGGCGAGTTCATTTTCATTGGGCTTGATGCCCGCCGGGTGGGCGTCGATGGCGGCGTTAAGAGCCGGGCCGCTGGTATCCACCCATAGCGGCGCACCACTGGCGTTCAAGTGCTCCAGTAGCTGGCGAAAACCATCCAATGACAGCCCTGGGGGCAGGCTGCCAGCGACAACCACTGCCTGGGGTGGCATCGCGCTGCTCAGTTCGGCGTCCAACGTGTCGATTAGCGTTTGTAAATGTGTGGCGTCAATCGGCATGCCGGGACCGTTGATATCGGTAACGCGGCCACCCTGTTCAGCCAGTTTGGCATTGATACGCGTGCTGCCAGGCACCCGCACGAAGGCATCGGCCAGCCCCAGCTGTTTGAAAGCCAGGGCGAAGGGCGCGTCGTTCTCGCTGCCTAAAAAGCCGCTGACCGTGACGCTATGACCAAGCTCTGCCAATACACGGGCAACATTAACGCCTTTACCAGCGGCTTCGAGCTGCGCGCTGGTAGGGCGGTTGACGCTGCCCAATACTAAGGCGTCAAGGTTAAACGCTAAATCCAGCGCTGGGTTGAGCGTAATGCAAAGCACGCGGGCCATTAGCGCGCCTCCAGTGCATCACGCACTTCGTCACTGGTCGCTTGTGAAAGCGCTAGCTGAGCGATGGCCTGGGCGTCTGCAAAATCAAACTCGCGCAGGCGAGCTTTCACCAAAGGAATCTGCCGCGCGCTGACCGAGAGTTCATCCACGCCCAGGCCAACTAATACGGGAATAGCCACGGCATCCGAGGCCAGCTCACCACACACACCGACCCACTTGCCTTGGCTATGCGCTGCGGCCACGGTCATCTGGATTAGACGCAGCACCGCCGGGTGTAGGCCATCGGCCTGGGCAGAAAGCTCCGGATGACCGCGGTCAATCGCCAGGGTGTACTGGGTCAAATCATTGGTGCCCACCGAGAAGAAGTCCACCTCGGCGGCAAGGCTGGGTGCCAGCAGCGCGCTGGAAGGTACTTCAATCATCACCCCGAGCTGCACATCGGTAGCGCGCTGGGAGGCGGGGATCTCTTGCAGCAGGCGATCATAGATCACCTTGACCGCACGAAACTCGGCAATGTCCTTGATCATCGGTAGCATGATGCGCAAAGGGTGATCTTTGCTGGCCATCAACAGCGCGCGCAGTTGGGTCTCGAGCACGTCGGGCTGGGTCAGTGCCAGGCGAATGCCGCGCAGCCCCAGGAAGGGGTTATCTTCCTGGGGAACCGGCCAGTAAGGCAGCGGCTTGTCACCGCCCACATCCAAGGTACGTGCCACCAGCGGGCGGCCGCCCAACGCTTCCACCGCTTGGCGGTACTCTCCAATCTGGGTAGTCAAATCCGGGGCGCTGGCGTGGGCCATGAACAGAAATTCAGTACGCAGCAGGCCAACACCCTCGGCGCCGCGCTCTACTGCATCGGCAGCGTGGGCGGTATTGCCCAGGTTGGCGGCGACTTCGACACGGTGGCCATCGCGAGTTTGACCAACCTCAAAGCGGGTTTTCCAGGCAGCTGCTTCGCGCTGCTGGTGGTCGAGCAACTGCTGCTCGGCACGCTGTAACCGCTCTTCGGAAGGTTGCGATGTTACCCGGCCACGATCACCATCCAAAATCATCATGCTGGCGTTGTTGAGCGCCATCACCGCTTGCCCCGCGCCAACGACGGCAGGAATACCCAGTGCGCGGGCCAGAATGGCACTGTGGGCTGTCGCACCACCGCGTACAGTGAGCAGGCCACGCACACGGGAGGTATCCAGGCGCGCCACATCGGAAGGGCCGATGTCGTCCATGACCAGAATATAGGGGTGGTCAGGCGGTTCAGGAAGCGTCACATCGCAGAGCACGCCAAGTACGCGGCGGCCCACGTCGCGGAGGTCGGCGGCGCGTTCGGCCAGCAGGCGGTCGGCCAGCATTTCCTGGGCGTGGGCAGCGGTTTCAATCGCTTCCCACCAGCCCGCTTCCGCTGAGCGTCCTTCGCGAATGGCATCCGAGGCCGCGTGGTGAAGTTCCGGGTCGACGAGCATCTCTTCGTGCATCGAGAGAATATCGGCGACTTCGCCGCCCTGGGCATTGCGAACCAGCGCCTCCAGTTGGGCCGCGCCCTCTTTAATGGCGTGATTCAAGCGGATGAGCTGTTGCTCCGCGTCATCGGCGTGCTCGGGGTAGTCGAACAGCATGGGGCGGATAACAAACACCGGGGCAATGGCCAAGCCCGGAGAAGCGGCCACGCCGGTATGGGGCGTGTCGGCAGCCAGTGGCTCGACGGCCGGTTGAGTCGTGCTGGCTTCGGGCGCGGTGTCAAAGCCGCCGTCAAGGGACGTCACTTTCTCGCCCAAGCCAGCCTCAATCGTTTCCGCCACGCTCTCGAGCGCTTGACGCGCGTTATCACCTTCGGCGGACAGCACCAGCCATTGGCCGCGGCGAGCGCCCAGGCCGATCACCTTGGTCAAGCTGGCCGCCGAGACCAGCGTGGCGCTGCCTTCTTCCAGCCGCACATTGATCGACATTGCCTGGGCGCGGGCGACTTGCACCAACTGCTTGGCGGGGCGGGCGTGCAGGCCATGAGGGTTAAGCACCCGCACGCGACGGGTTTGCGTGCTAGCGGTCTCGCCCGCCAGCAGGGAAAGCAGTTGAGTGCTGTTGCATGTGAGCAGCGAGTCGCTGGCGCCGCTATCCAGCAGTGCCATTAATTGCTCTAACAGCGGACGGTGGGCATCACCGTGGGCAGCTAAGCAGAACAGCGCATGGACCGGGTGGCCAGCGCTTTCCAAGGTATGCGACGCTGGCGTGGCGACCCCAAGCGCGGGCTGATTAACCCCTTGCGAGCTGCTGGCCAGCCACAACCCCTTGCCTAACCAGGTGGGTTGAGCGGCGGCGACAGCGGTAATGAAGGCGTTATCGACGCAGCCACTTTGACGCAGGCGGGCGGCGGAGGCCAGGGCGAGCTCTTGGGGGGCGCGAGCGGGAAAGTTGACACAGAGCGTATCAGCATCCAAGCGTGGCTCAAGCGTTGGTTTGGACAGCAGGCGCGCCACATCGGCAGCGGAACTGGCGCTGGCTAACTGTTCGGCAACCCCTTCACGATCCAGCACGTGAGTGAGCTGGCGCAAAATATCCAAGTGCTCATCGTTCTGGGCCGCGATGGTCACCAGCACATGCACCTGTTGACCGTCGTGCCACTCGATTCCTTGGGGAAACTGCAGCACGCGGACGCCGGTCTGCTTCACATGTTGGCGGCTTTCTGGCGTGCCATGGGGGATCGCGATGGCATTGCCCAGGAACGTCGATGACTGGGCTTCGCGGGCGTGCAGGCCGTCACGGTACTCGGCCTCAACCAGTCCGGCGTCTACCAGCGCTTCAGCGGCACTGTCCAGCGCGGTTTGCCAGCTATCCGCGTGGCGGCCTAGCAGGATGTCATCGGGGCCGAGTGTCAACATAGCATTCTCCTGTAAACGCGCTCTGTTGCTGCGAAGTACTTCCGGTGAGTACTTTGGGCCGAGTGCAGGGCGTGTACATAAGTGATCGTCGTTAAATGATCATGGTAATGGCATTGATGCCAGTGGGATGAATCGACCCTTCAGCGGTGATTCATCCTTGCCAATGAATCTAGTGTTAGTGCTATGCTGAATCGATTCACTTCGTGACGCAAGGTTCGTGCTTTTAGACTTTGGTCTGGTAGGCGCTTACTTGCTGATAAACTGCCCGGTCACACCAAGGGGAACCCGAATGACACTCGCCGATATTGCCCGGCTAGCCGGCGTCTCGCGCACGACCGCTAGCTACGTGATTAATGGCCAGGCCGAGCAGCGCCGTATTAGCGTGGCAACGATTGAGAAAGTGATGGCAGTAGTACGTCAGCACCGTTACCACATAGACCCGCAGGCGGCCGCTCTGCGTCGTGGGGCTAGCCGTCTGCTGGGCCTTATCGTGCCGGACCTGGAGAACATCAGTTATGCCCGGCTGGCGAAACGCCTGGAGCGTGGTGCGCGGGAGCAGGGCTATCAGTTGCTGATTGTCAGTTCGGATGACTGTGCAGAGAGCGAGCGAGCACTCGCCCTGGCGCTGCGTGCCCAGCGCTGTGAGGTGTTGATCACCGCCAGTTGTCTGCCCAGCGACGACACCTTCTACGCCGATCTGGTAGACGAGGGCTGGTGTGTGGTGGGCATGGATCGTGGCCTGAATCCCGCACTGTTTTCCAGCGTGGTGAGCAATGACTGCGAAGCGGCCGAGGCGTTGACACGCTCGGTAATCGGTGGGGCGACCAAACGTGTGGCGTGGCTGGAGGCAATGCCGAACCTGTCGATCAGCCGCGAACGGCGGGGCGGTTTCCAGGCGGCATTGAGTGGCACGGAGGTTGTGCCGCTGATCTTGAGTGGAGTGAGCTATGAGCGTAGCGAAGGGGCGCGCCTTGCAGCCCGGCTGTTGGATGAGGAGGGCGGCGCCGATGCACTGGTAACGGCGTCGTACACGCTGCTGGAAGGGGTCTTTGATGTGTTCTTGGAGCGTGGCGGCTTGCCAGACAATATCCGTTTGGCCACCTTTGGCGATCACCGGCTGCTGGATTTTCTCCCCCAGCCGGTCAATTCAGCGTTGCAGGATTATGACCGGATTGCTGCGTTGACGCTGAACTGCGCGTTGGCCGCCTTGGACGGCCACTACGAGTGCGGGCTGCAGGTAGTTGCCCGCCACCTGCACACCCGCTGAACAGGGCGTTCTGATGCTTGCTGCTTAGACCGTTCTGGCCTGGGCCCAAGCGTTGGCATCCGGAATCGACATATCGTAGCTTTCGCCCAGATAGGGCGATGAAAGCAGGAAGTCTGCGGTGGCCGCATTGCAGGCAACAGGCACATTCCACAGGGCGGCCAAGCGCAGCAGCGCCTTGACGTCGGGGTCGTGAGGCTGCGGCGAGAAGGGGTCCCAAAAGAAAATCAGTACATCAAGGCGCTGTTCGGCGATGCGTGCACCAATTTGTTGGTCGCCGCCCAACGGCCCGCTCATCAACCCTTCAACGTCGAGTCCCAGCGCGGTTTTCAAGCGCCCGGCGGTGGTGCCGGTGCCGATCAGCTCATGCTGGCTGAGCACGCTTTGCCAGCGGGTCGCCCACTCCAGCATTTCGACCTTCTTACCGTCGTGGGCAATCAGTGCAATGCGTTTGCGTGCTTGTAGAGTGCGGATAGCTTGGCGGGGCGGTTGTGCATCACTCATGGCGGAACCCTTTACTTGTATTGGCTTTCTAAGACCAGCTTTTAATGTTGGACTACGGTAGCGTTTATATAGTAATTTTACTACATATTGGATATTTACAAGCCTTTTGGGGCCGTTGTTATACGAATTTTCAGCCTCATGACGCTTAAATACGTATTTTTAGTAATTTTTTTACTAAATGCGACACTTGCTACCATTGGTTAATTGAGGAGCTATATCATGACAATAAGAGTTGCGATTAACGGGTTTGGCCGTATCGGCCGCAATGTACTGCGCGCCCTTTACGAGAACAGCTACCGCGACCGTGTACAGGTTGTCGCTATCAACGATTTGGGCGATCCTTCGCTGAACTCCCACCTGTTGCGTCACGACACCGTGCATGGCCACTTCCCTTTCAAGGTAGAGCATGACAACGAGAGCATCACGGTGGATGGTGATCGTATCGCGATCTCCTCCGAGCGTGACCCAGCACAGTTGCCGTGGTCGTCGATGAATATCGACCTGGTGATGGAGTGCACAGGGCTGTTTACCAAGCGTGAGGCGGCTGCCAAGCACATTACTGCTGGCGCCAAGCGGGTGCTTATTTCCGCGCCCAGCCCCGACGCCGATGCCACCATTGTATACGGCGTGAATGACGATATTCTAACCGCCGAGCATACGGTGGTTTCCAACGCCTCCTGCACCACCAACTGCCTGGCGCCGGTAGCAAAAGCGCTGAACGATGCGGTAGGGATCGAGAACGGTCTGATGACCACGGTGCACGCTTACACCAACGACCAGAACCTGTCGGATGTTTACCACTCTGACCCTTACCGCGCTCGTAGTGCGACCCACTCCATGATCCCGACCAAAACCGGGGCAGCAGCGGCGGTAGGTTTAGTATTGCCGGAACTGGCTGGCAAGTTCGATGGCTTGGCAGTTCGCGTGCCGGTGATCAACGTGTCGCTGGTGGATCTTACTTTCACCGCCAGCCGCGATACCACCAAAGAAGAAATTAATGCCATCGTCGAGAAGGCTGCTGCGAATTCGCCGGTGCTGGCGGTTAATGCCGAGCCGCTGGTCTCCATCGACTTCAATCACGATGCCAACTCATCCACCTTCGATACCAATCACACCCGTGTAAATGGTCGCTTGGTTAAGATTATGGCGTGGTACGACAACGAGTGGGGCTTCTCCAACCGCATGCTGGACACCGCCATTGCGATGCAGAAGACCGCTTAAGCTATAGCGAACACTGCTAACTATTCCTACTCGTTACCCTGAGCCCTTGCTCAGGGTTTTTTTATTTTTTAAAAATAGTGCATCCAAAACGTCTTCTCGCGGGTATTCCCTATACAGCCGCCATTGTAGGCAGCTGATAACAACCCTTTTAGGAGACTGAAATGACACTTCATCATCTAACGCGCGCTACCTTGGCCGCCACTCTGATTGCATCCTTCAGTCATGCCGCTTTGGCCGAAACGCCTGCGGATGTCCAAGTACCGGACGGCAACACTATCGCCCTCGAAACAGTTGGCGTTGGCGCTATTACCTATATGTGTGAAACCAACGACGACGGCAATATGGGCTGGGTATTCAAAGGCCCACACGCTACGCTTAATGCTAGCGACGGCAGCCAAGTAGGAAGCTACTATGGCCCGCCAGCAACATGGGAAGCGCTGGATGGTTCAAAAATTACCGGCACCCAGCTAGCCACGGCCGCCAATGGCGATGGCAACATTCCGCTCCAGCTTGTTGAAGCCAACCCCGCTGAAGGGGAAGGCGCAATGACAGGCGTTAGCTACATTCAGCGTTTAAACACCCAGGGTGGCGTTGCGCCCAATGTGGCTTGTGATATGGAACATGACGGTGCAACCGCCGTAGTTACCTATCAAGCGGATTACATCTTCTGGGCGGCTGAATAAGTCGACTGGAGCGCTAATTCCGCTGGGGACTCGTTTGTTGAGTCCCTAGCGGATATGCTGTCTGTGAAAACGACGACTGGCGTCGGTGCCGTCACCAGGGAGCTAGGGTTTGACTGACGTGTCTTCAGAATTTGATCATGCTGCTGTATTGGCCAAATGTGCCCGCGGCGAGCATGACGCTTTGCACCAACTCTATATTCACGAAGGTGCCAGGCTTTTAGGTGTGGTACTACGAATCGTTAAAGATCGTGGCATGGCGGAAGATATTGTTCACGATGCCTGCCTAAATATTTGGCAACGCGCCGATAGTTTTGACCCTGACAAAGGGTCTGCGCGAGCATGGATATTTAGTGTCGCGCGTCACTTGGCATTAAATGCTATTCGTTACCGTGACCGTGAAATTACCTTCGATAGCGACGCACCCACCGAATTAGGTCAGGACGAACATTTCCAGCACGCTGATGTTGCCGAAGAAGCCTTTGATTGGCAGACCGGCCAGCGGATGGATAGCTGTTTAAAGCAACTGGAGCCCGAGCGGCGTAACTGTGTACTTCACGCCTATGTCGATGGCCTCAGTCACGCGGAAATTGCTGCCCATACTGGGGCGCCCCTCGGTACCGTTAAAGCCTGGATAAAACGCAGTTTACTGCGCTTACGGGAGTGTATGGCATGACCCGCCCTAATGATAACGAACGCGAAGATGACCATGCCTTGGCGGGTGAATACGTGCTAGGCACACTGTCGTTAGAGCAGCGCAAAGCGCTGGAAGCTCGTTTGCCCAATGAGCCTGAACTGCAAAAAGCCGTGATGGCTTGGGAAGAGCGTTTCTTGCCCTATACCGCTATCACCGATCCGGTATCGCCCTCTGATTATTTATGGCCACGTATTGAGCGCAGCCTAAAGGCACGAGAAGCGTCCGCTAAACGTACCAGTTCTGTTGTTGTGCCTCCAAGGCCTCGGCGCATGCTACACAGCTTGCCACTTTGGCGTGGCGCTGCCGGGTTTGGCCTGGCGGCGGCGTTAGTCATGGGCGTAATGCTGGCAAATGAAGTCACTGAGCCAACTATTTCAACTACGCCCGAGTACATGGTGGTTCTGCTCGCGCCGCAAACTCAGTCAGCGGGCTGGGTAGTCCAGGCCTCATCGCGACAGGAAATAGAGCTGATCCCGCTGGGTACGTTCGAAGTGCCTGAAGGGAAGGCGCTAGAGTTCTGGACCAAGGCGGATGAGTGGCAGGCTCCGGTATCACTGGGGTTAGTCGAACCTGGTCAGCCCATTCGGATGCGCTTAGACCAGTTGCCGCCGCTTGAAGATAACCAACTGTTTGAGCTAACGCTGGAAGACGAAACCGGTTCGGCCACCGGTCTGCCCACCGGTCCCATTGAGTTTATTGGTCGCGCGGTCGAGATTTAGCCACTCTAAAAGCGCCTGTTAAAAGTGTTTTTAAAAGAACGATAAGCCAACTTGGAACAGGCGTTCCACGTCGCGAATGCGGCGCTTGTCGATCACGAACAAAATCACGTGATCGCCGCTCTCAACCATCACATCGCCGTGTGCGATGATGACCTCTTTGCCGCGCACAATTGCCCCAATCGTGGTGCCTTCCGGTAGGTCGATCTCGCGGATGGTGCGGCCGACCACTTTAGACGACTGCTTGTCACCGTGGGCAATGGCTTCAATCGCTTCGGCGGCGCCCCGGCGCAGCGAGTGGACGTTGACGATGTCGCCGCGTCGCACGTGCGTCAGCAGGCTGCCGATAGTCGCCTGCTGGGGCGAAATAGCGATATCGATCTCGCCACCCTGCACCAAATCCACATAAGCGGCGTTGTTAATCAGCGTCAGCACCTTCTTGGCGCCTAACCGCTTGGCCAGCAGCGAGGACATGATATTGACCTCGTCGTCGTTGGTCAGCGCGCAGAAGATATCGCACTCTTCGATGTTCTCTTCTTCCAGCAGGCGCTTGCTGGTGGCGCTGCCGTGGAGCACCACGGTGCGATCCAGCCGCTCGGAAAGCGTGGTGCAGCGCTCCAGGTTGTGCTCGATGATCTTGACCTGGTGGCTATGCTCTAGATGCTCTGCCAAGCGTTCGCCGATATTGCCACCCCCGGCAATCACCACCCGACGAAAATCCCGCTCGACCCGGCGTAGCTCACTCATGACCGCACGGATATCGCGACGAGCGGCGAGGAAAAACACCTCATCGTCGGCTTCGATGACCGTATCGCCGCGGGGAATAATCGGTCGATTGCGCCGGTAGATCGCCGCCACACGGGTATCCACGTTGGGCATATGGCGGCGAAGAAAGGCTAAATCCTGACCTACCAGCGGGCCGCCGTAGAAGGCTTTCACCGCCACCAGCTGTACCAGTCCACCGGCAAACTCCAGAACCTGTAGGGCGCCGGGGTGCTCGATCAGGCGGCGTACGTGGTCGGTCACCACCTGCTCGGGGCTGATGAGTACATCAATGGGAATCGCTTCGTGGGCAAAAAGGCCTTTACGGGTTAAATACGCCGTAGCGCGCACCCGGGCGATCTTGGTCGGAGTGCGAAACAGCGTGTGGGCGACCTGGCAGGCGATCATGTTAATTTCATCGCTGCTGGTCACTGCAATCAACATATCGGCGTCTTCGCAGCCTGCCTGGCGCAGCACAATGGGGTATGAGCCCGCGCCGGTCACGGTGCGGATATCGAGTTTGGTGTGCAGGTCGCGCAGTTTTTTGGCATCGGTATCAACGACAGTGATGTCGTTCTCCTCACGGGCGAGGTGTTCTGCCAAGGTGCCGCCGACCTGGCCGGCGCCGAGAATAATGATCTTCATGGGCTATTGTCCTCACGGTCAGGCTCAAGGGAGAGCCGGTAACCAATGCCGGGTTCTGTTTGTAACAGGGTAGGCGACTGGGGATCGTCGCCGAGTTTGTAGCGCAGTTTGCTCACCACAATACGCAAATAGTGGCTGTCGTCCTGGTGGGTAGGGCCCCAGATCTGACGAAGTAGCTGGGTCTGAGTCACGACGCGTCCAGCGCAAGCGATAAGATGGGCCAGAACGGCAAACTCCTTAGGCGTTAAATGAACCGCGATGTTATGCAAACTGACTTGGTGGGCGGCGATATCGACCACCAGTCCGCCATGCTTGAATCGCTGAGCACTTGGGCTGGCGCGCCGTCTTAATAATGCCCGAATACGGGCCAACAACTCTTGGATACCAAATGGCTTGGTAACGTAGTCGCTTGCACCGTTATCCAGGGCACGCACTTTTTCTGCCTCGTGCCCGCGAACCGAAACGATGATAACGGGCACTTCATAATGCTGGCGGATGGCATCGAGTACCTGCTGACCATCCATATCGGGTAGGCCAAGATCCAACAGAACGATGTCCGCGTTGGGTGCAGATGCACCGGCGCTGAGTTTTACCAGTCCTTCACGACCAGTGGCGGCCTCGATCACCTGAAACCCCTGGGAGGCAAGGCTGATGCGCAAGAAGTGGCGAATATGCGGTTCGTCATCGATGACCAATACTCGCACTTGATTACTGCTCATTGTCTGCCTCCTCGCGGGGGGAGGGTAGCGGCAGTGACATGGTGATCGTAGTGCCGATCCCTGCGGGCCCTTGACTGGCGTGGATCTGCCCTGCGTGGGCGCCCAGCATACCGCGGCAAATCGCCAGCCCCAGGCCACTTCCATGTCGGCTGCGATCACCTTCATGGCCAGTAACGAACATATCGAATACCCGTTCGCTCAGCGCTGGCGGAATTCCGGGGCCCTCGTCGGTGACTGAAAATAGCAGGGTAGGCGTATCATCAGTGTTGGGCTTAGTAGAGCCACTTTTCCCAGCTCTGTCAGTGCCGGAGCAGCAGGCTTCGATAGTGATGCAGCCATTTGGGGGCGAGAAACGAGCCGCATTCTCCAGCACATTGACCAGGGCCTGTTCGATCAGGGCCGGATGCACATAGAGCAGCGGCAGGTCGTCAGGCCAGTGCTGCTTTATCTGGAGGTCATCAAGGATACTGCCCAGGCGCTTACGAGCCGATGAGACCAGATCGTCAAACGCGACCCAGTCACGCTCGATTTTCATATCGCCATGGCCGAGGCGGGTCATGTCCAGCAGGTTCTGTATATAGCGATTTAGCCGTTCGCTTTCGCTCAATACGCCATCCAGCAGCTCGAAGCGATCCTGCTGGGTCAACTGAGCATCCAGGGTGCGCAAAGAGCTGGCGGCACCAATGATTGATGCCAGCGGGGTACGCAAGTCGTGGGATACCGATGAGAGTAGCGCGGACCGCAGCCTTTCCTGCTCTTCTGCAAGGCGCGCTTCACTCAGCTCCAGCAGCCGTTGTCGGCTATCGCCAGCGAGCTTACCCACTACGAGTGCCACCAATAGGAAGAATAGCAGCGTCAGTAGCTGCTCCTGCTCTTCGACCGCAAATGAAAAATGCGGGACGGTAAAGCAGAAGTTAAAGGTCAGAAACCCCAGCAGGGCGCTGAGCAAAGCCGCATAGCTCCCAGCCACAACAGCGCTGGTGAGTACTGCGGTAAGAAAGATCAACGAAAGATTGGCTAGTGCCAGCCAAGCGTACAGACCCCAGGCGATCAGCAGCGCAGCGCCGGTACTCGCCAGGGCGATGAGGATTTCAAACGGCGTGGGAGCGCGCAGCCGGCGAACGAAGTGCGAGTCGGACCTGCTAATTGATTTGCCAAGCGGCATGATGTTGTCGTCCTTCATGGTAATTCGCTAGCGGCGCCAGAACATCGGGGTCAGCAGTACGACGACCGTCAAAATTTCCAGACGTCCCATCAGCATGCCGATACATAGTAGCCACTTTGCAGCGTCGGGCAGGGAGGCGAAGTTGCCCGCAGGGCCAATGATGTCACCCAGACCGGGACCTACATTGGTAACCGCCGTGGCGGCACCGGAAAGGGCGGTTACCAAATCAAGTCCCAACGCGGAAAGGCCTAGTGCTAGTGCGGCGATGGTAATGAAGAAAAAGAACGAAAAGGCGACTACGCTGCGTGAAATGTCGCTGGTTACCGGCTGCTGATTGTAGCGAGTGGTAAATATGCCATTGGCATGGATCAAGTAGTGCAACTGATTACGCAGCATCAAGGTGGCAATCTGCAGGCGGAAGATTTTCATCCCACCGCTGGTCGAACCGCTGCAACCTCCGACAAAGGTGAGGTAGAAAAATGCCATCATCGGGAGTGCACCCCAAAGCGTATAATCGTCAGAGGCATAGCCGGTGGTGGTTACTATGGATACGACGTTAAAGGTGACGTGGGTCAACGACTCAAACCAGTTATCTCCGTGAGCAACCCGCCAGAGGCTAATAAGCAGAACCGCGGTAAGCAGCAGCTTTAACAGCCCCCGTACCTGCTGGTCTTGCCATAAGGCGCTACTTGAACCTCGTATGAAACGGATATACAGCACAAAGGGAAGCGCGCCGCTGAGCATGAAAAAGCTGGCCATCCAGAGCAGCCAAGGTTGCCCGCTATAGGCCCCAAAGGAGGCGTCTGAGTTGGCAAATCCGCCGGTGGAAAGCGATGTCATGCCATGTACGGTGGCGTCCAACAGCGTCATCCCACCGGTCCAGTAACTGCCAATCGCGACCAGGGTCAAAGCCACATAAATGGTAAGGGTTGCTTTGGCGATACCACCCGTACGCGGCATCACTTTATCCGACCAGTCGGATGATTCAGTATGGAACAGCCGCATACCGCCTACTTTCAGAAACGGCAAGATTGCGATGCCCATGACGATAATGCCGATGCCGCCCATCCACTGCATTAGCCCTCGCCACAGTTTCAGGCCATCGGAAAAGTGTTCGATGCCGACCAGGATGGTCGACCCCGTGGTGGTAATCGCCGAAACCGATTCAAAGACGGCATTGGTAAACGTCAATTGGGGGGCGCCAAGTACGAGCGGTAGGCTGGCAAAACCGCTGATGGTGACCCAGCTGGCAGCGGTCAGAATGAACATCTGCCAGGGCTTCAGCTCAAGCGTGGCCCGGAAGGTGAGTAGCCAGGTAAGTGCGGCCGCCCCCACTATGAACAGCACAGAGATACCAAAGGCGGGTGCGTCGGGGTCATGCTCGATAAGCAATATAATCAGGGGAGCCAGCATGAATAGGGCCAGTACTACCCAGAGAATCGACATGATTTTAAAGACAGGGGCCCAGTGCCGATAAACATCCCTACTGCGATGAAACAACGGTGTAAAAGGTGTCATATACCTGACTCGCCATTTAGTATTCTTAAGCATGCGCTAAGAGAACATGCCCTTCCATAAAAAGTCTGTAAAAACCAAGCCGTTTGGATAATTATTTGTGAAATGGCTCTGCTGTCACGGTTCCATTTCGCGCTTTAGCGACGCAGAGAGAATGTTATGAACTGTTGGCGGTAGATAATCCCAATTTTTGTAGTAAAATTACACAAATTATTGCGTACAATGTCTTCTTTCAGGTAGGTTTTAGGTAATCTAACTACATTAGATTGACTAACTATAAATAGGAGCAACGATGAGCCAGTCCAATGCTTCCCAAGGTGCGCCGCTGGGCGATCCAGATAATGCTATCGATTTAGCGCTGTTTGGGGCGCTGGGTGATCTTGCCATGCGCAAGCTGTTTCCTGCCTTATACCATCTTGACCGTGAAGGCTTAATGCCTGAAAGCACGCGCATCATGGGACTGGCTCGCCAAGAGCACGATGTGGCGTCGTTTCGGCAACTGGTTAACGACGCGCTGCAAAAGCGACTGAAAAGCGGCGAGCAGGACAAGCAAAGCTTGGAACGCTTTCTCGCCCGCCTGGATTACCTGCAACTCGATTTTTCCAGTGTCGACGGGTACGACGCAATCCGCCAGTGGCGAAAGGGGTCACCCCGCCCGATGGTGGTGTATCTTTCCGTTGGCGCGCGTATTTACGGTGATATTTGTCGTCACCTTCAGGCCAGCAAAAGCCTGGATGAAGAGTCCCGCGTGGTGGTTGAAAAACCGATTGGTTCCGATCTGCACTCCTCAATTGAAATTAACGACGCCATTGGCGAGGTGTTTCCCGAGTCGCGGATTTATCGCATCGACCATTATTTGGGCAAAGAGACCGTACAGAACCTGATCGCACTGCGTTTTGCCAACCCGCTATTCGGTACTCAGTGGAATCAGAACAACATCTCCCATGTGGAGATCACCGTAGCGGAAAAAGTGGGCATTGAGGGTCGCTGGGGCTACTTCGATGAAGCGGGTCAGTTGCGCGACATGGTGCAAAACCACCTGCTGCAGCTACTGTGCTTAATCGCCATGGATCCACCCTCGAACCTGGATGCCGATGCCATCCGTGACGAGAAGGTGAAAGTGCTTAAAGCACTCAAGCCCTTTGTGGGCGAAGCGCTAGATCGAGACGTGGTGCGCGGTCAGTACATCGCGGGCAACAGCGACGGTCAGTCGGTACCCGGCTATCTAGAAGAAGAGGGCGCCAATACCCAGAGCCAGACCGAAACCTTTGTCGCGATGAAAACCGAAGTGGCTAACTGGCGTTGGGCGGGCGTACCGTTTTATTTGCGCACCGGTAAACGGATGCCGGAAAAACTGTCGCAGATCGTGATTCACTTCCGCCAGCAGCCGCACTATATCTTCGACCCGGACCAGCGCAATATTGCCTCCAATAAGCTGATTATCCGCTTACAGCCGGAAGAGGGCATCGCCCTCCAGGTGTTGACCAAAGACAGTGGCCTGGATAAAGGCATGCGCCTGCGGCCTGGCCCGCTACATTTGGACTTTAACAGTGCCTTCCCGAAATCGCGCATTCCCGATGCCTACGAACGACTATTGCTGGAAGTCATGAAAGGGCAGCAGTATCTGTTCGTTCGCCGCGATGAAATCGAACACGCATGGCGCTGGTGCGACCAGCTCATTGACGGCTGGAAAAAACGTGACACGTCGCCGCGTCGTTACCCTGCAGGTTCTTGGGGACCGGTCGCCTCCATCGCTATGATTACCCAAGACGGCCGCAGCTGGTACGAGGATTATTAATATGAGCCAAGCACGCCAACAGCTCGCCGAGCAGCTTGCCGAAGCGGTGTTTCAAGCCCTGCAAGAAGATTTAAATCATCAAGAGCGCGCTCTGTTAGTCGTCTCAGGTGGCTCGACGCCGGTACCGTTTTTTAAGGCGCTGTCGGCCAAGCCACTGCCGTGGGAGCGCATTGACATTACCCTTGCCGACGAGCGGTGGGTCGGAGAGGAAAGCACCGATAGCAACGCCAAGCTGGTACGCGAACACCTGTTGCAGGGTGAAGCGACGGCTGCCCAATTTATACCGTTAACTTGTGATGCCTCGACACCGGAAGAAGGTGTCGAGGAAGTCGCTAAGCGAATGGATGCATTGGCGTGGCCTGCCAGCGTCGTAATTCTGGGCATGGGCGGCGATGGTCACACTGCCTCGCTGTTCCCTGATAGCCGTGAGCTTGACCTGGCACTTTCCACGGATGAGTTGCTGGTGGCAGTGCGCACCCCTAGCCAGCCGCAGCCACGAATTACCTTCTCAGCGGATCGCTTACATCAAGCGCGCCGTCATTTTCTACATATTACCGGCGACGATAAACGCGCCGTATTGGCCAAGGCATTGAACGGCGACGACGTACGTCAACTGCCGATACGTGTCTTTTTAACCTGCCCCCTGGCGATTTACTGGGCGCCCTAAGGTCAATCCTTTAGGCCCGCCCTTGAGAATTAACCGCCTTAGTCAATAATAATTTGCTTGGAGACTCACTCATGACTATCGATAAACAGTTACCGTCTACACGTACCGCCGAGCTTGATAGCATCTGCTTAAAAGCCGAAGTGATTCCCGTCATCACTATTGAGCGCTTGGAAGACGCTGTCCCGTTGGGTCGCGCACTGGTGGAAGGAGGATTAACCGTACTGGAAGTCACCCTACGTACCGATTGTGCTCTGGAAGCGGTTAAACGCATGCGTGAAGCGCTGCCCGGTGCCAGCATTGGCGTGGGCACGGTATTAACCCCGGCCCAGTACCGCCAAGCCGAGCAGGTCGGCGCTGATTTTGTGGTAACTCCCGGTGCTACCGATGCCCTCTATCGCTATGGCGTTGAAAGCCCTGTACCTATGCTGCCAGGCGTCTCAACCGTTTCTGAGTTGATGACTGGCTGGCAGTACGGCTACCGTCGGTTTAAGTTCTTCCCTGCGGAATCCAGCGGTGGCGCTAAAGCGATCAAAGCGTTTGGAGCGCCGATTCCTGAAGCACGCTTTTGTCCCACTGGCGGTATCACTGTTGATAACGCCGATGACTATTTATCGTTGCCCAATGTGATGTGTGTCGGCGGTTCATGGTTGACGCCTAAAGCAATGGTGGAAGCGGAAGATTGGGACGGTATCCGTGAACTCGCACGCCAATCAGCCGAGCGTTTTCATCATTAAATAAGCTGCCGCTGCGTATCGATAGCAGCGCTGGCAGCCGCCCTGGTTTATGTTTTTAAACGTCATGTTTAAGAACTGAGCCGGGGCTTTTTTATGCGCTGATTGTGTCCACTTGGCGCTTTGAAGGAGCGACTAAGACCAAAGATGTATAACGGGGCTATATTCAGCTCGTCTAAAATGACTGAATAATATGTCTGACATTTTAATCCGCGCATACCGTAACGTGCGTGCCACTTATAAAGATGATGAGGTAAGTCAATATGCACGCGTTGACCCTGGCGTCTTTCCTGTTCTTTACAGGACTTGTCGCCTTCATTACTTGGCGCATTACGCGCCGCGATGACCACTCAAGCACCAGCGGCTACTTTCTCGCCGGTCGCACGCTAACCTTTCCGCTGATTGCTGGCTCACTATTGATGACCAACCTCTCTACCGAGCAAATGGTAGGGTTGAACGGGGCTGCCTTTGCCGATGGTTTAAGTGTAATGGCCTGGGAAGTGGTAGCGGTTATTGCGCTGGTAGCGCTGGCGCTATTTTTCCTGCCGCGATTTTTGAAAAGTGGCATTGCCACGTTACCGCAGTTACTCGAAATACGTTTCGATAAAACCACACAGCTAATCACCAATATCATTTTCTTGATTGCCTACGCGGTGATTCTGCTGCCGATTATCCTCTATTCGGGCGCCATCGGGTTGCAGGGAATGCTTGATCTTCCTGGATTAACCGGCATTGAGTCGTCCTCGACGCTGCTCTGGTTAACGGTGTGGATCGTCGGCATTATCGGCTCGGTGTATGCGCTGTTTGGCGGGCTGCGCACGGTAGCGGTGTCCGACACGCTTAACGGCGTCGGGCTGCTGATCGGTGGTTTTGTGATTGTCTACTTCGGCCTGCAGGCCGTGAGTGGCGGCACAGGTATTATGGAAGGTTGGAGCATCCTGAAAGAGAGCGACCCGGATAAGCTGAATTCGATTGGTGGCGCTGATCAGCAGGTGCCTTTTTTCACTCTGTTTACCGGCGTATTCCTGATCAACCTGTTCTACTGGAGCACTAACCAGCAGATTATCCAGCGTACTTTTGCGGCCAAAAACCTTGCTGAAGGGCAGAAGGGCGTTCTGTTGACCGGTCTCTTCAAGCTGCTGGGGCCGCTGTACCTGGTTCTGCCGGGCATCATTGCTTACCATCTTTATGCTGACCAGGGCGTACGTGCCGATGAAGCCTACGGCCATTTGGTGTTTAACGTACTGCCCCCTTACCTCACCGGTTTCTTTGCCGCAGTGATGGTGGGTGCGATTCTGTCGTCGTTTAACTCGGCGCTTAACAGCACCACCACGATTTTCAGCCTGGGCATCTATAAAGGTGTGCTGAATAAAGAAGCTACCGAAGAGCAGGTGGTTAAATCAGGCAAGGTGTTTGGCTGGATCATGGCCATCATTACCATGATCATTGCGCCGCTGCTGGCCGGCCAGGAAAGCCTGTTTGGCTACCTGCAGAAGATGAACGCGATCTACTTTATTCCAATTCTGGCGGTGGTGCTGGTAGGCCTGCTGACCAAGCGTGTTCCGCCTATGGCTGCCAAGATTGCTCTGGTGGGCGGTTGCTTATTGATTGCTGCCGGTTACTTTGTGCCACCGTTCACGCTGCTGCCGCAGGTCATGCACGAGTTCCACTTCGTGGCGCTGGTATTTGTGTTACTAGTGGCGGTGATGCTGATCATCGGCAAGCTTCGCCCGCGTGAAACGGATTGGATTCAGGAGCACAGCGGCGACGTCGACCTAACCCCCTGGAAAGGCGCCGTGCCTGCTGGCATCGTGTTGGTCGTATTAGTGATCGTTATGTATATAAGCTTTGCTGGTTAAGCTGGGATTGTCGGGAACGAGGCCGCGTCGTTGCGAGGAGCGCAGCGACGCGGCAATCTCAACTTCCGGTGGCAGATACCCCGAGATTGCTTCGCTTCGCTCGCAATGACAGTGAGTGAGCTTGCAATGACAGTGAGTGAGCTTGCAATGACAGGGAATCTACTCTAGGCGCAGCGGCGGCTCAGCTAGCCCAGCAATATCGAGTTCGACCACATAAAGCGAACCTGCCGTTGGCTCTTGGGCTAGCTGCTCAGCGCTAAATCCCTCTTGGGCCGTGGTGATATAGAGCGTTTTTAGGTCGGGACCTGCAAACGCTGAACAGGAAGGTTGGCTGACCGGCAGCTTGACACGGCCTATCACTTTTCCGTCATGATTCAGGCGCACAACTTGTCCCGCACCCCACAGTGCTAGCCAAAGACAGCCTTCGCCATCGACTACCGCGCCGTCGGGGTTACCTAGGGTAGAGGAGAAGTCCGCCCAGGGCTGCGGTTCGCCTTCTGGCCAACCTTCATTATTGAGCGCCCAGCGCATCACCACGCCCGTCACCGTATCGGTAAACCAAGCAAAACAGCCATCGGCTGAGAAGCAAATAGCGTTAGGAATCGTTAAGCCTGAGCGTAACCGTGTGAGCTCGCCACGATGTAGGCGGTAAAGGCTGCCCGCGCCTTTTTCGGCCTTCTTGCCCATGGTGGAAAGCCACAGACTGCCATGGCAATCGACACGGGCATCATTGCTACGCGTGATCGGGTTATCGGCCTCGAAATCACAAAACGCTTCTACGCTACCGTTATTGGAATCGAACCTGCATAAGCGATCTTCACCGACTAACAGCAGCCCGCCGCCTTCAAGCGGCGTGGCCAGCGAGACCATATGATCAAGCTGATAGTGGCCGCTTTCCCCGGTAGCGGGGGAGAGCCAGTGCAATCGCTTTCCGAGAATATCGCACCAATAAAGGCGCTGATTAATAGCATCCCACTGCGGGCCTTCCCCCAGTGTGCAGCGGCTATCAACCGCTAACTCGGCCTGCCACGTTGAAACACTGATGTCTGTATTCATTGTTGTTTGCTCTCCTTATTATTCTCCCGCTGACCAAGCATCAACAAGGGCTTGCGCTTGTTGCCGTACCTGAGCAGCGCTTTGGCCGGGTTTGTATAGCGCACTGCCCAGGCCTGCACCGTCAACGCCAGCGGCGCGCCACTCAGCGAAATTATCGACCCCAACGCCACCCACGGCATAGAGCAGTGTGCCTGCCGGTAGCACTGCACGTACCGCTTTCATGCCTTCTAAGCTTACCTGTACCGCGGGGAAGAGTTTAAGCCCGGTTGCGCCAGCGTCCAGCGCATCAAAGGCTTCAGAGGGCGTGACAATCCCCGGCCAACTCGCCATACCCAGCCGGTGGGTTTCTTCAATCACCGCTGGCCGACAGTTGGGCGAAACGATCAAGCGTCCCCCAGCGGCGTGAACATCGCGTACTTGAGCTGGCGTGAGCACCGTACCTGCACCAATCACTGCACGCTCGCCAAATGCGTCTACCAAGCGACGAATGCTATCTAGTGGGTTGGGTGAGTTAAGCGGCACCTCAATTTGGGTGATGCCCGCGGCTAGCACCGCTTCCGCGATATCCACGGCCTCATCAGGCGTTACACCGCGCAAAATACCAATCAGTGGCAGCGACATGGGTAATTTCTCCGTTAATAGTGAGCAGCATTAAGCCTTCAATGCATGATGAGCAAGCCGAAGGCCTGCTAGCACGGCCTCATCGCCATCCACATGCCGTGTCTGAAAACCGATTGCATTGAGGGCTAACGTATAGCGCTGACAAAGGGCTTGGTTACCGATTAGCGTGATGGGCGCTTGGCTTGACGGCTCACGGCAGGCGCCAGCGAGTTCAAGGCCGATAGCGAGCCCGGAGAGCCTGGCCGCCAGTATGGCCCCTCGCATTTTGCCGATAGGTAGTCGACCATCGAGTAAATCTTGCGCACGCAGGCCGAACAGACGGCTGCTAAAGGTTTCGGGCGCTTCATAGCTTTCGCTGACCGCTGTCACAAAGGCGTCACGACAGGCCGCATCATTCAAGTCATCACTGCCGATGGAGTGCTGCAAAACCGATTGGCGTGCCAAGAGCTGATAAAGCTCACCTGTCAGATAGGTAGTGAACTGGGTGACGGCGCCTGCTTCCAGGGTAGCCCATTTGGCGTGCGTGCCGGGCAGACAAGCGAGGCCTGAAAAGTCAGGCGTATCGGCGACCAGACCCGCCAGCTGGGTCTCTTCGCCGCGCATCACGTCAAAGTGTTTTGTCGCGCTGCGGGTTTGGCTTAAACCAGGCAGCAGATAAACGTGCAGCTGGCTGCCCGTAAGCGTTGGCGTCACCGCACCCTGGCTGAGTTGATCGAGCCGCGTTGGCACGGGCAGGTAGGCGGCTTCCAGCCAGCCCTGACGGGCGCCCGCCATCCCACAAACCATCACATCCGTCTGGCCGGAGGCAGGCAGCCAATCACCCACTAACCGTAGCAGCTCGGCTGCATACTCATCGGCTTTAAGCGATAGCATGCCCTTGTCGCTGCTGGCTTGGGCAATTACCTGGTCGTGTTGATCCAGACCCCAGGCGCGCAGGTTGCTAGAGCCCCAGTCCACGGCAATCCAGGCCAACTGATATGCTATTTCAGTCGTTTCACGCATCGCGCTTGATTCCATGGCTTACCACTCCGCAATTGAACCGTCTTCATGCGTCCAAACCGGGTTACGCCAGCGGTGCCCCACTTTGGCGCGCTCCTCAACGAACTCTTCGTTGATCTCGACGCCAAGCCCTGGGCCTTGGGGAATGGCGCAGAAACCGTCTTCAATGGCGAGCGGCGATTTATCGACCAAGTAGTCGAGAACGTCGTTGCCCTGGTTGTAGTGGATGCCCATGCTCTGCTCTTGAATAAAGGCGTTGTGGCTGACTGCATCCAGCTGTAGCGATGCGGCCAGCGTTAACGGACCGAGCGGGCAATGGGGTGCCAGGGCGACATCGTAGGCCGATGCCAGGGCGTTGATCTTTAGCCCCTCGCTGATCCCGCCGCAGTGGGAAATGTCGGGCTGAATAATGTCGATCATGCCGTCGGCCAGTAGGTCGCGGAACTGAAAGCGGGTGTGCAGCCGTTCCCCGGTGGCTAGCGGGTAACCCAGGCCACCGGCAATATCCTTCAGGCAAGGCAAGTGCTCCGGGGCGACCGGCTCTTCCACGAACATCGGGTGAAAAGGCTCCAGCTCGCGCAGCAGTGCTTTGGCCATTGGCCGATGCACACGGCCATGAAAGTCGATCCCAATGCCAACATCCGGGCCCACGGCGTTTCGCGCTTCCGCGACTCGTGCTACTGCTTCATCAATCTTGCGATGGGAGTCGACGATCTGCATCTCGGGGGTGCCGTTCATTTTGAAAGCCGTAAAGCCTTTTTCGACCAGCGCTTTGGCGCCAGCGCCCACGTCGCTTGGTCGATCGCCGCCGGTCCATGCGTACATACGCATTTTGTCGCGCACGGCACCGCCTAACAGCTGGTGAACGGGCACACCCAGGTCGCGACCTTTAAGGTCCCATAGCGCCTGGTCAATACCGGCAATCGCACTCATCAGAATAGGGCCACCGCGGTAGAATCCGGCGCGATACATGATGTTCCAGAGGTGTTCGATTCGGTGCGGGTCCTGGCCGATTAGGTAGTCGGAAAGCTCGTGCACGGCGGCTTCAACGGTTGCGGCGCGGCCTTCAATCACCGGCTCGCCCCAACCGTAGCAGCCTTCGTCAGTCTCGATTTTGAGAAACAGCCAGCGCGGAGGAACTTGCCAGGTCTTGAGCTTGGTAATTTTCATGTCCGGTCATCCTTTTGGATAGGAAATATTTAGTGAGTAATGTTAGCTAACAATGCCAAGGTCAATGGCGGTGCGGCGCAGCACTTCTCTGGCGGCGGTTTCTGCAGCGCTGGCATCGCGATGGCGAATAGCGTCAAGTACTTGACGATGGCGGGCGAGGCTGTCGTCCAAGGTGTCAGTACGGTGTTGAGAGCCATGAATCAACGCCATGATAGATGGGCGCAGTAAATGCCCCATTTGTCGCCAGACTAAATTGTGACTAGCGCGATAGGTGGCATCGTGAAAGGCAACGTCGTATTCCGCATGCTCATCGCGCGCATCAACGCTGCCTGCGGTGTTTTCCATACCCGCAAAGGCGCGCTCCAAGCGTTCGAGGTCTTCAGCTTCAGCGGCCTGGGCGGCGAGCCCGGCGACTACTGGTTCGGCAGAAAAACGAAAGGCGTAAATAGCCCGTACCAGCTGAGGGTCAAGATTGACCAGGCCGGTCATCCACTCGCTCATCAGCGGGTCAAGCAGGTGCCAGTCGCCCATTTCTCGCACCAGCGTGCCCCTACCCGCCGTACGTTCCAGTAGCCCTGCCGCGGAGAGGCTGGTTAGCGCATTGCGCACCTGATTGCGGCTCACCGCAAAGTGTTTGCTGATATCAAGCTCGCGGGGGAAGGTAGCACCCGGCTGCCAATGGCCTGTCAGCAGCGCCTGGGCGAGTAGGCGCGCTAACTGTTCAGCGCCCCCCTGGTGGGGCGGTAGAGCGTCCAGCGTCATGTTTATCTCTTATTTTTTATTGGATGAATCTTAGTCTAGTAAATGTCTGACATTTAAACAAGTCATGCCATAAGAGTCTTTAGATAGCCGGTGACGCCTTACCCAATCAAAAAAGCCCACACCGGTTTGCAACAGATGTGGGCCAGTGACTAACGACTCGTGGGGATGCCGTGGCGTAGCATCCAATTTTGAAAAGTAAGAAATGCCAACTTCAGACTGTCATTACTCCGTCATTTCTCCTCGCTAACGTATCTCAATAACCAATGGAGAACATGATGCGGAAAAAACTATTACTCACAGGTGTCGCGTGTATGACGGCTTTAGCGTCTGCTGCTCAGGCTGAGGTGCTAGGCGGATTGGCGTTTTCTGACACTACGCCCATTGCCCAAAACATGAACGCAGCAGATGAGTTCACAATTGTAGGTGATGACGACTTGATGACTATGGATGCCATCAATGCAGATGGCTCGGTAAGGGCTATTGTTGAAATACCAACGGGTACATCGGCGAAATGGGAAGTCAGTAAAGATGATCCCAAAGCGGTTTATTGGGAATATAAAGACGGTGAGCCGCGCGTGGTGAGTTATCTGGGGTATCCCGGTAATTATGGCGCTATTCCAGGCACGGCTCTGCCAAAAGAGTTGGGCGGTGATGGGGATCCGCTCGACGTGATCGTTTTGGGTCAAGCCGTTCCTCGTGGTGAAATTGTCGACGTGAACGTGATCGGTGTACTGAAAATGCTGGATGGCGGCGAGCAAGATGACAAGCTAATTGCCGTTCTCACCCAGGATTCACCTTTTGCACACATTGAAAGCATGGCGCAGTTGGATAGCGAGTACCCAGGTGTCAGTCAGATCATTGATCTATGGTTTGCCAATTACAAAGGGCCTGATGGCGGGATGGAAGGGCTTGGATTTGACGATGCAGAATCGGCAAGGGCGGTGCTAGAAGCCGCAGCTGAAAACTTCGCAGCGATGCAATAGTATTCAAATCACAGTAATTGACATGCCCAACTAACATTGGTGACCGCTCTGGCGGTCACCAAACTCGCTGATCAAACAAGCCAACCTTACTGGCCAGTGTTAAGTGTTCCGGATCGCCTCGATATCCCTATACGTTGGCAGCGCTGCGTAGGCACCTGGCCGAGTGACCGCGTGGGCACCGCAGTGGCAGGCGGTATCCACTGCGCGACGAAGAAAGTCGGCATCGTTGTGCCAGTTCTCATTGATGCCGTGGGCCGAGAGTTCCGCCAGCAGCCCGCCAATGAAAGCGTCGCCACCCGCGGTGGTATCGACTGCTTCAACCTTGGGTGGTGTGATGCGCTGGTCGATACCGACGCCTTTGAGTACGACATCGTTGGGGCCGTCGGTGATTAAGATAACTTTTACCCCTGCCGCTAGCCGCTCTGAAAGCCACGACTCCGCAGGGTGGTCGGCACGCAAGTAGTCGAGCTCTTCCTGGGAGAGCTTGAGCAGCTCAGCGCCGTCTAGCAGCTGCGTGACTAAGCTGGCATCCGCTTCGCCACCGGGCCATAAATTGTGACGCAGGTTGGCGTCTACGCTGACCAGGCAACCTGCCCGTTTGGCCATGGTGGCCATTGCCAAGGTGACATCGGCAATCTCAGGGTCAGTCAGGCTGTTGCTACACAGGTGTAAAATAGCGGGGTTCTCAAAGACACCGTGGGGTAGGTGCTCAAGACGATAAAGCAGATCAGCCGCGGGTGGGCGATAAAAATCAAAAGTGCGCTCGCCCACGTCATCCCGGGAAACAAACGCCAGCGCTGTGCGGGCTTCTCGGGTAAATACCACGCCGCTGGTGTCGACGCCGTGACTGTTGAGTTCGCGCACGATGAAGTGCCCAAACGTATCGTCGCCCACCATGCCTAGAAACTGGCTGGGTACGCCTAAACGAGCGCAGGCGACCGCCACATTAGCGGGAGCACCACCGGCGTAGGGCGTAAAGGTTTCCTGTGCATCCGTTGCCGCCCCTAGACGGCTGGAGAGCATATCCACCAGTGCTTCCCCAAAGGCGATGATTGGCGTCATCAGTGGCTCCTTAGTGTAATTAACGTAATAGTTGTTTTGTACCGCGTCGTTTTATACAAATAGCCTTATGCCACGCAGTGGCCGCGGGCGGCTTCTAGCAATTCATACCAGGCTTCCCGAGGTAGCGTGGCAGGGCCTTTGAGCATGTCGTTGATTCGCTCAGGTTTAACGCTGCCAATGACCGGTACTGGCGAGTTAGGAAGACTGCGCAGCCATGCCAGCGCTAAAGCACTAGGGGTGCTATCAAGCTCTGTTGCCCACTTATCCAAACATTCGCCAACGGCGCCTTGCATCAACTGCCCACCTGCCAAAGGTGACCACGCCATGGGCGTGTGGCCATCGGCACAGAGGTCATCAAAGCTACCGTCAAACAGCGGCGTTGTGTGGGCAATCGAGAGCTCGATTTGGTTAGCTGATAAGCGGTGATGCATGGCGCCCTGCAAGCGCCGCCACTGGCTGGGCAAATGGTTGGAAATCCCCGCAGCGCTAATTTTGCCTGCTTCTATGGCATCGTCCAGCGCCCGGCCGGTCACTTCCGCATTCATCAGAAGATCAGGGCGGTGAATCAGAAAATGGTCGAGACGTTCGACATTCAAACGCGCAAGTGAGGCATCAATGGCACTATGAAGATAAGCAGGGCTGGCGTTGTAGTGCTTTACCTTACCCGAACCGGGTGCAGGGTTGTCGTTGGCGATGCTCGCTTTGGTGACGACATTGACCCGCTGAGCCAGGGCAGGGCGCGCCCGCAGTGCGGCGCCAAAAAGCGTCTCGCCTTGGCCGTTGCCGTAAATGTCCGCATGGTCAAACCAATTAAGGCCCTGTTCCAGGTGCGCTTCGATCCAGTCCGCCAATCCCTCAGGTTCGTGCATGGCGGGTGTTTCGTGCAGGCGCATCATGCCGAGTAAAAACGGCACATCAAAAATGGCGGCGGGCATAGCAGGTTCCGTATTGGTGTTGTTAGGAGTGTTGTTAGAGGTGCTAGAAATGTTATTAAAAAACCTCTTCGTTATGCAGTGCCTCAGCGGCGCCTAATAAGCCTGTCCATGGGGCGGTAACCACCCAAATGGGGATATCGGCATTATAAGCACCCATGCGTCCTTTATTGACGAAAGCGGCGCGCAGTTCACTTTTGGGTAACCAATCGAGCAGGCGCGGCAGAATGCCCCCACACAGATAAACACCGCCCCTTGCGCCCATGGTCAACGTGGCGTCGCCGCATACATCGCCCAGAATTTTTAGAAAACGCAGCAGGGCGGCAGTGGCGAGGGTATCGCCTTCATTAGCGGCTTTTGTGACATCCGCCGGGCTAGCTAAGCGTGGTTCAGCACCTTCAAACGTGCAGTAGGCTTGATAAAGTTCTAACAAACCCTGGCCGCATAAGACCCGCTCTACACTGATACGTGTACGACGCTGTTTAAACACATCCACAATCGCTCGCTCGGTATCATCCGTGGGCGCGAAGGTGACATGGCCGCCTTCAGTAGGCAGTGGAATCCAGGCGCGTTGGCCGGGGAATACCCCGGCAACGCCTAGCCCCGTGCCAGGCCCGATGACAAGACGTGTGGCGTGCGCTTGTGACTTGCCCGGCTGGACTTCAACCAATTCACTGGCAGCGACATGAGGCACACCCAGCGCCTGGGCGGTGAAGTCGTTAATGACTTTAAAAACAGCGAGGTTCAGCGCTTGCTGAACCTCGCTTTTTAAAAATTCCCAGTGGTTATTGGTCATCTTGACCCGCTCAGCGTGAACGGGGCAAGCAAAGGCTAAGCACGCCTCTTGAGGTGCTTTATCGCCGGTAGCACCGACACGCTGTAAATAATCCTGCACCGCTTCAATAACGCCGGGGTAGTCAGCGCAGGGAAGATTCACAATATCGTGCGGCGTGATCTCGCCTGGCGTGACTAACGCCAGGCGTGCATTGGTGCCACCTATGTCGCCAATGAGGGCCGGTCGGCTCATTGGTCCTCCTGCTCGATTTTTTCCAGCTCCCGCGCTAGTACTTCTGCCTCAAAACCACCAAACACGCCCGCTCCCTCTTCGGCCTTGGTGGCCAAGTGGCGGAAGCCGCCAAAGAGCTCACGGCCCATGCCAAAGTGGTTGTGTTCCAGATTGGCTTCGGCGCACGGACGGGCATTGAATTTTGCGGCGTCTATCAATACGTTTAGCTCGCCGCTGTCGGCATCCAGGCGAACGATATCACCATCCTGAAGTTTCGAAAGCGGCCCACGGTCAACGGCCTCTGGTGTTACGTGGATAGCGGCCGGAACCTTACCCGACGCCCCAGACATACGTCCGTCCGTTACCAGGGCAACTTTATAGCCGCGGTCTTGAAGCACACCCAAGAACGGAGTGAGCTTGTGTAGTTCAGGCATGCCGTTGGCTTTGGGCCCCTGAAAGCGCACCACCACAATCACATCACGATCAAGCTGGCCGGATTCAAACGCCGCTTTTACCTGATTTTGATCATCAAACAGCTGTACCGGCGCTTCGATGACGCGATGATCCTGTTTTACTGCCGAGATTTTAATCACGCCGCGGCCGAGGTTGCCGTCAAGCACGGTAAGCCCGCCGGTGGGCGAGAAGGGATTACTAACCGGACGCAGAACGTCTGAATCATGGCTGGACGTAGGGCCTTCTTTCCACGTGAGCTTGCCCTCTTCAAGGAAAGGCTCCTGAGTGTAGGCCATCATATCGGTGCCAAAGACGGTAGCGATATCCGCATGGATAAGCCCAGCACCAAGTAGCTCACGAATCAGCAGGCTCATACCACCAGCAGCCTGGAAGTGGTTAACATCCGCTTGGCCATTGGGGTAGATACGGGTCATGCTGGGCACCACGGCGGAGAGGTCCGTGAAGTCATCCCAGTTAATGGTAATGCCCGCCGCAGCCGCCATGGCAACCAAGTGCAGGGTATGGTTGGTAGACCCGCCGGAGGCCAGCAACCCTACGATAGCGTTAACGATCGCACGTTCGTCAATCTGCTTGTAGAACGGACGGTAATTGCCGCTTTGCTCGGTATTGCGAATCGCTTGTTCAGTGGCGTAACGAGTAAGTGCTTCGCGCAGCGGAGTACCTGGGTTAACAAAAGAGGCGCCGGGCAGGTGTAGCCCCATCATCTCCATCATCAGCTGGTTGGAGTTGGCAGTGCCGTAGAAGGTGCAGGTGCCAGGGCTGTGATACGACTGTGATTCGGCTTCTAAAAGCTCATCGCGACCTACTTTGCCTTCTGCATAAAGCTGACGCACTCTAGCCTTCTCATCGTTAGGTAGGCCCGTTGTCATGGGGCCGCCGGGGACAAAAATGGCGGGTAGATGGCCAAAGCGTGCGGCACCAATAAAGAGACCTGGCACGATTTTATCGCAGATACCTAAATACAGCGCTGCATCAAACATATTATGGGAAAGCGCAACCGCGGTTGCCATGGCGATCACATCACGGGAGAAAAGCGATAGCTCCATGCCCGGTTGCCCTTGGGTAACACCGTCGCACATGGCGGGCACACCCCCGGCAAACTGAGCGGTTGAGCCCATGCCGCGTGCGGCTTCTTTAATAGCGGCAGGATAGTCTTCAAATGGCCGGTGGGCTGAAAGCATATCGTTATAGGACGATATGATGCCCAAGTTGGCGCTATTGGTTAACTTCAGTCGGCCCTTATCGGTAGGCACGTCGCAACCTGCAAAGCCGTGCGCTAGGTTCCCACAGGAAAGTTCACCGCGATGTACGCCTTGCTTATGCTGGTCAGCCATATGAGATTCATAGAGAGCACGCCGGTGCTTGGAGCGCTCACGGATGCGCTGGGTAACCTCAGCAACGGTGGGGTTTAGAGTGGCAGGTGTTGAGCTCGGCATAGGGACCTCTGCATGATAAAGACGGTGTGTAACACATGTAGTTATTTTACATTTTTTAGTGTCGATATAAGAGACTTTACGGCAATAAAAACCACAATTGTAGTTTTATTACCCGAATATGGGGCGTCGAATTTTTCCCGCAAATGCGCGGATGAATCCAAAGAACCCCAACAGCTTGGTAGAGCCACCAGTGAAATAGCAAGTATAGCACTCAGGCTTTTGCTACCCTTTTGCGCGCTACGTTTAATATTTCTTGTCTACTCACCAAGCCGGAGCCTGCATGCACGCGATTCTTGACGACATCCAGCCAGTTAATTTTCATGCAGGTGAGCAAGCGCGTCGCTACTTGGATACGTTAACCAAGCCGCCAGGCAGCTTAGGTGACCTAGAGGCGTTAGCCATTCAGCTTAGCGCTATCACTGGCGAACTGAAGCCCAGCGTAATACCGCCGGCCGTGATTGTGTTTGCCGCCGATCATGGCGTTGCCGCGGAGGGTGTTTCAGCCTTTCCGCAAGCGGTGACTGCTCAGATGGTGGCTAACTTTGCCCAGGGCGGCGCGGCGGTTAACGTGTTTGCCCGGCAGATTGGCGCGCGTGTTGAAGTGGTGGATGTCGGCGTGGCGAGCGATATCACGGCAGCTGGTGTGGTGAATGCCAAGGTATCCCGCGGTACCGCCAACATGGCGATAGAAGATGCGATGCAGCCTGAGCAGGCAGCAGAGGCCATTAATGCAGGCGTGGTGGCGGTAGAGCGGGCAATAAAGGCGGGGGCAAAGTGCCTTATAGTCGGGGAGATGGGTATTGCCAACACCACCGCCAGCAGCGCCATGTTAGCAGTGTTAACCGGCGAGCCGGTAGCAAGCCTAGTGGGCGCTGGCACGGGCATTGACCCACAGCAGCTAACCCATAAAGTGGCCGTCATTGAGCGTGCCATCGCGGCGCGCAATGCTGATTCACAGGCACCCTTAGAGGTGTTGACCAAGCTGGGCGGGCTGGAGATCGCCGCCATGACCGGCGCGTATTTAGCTGCAGCAGCGCATCGGTTGCCTGCGATTGTGGATGGCTTCATCGCCACCGTCGCCGCACTCACCGCCTGCCGGATGTGTCCCGCAGTGCGCGGCTATTTGATTTTTGGCCATCGTTCCCAAGAGCCGGGGCACGATGTTGCGTTACGTGCACTAGACGCCAAGCCGCTGCTGGATATGGGCATGCGGCTAGGCGAGGGCAGCGGCGCGGCGCTGGCGTACCCCTTGCTGCAGGCGGCCACAGCGATGATGGCGGAAATGGCCACTTTCGCAAATGCCGGTGTTAGCGATAAGGCATCACCATGATCCCAGGCGCCACTTTTGGCGGTATTGTGCTGATCATCTTAGCGATCATAATTGATTTGCTCATCGGCGATCCGCGCTCACTGCCACACCCGGTGGTGCTGATCGGGCGGTTTATCAGTCGTTTTGAACAGCTTTGGAATCGCGGGACTGCGCAGCAGCGTAGAGTGTGCGGCTTCCTGCTGACGCTCATCGTGGTAGGTGGCGTATGGAGTATCAGCTGGCTGCTGCTAGCAGTGTTAACGCAGTTGCACCCTGGGTTGGCTTTGGTCGCCGAACTCTGGCTGCTCTCTACGACACTGGCGATCAAAGGATTGGGCGATGCGGCCCGCGCGGTGGTAGAACCGCTAACCAAGGGCGATTTGCCCGCCGCACGCCAAGCGCTGGGCATGATTGTGGGCCGCGACACCCATCGCTTGGATGAAGCGGAAATCACCCGGGGCACTGTGGAAACCGTGGCTGAAAACACCGTGGACGGCATCACTGCGCCGCTGTTTTTTGCTCTTATTGGCGGGGCACCGCTAGCGCTGGCGTATAAGGCGGTAAATACTCTGGATTCGATGGTCGGCTATAAAAACCAGCGTTATGCTGATTTTGGTTTTGCCTCCGCGAAGCTGGACGATGTGGCCAACTGGGTACCCGCACGCTTAACCGCGCTGTGTCTATGGCTCGCTGGCCTGCTGCTGAGCACTTTTACTGTTTTAACGTTACGCTGGAAAGGTGCGCTACGTGGCACGTGCCGGGATGCGCCTCGCCATCCCAGCCCGAACGCTGGTTGGCCGGAAGCCATGGTAGCGAGGCTGCTGGGTGTACAGTTGGGCGGCACCAACTTCTATAAAGGCGTGGCTTCCCACCGTGCGACCCTGGGCGAGCCGCTTGAGACGCTGAGTGTTGCTCATATCGGCGCTACTGTCCGTTTGATGCACGGCGCCTGGATGCTATTTATGTTGCTGTCAGTGGTCGTGATAATGGGGCTACTATTCATTTTTCAGGGGCTATTATGAGCAAATTAATATGGCCCAGCCACGGTGGCCAGGCCGAGGCACTATTAGCCCACTTTGGGTTGCCCGCCGATCATCGCCTGGACGACTTTAGCGCCAACCTCAATCCCTTGGGGCCTCCGGCGTGGGTTCGCGATTGGTTAGCAAAACAACTGACAGGTCTTGAACGCTACCCCGCGCCCGATTATTCCGCTGCTCGTCAGGCCATCTCCGCCCACCACCAGCTTCAGCCCGAACAGGTGCTGTTAACCAACGGCGGTGCCGAGGCCATCTTTCTGACCGCTGCGTTACATGCGGGTAAGCGAGCCGCTATACTGACCCCAAGCTTTGGCGAGTATGCCCGCGCCTGTCATGCCCACTGGCTGTCGATTAGCGAGATTCCGCTGTCCCCACTGGATTTCAGTCTGGATATTGATGCGCTGATAGCTGCGTTAAGCGATACCGATGTGCTGTTTCTATGTCGCCCGAATAATCCTACTGCAACGCTAATCGACTTCTCGACCATGGTGGTCTTGCTGGAGCACACCGCTGCTCTGAATTGCCGCGTGGTGGTCGATGAAGCCTTTATCAATATGGTGGGTAACAATCAAGAAGAGGCTTCGCTGGCAACGTTATTGGCGCGCTATCCGCATCTGATCTTGCTCCATTCTATGACCAAATTTTATACCCTGCCGGGGCTCCGGCTGGGCTACCTACTAGCAGATGCGGCCACGGTTCAAGCGGCACAGACCCATCAACCGCCCTGGAGCGTTAATCACTTAGCGGCAGAATTGGTAGCGCCGCTGCTGGCGGATGATGCCTTTACCCGACGCACTCAGCGGTGGTTGGTCAGTGAGCACCCACGCATGACACAAGCGCTCGCTCAATTGGGGCTACAAGTGGTGCCCAGCCAAGCGTGCTTTTTCCTGCTCCGCCCGGGGGCCGAACAGCGTGCAAGCGGCATCACTAGCGACGTGCTGTTTGAGCGCCTGTTGCGCCGGGGCGTACTGGTGCGCCATACGCATAATTTTGCCGGGCTTAATGGCGAATGGCTGCGAGTGGCGCTACGCGACGAGCCCGCCAATCGACGCTTGGTAAAGGTGCTGAATGATTGTCTTCGTTAGCGGTGGTGCGCGTTCTGGTAAAAGCGATGTTGCCGAGCAGCAGGTTGTGAATGCAGCGGGCAGTTCGCCCTGTTACTACTTAGCCACCGCAGACGTATACGACGCCGAAATGGCCGCGCGCGTAGCCCGTCATCGTCAATCCAGACAAGAGGAGTGGCAGAGCGCTCAGTGGAAAACACTGGAAGAGCCACTTGCCATTGATCAAGCGCTGGCTAAGGTGCCAAGTGGTAGTGCCGTGCTGCTGGATTGCTTAACGCTCTGGGCCAGCCAGGTGCTGTACGCCAGTGAGCTGAGCGAAGAGGAGGGCTTGGCGCTGCTAGCAAGCGCACTTGCCGATGCCCGAGCACGTAGCCTCTATCTAGTGATTGTCTCCAATGATATCAACGAAGCGCTGCCGCCCTCGGATGCTGAAACCTGGCGCTATCTGGCGTTTCTTCAGCGCGTTCACCGCTGGCTAGCGGCAGAGGCGGACTCGGTAATAGAAGTGGTGGCGGGGTGCGTCATTGATTGGAAGTCCGCAAAGGCATTTTGTTAATGAAGGAGCTGTCGATTTGAGAAATGCCCTGTTCGGTCTTCTGCTTGCGCTGCAGTTCCTTACTCGCGTCCCAATTCCAATAGCCGTTCCCTGGACACCTGATACCCGACGCTGGGCAGTACGCGCCTATCCGTTAGTGGGGCTGTTGATTGGCACTGTGCTAGCGCTAGTGGCGCTGGGGATGCAAAACGTTCCCGCGCCGATCACCGCGCTGACATTGCTAAGCATTTGGGTGGCTATTTCGGGCGGGCTGCATTTAGACGGCGTTATGGATATCGCCGATGCGCTGGGTAGTAATCAGCCCCTGGCGCGTCGTTGGGAAATCATGAAAGACCCGCAAATCGGCAGCTTTGGTATGTTGGCGCTGGTGTTTCTGCTTGCCTGGAAGGCTATGATGCTGTGGGCATTGCTGGCTTATCACGCACCCTGGTGGTGGCTATTAGCAGTCCCCGCGCTAGGGCGCTGGGCAGGCGTGGCGTTACTGGTGCTGACTCCCTGCGCACAACAGAAGGGCTTGGCCTGGAGCTGGCAGCAGTCGCTTAGCGGCCAGGATGTGGCGCTTGCATTGGTGCCGATCGTGCTGATGGCATTGCTAGCGCCCGCGATAGTGTTGATGGTGCTAACGGTCACTGTTTTTGTGTTACTAATCCGCTGGCTAATGTTGCGACTGTTTAACGGAATTAACGGCGATACGGTAGGCGCCACCATCGAAGGGGGAGAGCTTTGGCTACTGATCTTACTGTGGAGCTGGTGGCAGTTCGCCACGGTATCACCGCTTGGAATTTAGAGCGTCGTTATCAAGGCCAGCGCGATATTCCGCTGCTGCTTCCTGACGCTGAAGTTGGGCTTCTAGCACTGCGCGACGCGTTGGTGGATGAGCGGTTTGATGCTATCTACTCAAGCGACCTTAACCGCTGCCAACAAACCCTGGCGTGGACAGAAGTCACAAAGGCTGGCGTGCCACTCACTCTTGAACCACGCCTGCGGGAACTCGATTTTGGCGAGTACGAAGGCAAGGTTTACGACGAGCTAAAAGACTTGCCGCACTACCGTGCCTGGATTGATAGCGTGGGCGAGCTGCAAATTCCTGGGGGCGAATCGGCGGCTCAACTGCGCGAGCGTCTTGATGACTGGCTTTATGATTTGGCGACCAACTCTCTTGCCGATGGCCACAAAAAAGTCTTGGCTGTCACCCACGGCGGCGTGATCCGTGAGCTACGTCGCCGCTTTGAGACGATCCATTTCTGGGACGGTACCGTGCTTCAAGCGCAAGGCAGGCGCTGGCAGCTTATTTATCAAAAAGACGAACATGGCAAAGGGGAATGGCAATGCAGCTCTTCATCGGCGGTGCCTGCGCTGGCAAACGCGACGCCGTAATCGCTCGCTTTCCCGAAGCGCAGTGGTGGCTGCTTGATGCTGCGCAGCCTTTCATCGTTAGCCAGCAAGCGCTAGTCGCCAATACGCCGCTGATTATCACTGGCGTGCTTGAGTGGCTAGGTGCTGCTCTTGAACGTGATGATAACGATGCCCTGCGCCAGCAGTGGCAGCGCGATATGATCCAGCTTTGCCAGCGCGCCGACGAGTTAAACGCGGCGTTAATCATGATCGCCACCGACGTCGGCCGTGGGGTTGTGCCCATGGAACCAGGGCAGCGGCGCCTGCGTGATCTCAATGGCTGGTTCACCCAAGACGCCACCGCCCAAGCTGAACAGGTGTGGTATGTGCGCCATGGGTTGGTGATGGCGCTCAAGTAGCCACTGGCGGCTTTCCTGTGCGTGATACCCCGCTCCAATTCAATTGACCTCCCTTTGGCAAGTTGCTAGTTTACGCCCACTCTCAGGTGCTGGCGGCTGAAAAGCCGCTAGTGAAACGGGAAGTTGGTGAACGCCTCGCGCGATTCCAACGCTGCCCCCGCAACGGTGATCGAGATAAGAACGGCTAAAACGCCACTGTGCTTACGCACGGGAAGGTGGTCGTTCGGAAAAGCGTGGCTCTGCTCTTGCTAGAGACGCCTTTCGCTCGTCAGCCCGGAGACCGGCCCGAGAGTAATGGTTCTAACTGAACCAACCATGCCGAGACGCGGAGGGCGTTCTTAGGGCAGTGAACGGTAGCGCAACGCTATCGTTACTCCCTTGTTTTGCCCTGCGCTCGGTCAAAAAACTGCGTTGTGCGGGTGAGCACGACGAGCAAGGGGTCTCACATGAACCACCGTTTTCACACCTCCGCCAAACGGGCGGCGTTTTGTATGGCTGCGTTACCGCTAGCCATCTCCTTTTCTGCCCAGGCCCAATATTCTGAAGCGACGACCGAATTAGCCGTGCTAGATCCCGTCGTTGTGACTGCTGCGTTAGCGCCCCGCACCGCCAACGAAAGCCTCTCTTCCGTTACTGTGCTGGATGAGGCCACTTTTCGCCGCCAAGACCCAGTAAGCATTACCGACCTGTTGCGTGGACAACCTGGTGTTGATGTCTCTAGTAATGGCAGCTTTGGTAAAAACAGCAGCGTCTTTATTCGTGGCACTGGTAGTAGCCAAAATGTTCTCTTAATTGATGGTATTAGATTGCGTTCCGTTACCAGCGGTGGGGCTGCTTGGTCATACCTTGATCCGCGCATGTTTGACCGCGCTGAAATCGTTCGCGGCCCACGGGGTAGCCTTTACGGTGCAGATGCGGTCGGCGGTGTTATTCAGCTTTTTACGCCTGATGGTGACGAAGAGGGCCCGCAACCGAGAATCTCCGTCGGCGGTGGTTCATTCAATACCCAGCGGTTAAGCGCAGGCGTTTCGGGACGCGAGGGAGGCACGCGTTACAGCTTTGCCGGTAGTCATTTCAATACCGACGGCCAGCCCATTCGACGGGGTGGTGAAGACAAAGGCTACGACAACACTTCTGCGCTGGCCCGTGTTGCGCATACCTTTGAAAGCGGTGCTGAGGTGGGTGTGCTGGCGCTGCGCGCTCGCGGTAACAACGAATATGATGGCGGAGAGAATGATTTCGTCCAGCAGGTGGCGGGTATTTACGGTGAGTTGCCGGTTACCGATACCTGGCGCAGTCGTTTAACGCTTAGCGAATCACTCGATCAAAGCGATAATTATGATGATTTTGGTGATTCAGTATTTAACACTAAAGTGCGAACTGCACGATGGGAGAATACCTTTACTGCTGGTACTCACGAGCTCATTGCTGGTGCAGAGTATCAAAATGACAGCATCGCAGACAGTGACACTGGTTTTGGAACTTATGCTGAAGAAGAGCGGGATAACCGGGCAGTATTTGCCCAAGGGCTATTAGACTTTTCTCCATTAACGCTACAAGCTAGTTTTCGCCTTGATGATAACGAAGCCTATGGCGATGAATTGACCGGTAGCTTGGCGGCAGGCTACGCATTGGATGGTATTCACATGCTAAGGGCAAGCTTTGGCACTGCTTTCAAAGCTCCTACTTTCAACCATCTTTACTATCCGGGATTTAGCAATCCCGAGCTTGAGCCGGAGAGTTCTGCAACAGGTGAGGTGGGTGTGCGGGCACAGTACAAGCACTGGTACTGGGATTTAGCTCTCTATCAATCTGATTTCGATAACTTGATTATCAACGTCGATACCAGCGGGGATGATTTTGTCGATACCCCTCAAAACGTCGATAACGCCCGTATCCGTGGAGCTGAACTGGCTAGCGGAATTGATCTGGATTCATGGACAATTCAAGCGGCATTTACCTATACCAACCCTGAAAATCGTGATACCGGTAACCGTCTCCACCGGCGTGCCAGCGAAAGTCTGCGCCTTGATATCGACCGTGACCTGGGCGACTGGTCGTTGGGCGGTTCATTTGTTGCCCAGAATCACCGTTACGAAGATGCTAACAATGAAGAGCGTCTTGGGGGTTATGGCCTAGTGAATCTTCGGGCTGGATGGGCGTTTGCGCCGCTCTGGACGGCGCGTGTTACGGTAGAAAATGCCTTTGATAAAGAGTATGAAACGACGAGCGACTACATCAACGCTGGCCGAGCAGGATTCTTGAGTGTTCACTTTGGTCAATAAAAAGAGTGATTTAGCGCGCGGGGCCTTGGGCCTCGCGCTGTTGCTAATGGCGTCTGTGTCGTATGCCAACGATCACTCACGCTGCGCAGTGGATGATCGTGACCGAGAAGTCTGCCTTCACAATGCTGCTCAGCGAATTGCCACGCTCTCGCCTGGCGCAACCGAGCTGACCTATGCGGCTGGCGCGGGCGGTCAGGTAGTCGCCGTCGTCTCGTATAGCGACTATCCGCCGGAAGCCAAGCAAGTGGCGTCTGTGGGCAGCCATACCCGAATTGATTTAGAAAAGCTGGTGGGCCTGGCGCCGGATTTAGTGATTGGCTGGGTAACCGGCAACCCCGCTGAGCAGCTTGAAACCCTCGAAGCCTTGGGCATGCCGGTGTTCTATATAGAGCCTCGCGATATGGACGGCGTGGCCAGCGCCATCGAGCGCTTGGCGCGGCTGGCCGGAACGGAAGCGGCCGGGCAGGCGGTGGCCGATAATTTCCGTACTACCATGAATGCCTTGGAAGACCGCTATCGAGACCGCGAGCCGGTAGCCACGTTCTACCAAGTGTGGGATGAGCCATTAATGAGTGTTAACGACCAGCACCTTATCGGCCAGGTGGTTGAGATTTGTGGCGGTAAGAATGTGTTTGGCGAGCAAACGCGCCTTGTGCCGCGTATCGACGATGAAGCTGTGTTGGCAGCCAACCCTGAAGCGATCGTGGCGGGTGGCATGGGCGAAGAGAACCGCCACTGGCTGACGCATTGGGAGCAGTACGCCAACTTGAAAGCGGTTGCGGAAGATAACCTTTTCTTTGTGCCGCCTTCACTGATTCAGCGGCCCACGCCGCGCCTGATGGAGGGCACACAACTCCTGTGTGAAAAGCTTGACATCGCCCGCCAAAAACGTGAGCGCAGCTAATGCTAGCGCGCCTGGGTCTCCCGCTTAGCCTGCTATTACTAGCGGCGCTGGCTTCGCTAATCATCGCCATTGGCGTCGGCAGCGCGCAGATTTCACCGGCTGAAATTTGGCAGGTTTTGATGGGCAACAGAATGCAGGACGATGCACTGGCGCGAACCATGGTGATGGAGCTGCGCTTACCCAGAGCGTTATCGGCGTTTGCCGTAGGTGGTTTGTTGGCGGTAGCCGGTGCACTAATGCAGGTGCTGCTGCGTAACCCTCTTGCGGACCCATACGTGCTGGGCCTTTCCGGCGGCGCTTCCATTGGTGCACTGGCTGCCATGCTCGGTGGGTTAGGCGGGCTGGTGATTTCTGGTTCGGCATTTGGCGGCGCACTGCTATCGACGTTTTTAGTCTTTGGCTTGGCCCACGGCAGCGGCGGCTGGACACCTTCGCGGCTGCTGCTTACCGGCGTGGTGGTCGCAGCGGGGTGGGGCGCGGTGATTACCCTAATGCTGGCGATGAGCCCTGCCGAACGCCTGCCGGGTATGCTCTACTGGCTGATGGGCGATCTCTCCTATGCGCGCACGCCTTGGCCGCCGTTACTGCTGTTACTGGCCACCTGCGTGGTGCTGATTCCGCTTGGGCGTAGCTTGAATGTGCTGGCCCGTGGCCCACAGCAAGCCGCCGCACTGGGCGTTGCGGTTCGGCCGCTTGAGTGGTGTATCTACGTTGCCGCTAGTTTACTAACCGCCGCTGCAGTCACCACGGCTGGTAGCATTGGTTTTGTCGGTTTAGTGGTGCCGCATATGCTGCGTCTGCTGTTAGGCAATGATCAGCGGCTGATACTACCGGCCTGTGCACTGGCAGGCGGCACGTTATTAGTGCTGGCCGACACCCTGGCGCGCACGATGATTGCCCCGGAACAGTTGCCCGTAGGAGTAATCACCGCGCTATTGGGTGTGCCTACCTTCCTGTTTCTGCTCTACCGGAGCCGCTGATGAGCGTACTGGCTACCCGCGATCTCATCATCGATGTGCCTGGCCGTGAAGGTGGTACGCCGCTTAATATCACCATCGAGCCAGGGCAGGTGTGGGGCGTGTTAGGGCCTAACGGGGCGGGTAAAACGACGCTATTACACACCTTAGCTGGCCTGCAGGCGCCACGTTCAGGCAGTGTTCAGCTTAACGATTTAGCGCTTAGTCAACTGCGCCGCCGCCATGTTGCTCAGCGATTGGGGTTGGTGTTTCAGGATCGCCAGGATGGCTTTCCCGCAACCGTGCTGGAAACCGCGCTGATTGGCCGTCATCCCTATCTCTCGCCGTGGCAGATGGAGGGCGCCGATGACTACGCCCGTGCCGAAGCTGCGCTTGAGCGATTAGATGTGGCGCATCTGCATGACCGTTTAGTCAGCACGCTTTCCGGCGGCGAACGCCAGCGGGTAGCGATTGCCACCGTGCTGACCCAGGCGCCCAACCTGTGGCTGGCCGACGAGCCCACCAACCATCTTGATCTTCACCACCAGAGCGCCGTCATGGCGCTGATGGCAGAGCAGGCTGCCCAGGGGCAGGCGGTCATCATGTGCTTACACGACCTAAACCTGGCTGCCCGCTGGTGCGACCATATTTTACTGCTCTACCCCAATGGAGAGGCGTGCTGGGGCCCGCGGGATAGCATGCTGATGCCCAGTGCTTTAGAAAGCCTCTACCGCCAGCGGCTAGCGGTGGTAGAGGTGGATGGGGCACCGGTGTTTGTGCCGATAAAGGGCTAATGCCTACTGGGCCAGCTCTTCCCGCCAGGAGTGGCGTGGTTCAAAGCCGACCAGACGACGGGCTTTTTCGATGCAGTAGAAGGTTTCGAATTCGCCCATTTCGCGCTTGATGGGTACGCCGGAGTAGAAGCGCTCTATCACCTGGGCGTTGGTCAGGCCCACTGATAGCTCGTTATTCGCCACGTTAAACACCTGATAGCCCAGGCCATCCGTTTTCAGGCAGCAATCGACCATCTGGCCCAGGTCGCGGGCGTCGATGTAGGCGAATATATTGCGGCGGCGCAGGGCAGGATCATCCATGTAGGCTGGGAAATCCTGACGGTATTCGTGGGGCTCGATAACGTTGTTGATGCGCAGGCCGTAGATATCGATGCCCGAGCGCGCCTGGAAGGAGCGTGCCGTAACTTCGTTAACTACCTTGCTCATGGCGTAGCTATCTTGAGGCACGGTGGGGTGCTCTTCATCGACGGGCAAGTAGTCGGGTTTTTGCTCGCCATCAGCGAAACAGACACCGTAAGTGGTCTCGCTAGAAGCGAAGATGACCTTGGGAATACCTAGCTTGGTGGCAGCATCAAGAATGTTGTAGGTACTTAGCGTATTGATGCGGTAGGTCTCGTTATCCGGCCTATGCAGAATAGCTGGTATGGCCGCGAAGTGGACAATCGCATCATAGCGCGGCACGCCGGTGCCGGGTTCCAGCTCATCGAATCCCGCGTTGGCTTGGCAAGCATTAAACACTTGCCCAGCATCGGTCAGATCTGTTTTCAGGGTAGCAATGCCGGGCACATCAGACGCCACCCAGTCCAAATTGGTTACGCGATGGCCTTGATCGCGAAGATAAGCGGTCGCATGACGACCAGCTTTGCCACTGCCGCCAGTGAACAGAATACGCATATGAACTCCACCAATGAATAGAATGAGCTACTCCACCTTAGCAAAGAACATTCCTCATCTCCGAAAATGATTTTGTGTTCTACACTAAAATTTGATTCGGAGCGTTATTGATCCGATCGATCATTGTCTGGCCCTAATAGTTCAACTACAAAAAAATGAGAGGTCGTTATGGTCAATCATGTTTGGGGACTCCTCCATCATCCTGAACAGGAGTGGTACAAGATCAATGAGGAGCATGAGTCTGTTAGTCATCTCTATGCTCACCATGTCCTGTTGCTCGCTGCCGTTCCAGTTGTCTGTGCCCTGATAGGTACCACCCAGGTAGGCTGGACTTATGGTGGCTCGGAAACCTATAAAGTCTCCCTTGCTAACGGTATTGCTTTGGGCGTGGCTTTTTATTCGCTGATGCTAGTGGCAGTGGGTGTTGTGGGCAGTATGATTTACTGGATGGCTCGTAATATAGATAATCGGCCCAGTCGCCGCGATTGTCTTATTTTCGCGGGGTATATTGCGACACCGATGTTCCTGTGTGGCGTTTTTGCGCTCTATCCGGCTTTCTGGTTTTGTGTGCTGGGTATGGTGATCGGCCTACTCTATAGCACCTATCTGCTCTATAAGGGAACGCCCAGCTTTCTGGGAATCAGTCATAAGCAGGGGTTTATTCTGTCGACCACGACGCTGGGTATCGGTGTTTTGGTGCTGGAGGCGCTGCTTGTCGTCGTCGTACTTCTGTGGAGTATGGGGACGGATCACAGTGTGGTTTGGCACCTTTTCCGATGAATGCACGTCGTAGCGCTTGGTAGCGACGCTAGCTTAAATCGCACTCCGAAAAAGCATGATCTGCTTGCCATCGGCAGGGTCGTCAATCATGCGAGCATGCACCCCAAAGGTTTGCTGTAGCATGTTGGGAGTGAGCACGTCTTGGGGTAGGCCGCTATCGATCAAGCGGCCGCTATCCATCACGCCGATGCGGTCACACTCCATGGCTTGGTTAAGATCATGCAGCGAGATAACCACCGTGATCGGTAGTTGCCTGACCAATTCTAGAATCGAAAGCTGGTGGCGAATATCCAGATGATTGGTGGGTTCATCTAGCAGCAGGATTTTAGGCTGCTGTGCCAGCGCCCGGGCAATATGCACGCGCTGGCGCTCACCGCCTGACAGGGTATGCCAAAGGCGATCTGCCATATGCGCCATATCCACATCCACCAGTGCCTGAGCCACGATGGCATCATCTTCAGTTGACCAAGGGCGCAACGCGGTAAGAAAGGGCGTCCGGCCAAGCGCCACTACGTCACGCACGCTAATTCTATCGGTTGTGTCGGCCTGTTGCTCGACTAGCGCAATAGATTGAGCAATCGCTCGCTGCTTTAGCGTGTGTAGGGACTGGCTACCCATTCGCACACGTCCTGCTTTAGGTTTGTTCAAGCCTGCCAACAGGCGAAGTAGCGAGGTTTTGCCCGAGCCGTTCGGCCCTACCAAGCCAAAGGTTTGGCCGGGTTCGACGGTAAGGTTAACGTCAATAAGCAGGGGCGTGCCATGCACCGCCCAGGCGAGTTGCTCAGCTGATAACTGCATTAAGACCTCTTGCCGCGCACGAGAATTAGCGCAAAGGCAGGCGCGCCGATCAGCGACGTAATCACCCCGATAGGGAGTACCTGGCCGGGCACCAGCACCCGGGAAAGAATATCCGAGCCGATTAAAAATACCGCTCCCGCCAAGGCGGTGGCCGGTACCAGCCGGGTATGACGGCTACCGACGATAAAGCGCATGGCATGGGGGATCACCAAGCCAACAAATCCGATGGCCCCCACGATAGACACCATCACTGCCGTGACCAGTGCCATGGCGATAATCAGCATTCCACGCACTGGACGCACCGCGATGCCCATGGAGGCGGCGCTGTCGGCACCGAAGGTAAACGCATCCAGGGAGCGTCGGTGCCACAGGCAAACCAGTAGCCCAAACAGCGCAGCAGGCACGGCCAAGGTCACATCGGCCCAGCGCACTCCGGAAAGATTGCCCATCAGCCAGAACATGATGCCCCGGGCCTGCTCGGCGCTTGCTGACTTGGTAATGATAAAAGCGGTCAGCGCATTGAACAGTTGCGAGCCTGCAATGCCCGCCAAAATAATTGCCCCGGCGGCTTGAACGCCGCGCCCGCCACCGACGCCGCTGTTGGCCGCATGGGCGAGCATCACCACAATACCAAAGGAGAGCAGGGCGCCGATAAAGGCGCCTAGGGAGAGCGAAAGCGCTCCAGCGCCCAGTCCGGCGACCGCCACTGCCACCGCCCCGGTAGAAGCCCCGGCGGAAATGCCCATCAAGTAAGGATCGGCCAGGGGGTTACGCAACAGTGCTTGTAGCACCACCCCGGCCAGGGCCAGACTGGTGCCGCAACAGGCGGCGACCACGGCGCGGCTGAGGCGATAGTTCCAAATAATGCCCGCGTCGATGCGGTCTACCGGGTAACTTGTTCCTATTAGCTGATTGGCGAGCACTTTGACAATGGTATCCACGGGAATCGGCGTCTCACCGATGGCGGTGCCCGCGATCAGTGCCGTTACCAGCACGAGCGGCGTTATCCATAGCCAGCGCAGCCCGAAGCCTGCGGAGGAAGCTCTCGTTAGCGCTATGCTCATTCGTTAAACGACATATTGGATAGTGACTCGGCAAGTGTTTCAAGGCCGTAAATAGTGCGCATGGTGGCGCTCATGGCGTGGGCGTCCATCTCGACGATACGGTTATTTTTAACAGCGTTCATCTCCCGGGTGACCGGGTCACTGCGTAAAAACTCGCGTTTTGCTTCAATGTTGTCGGCAGGAAAACGGCGGCGATCCATGTTGGCGATAACAAGTACATCGGGGTCGGCTCTGGCGATGCTCTCCCAGCCCACCGTGGGCCACTCTTCGTCAGACTCGATGACATTACGAATGTCGAGTTTTTCCATCATATACCCCGGAGCCCCCAGTTGCCCTGCCACGAAAGGGCTAACCCCCAGGTCTGTCGATGAAAACCAGAATGCTGCCGATAAGTCTTCCGGTAAATCAAGGCTGCTCGCCAGGTCGATGGCGCGCTGTTCGCGGGCGGCAAGGTCGGTTATCAGCGCCTCGCCAGCGTCTTGAACATCGTAGATATCGGCTAACTCGGTGATCCCTTTATAGATGGAGTCAGTCGAGAAGGCGGCGGTGCGGGTGCCATCGCCACCGGTCGAGTTATCTTTGGTGTCGCAATCGGCGGGCATGATGTAAGTATTGATGCCCAGCTCATGAAACTGTTCACGGGTGGCGACACTGCCGTTGGGGCCCACGTGCCACTCATACTGCACCGCCACCAGATCAGGCCGTTTATTGACCACTGCCTCGAAGCTTGGGTCGTCGTTGGCGATCCGCTCGATCGCTTCATTGGCATCAGAAAACTGGGGAAGAACCGGATTAAACCACACCGAGGTGCCATTTATTCGATCCGCGAGCCCCAGCGAATAGAGAATCTCCGTGGCTGACTGGCCTACCGTCACCGTTCGCTCGGGTGCTGACACCACACTGATGTCTATGCCGCAATTGGTTAGCGTAATAGGGTAGTCAGTGGAGGCGTAAGCCGCCTGGGCAAGGCCAATAGCACTCGCGGCGATGGCCGTGGTCAATCTCAACATCATGTACACTCCCGTGCATGATGAGCTTAGCATTCGGGCAGAAAATACTGACCGAGCCACTTCGCTCGAGGTAAGTAATATATCGGCAGTTCTCCTGACTGACGGGTCATAGCTAGCTCGCCTTCCCAGACAATGTGTCCAGTGGCATCAAAGAGCATCGCTCGCCGCCTACAGTTGCGGGGGCAGTTCCGTTTCGCGGCAAGCCGCGGCGGATTCTCTATTAAGTTCCGGGGGGAACACCGACGTCGGCCATTCTAGGTTGCAGGTAGATAGCGAACAACAGAAAGCCTAAGGATCTTATGAGATCCCACTATAATCGCAATGTTATAACATTATATTTTGATGTGGCGTAAAAATCCAGCGGCATTCTTAGCGTCAGCTGATATACGCCTTCGCAAAGTTAACTAATTACAACAGATTGGCCTCGCCGCCATGCCTTCCTCTATACTGAACGCCTTTTAAATTCCCGCTTCTTTATGAATGGTTTTATTATCACTCAGCTAGTTACCATGAATCATATTCAAGTACCACGCTCCCCAGATCAGTTGGCTATTAGTGATCGGTTAGCGGGCTTGGCCAGCACGGGAGGTGCCGGTGAGTGAGTTTCCCTTTGCGGCAGTGGTTGGCCAGGAGGCGCTGAAAACCGCGCTGCTCCTTAACGCCATTAACCCGCGTATCGGCGGGGTGCTGATCAGCGGGCCAAGAGGCAGCGCCAAGTCGACCTTAACCCGTGCTCTAGCCGCCATTTTGCCTAGAGATAGCGAAGGGCAGAGTGCTCCTTTTGTCACTCTGCCGCTGGGTGCCAGCGAAGACAGGCTGGTTGGCAGTCTGGATCTGCAAAAGGTACTGGCCAATGGCGAAGCTACCTTTCATGCTGGGCTGCTGGCTAAAGCCGACGGCGGGGTGCTCTATGTGGATGAAGTCAATCTGCTACCGGATACCCTGGTTGATTTGCTGCTAGACGTGGCCGCCAGCGGTACCAATATTGTTGAGCGCGATGGCATTAGCCACTCCCACCCGGCGCGCTTTAGCCTGATCGGCACCATGAACCCGGACGAAGGCGAGCTGCGCCCTCAGTTGCTTGACCGCTTTGGCCTCTGCCTTGAACAGGCTGGAACCATAAGCATCGACGAGCGCATTGCCATTGTGCAGCAACGGGAAGCCTTTGACCGCGACCCCACTGGCACGCTCGAACGCGTTGAGGATGCCCAGGCCGCTCTGGTCGGGCGCATTGCTAAAGCGCAGCGCTTGCTCAAAGAGATCACCACCGACACCTGGGTGTATCGAACGATTGCCAACTGCTGTGAAGCCGCGGGCGTTGAAGGTCTGCGGGCAGACGTTACCTGGCACCGCGCCGCCCAGGCCCATGCGGCCTGGCGTGGTGTGGCTAGCGTGGAGCAGCAGGATATCGACACCGTTGAACCCTGGGTGTTGGCTCATCGGCGTACCCAACCGCCTGAGCAGAGCCCGCCATCATCTCCACCTAATGGAACACCTTCGAAAGACGAGAGCGGTTCGTCGTCGGGCAATAACGCATCGACCGCTGGTTCATCCCAACAGAGCGCTGAACAGGGCCAGTGGGGCGCAATGCCTCCCATAGCCCAGGAAGCGATTATCCAACCAGCGGTGAAATTGCCCGATAGCGAAGATCTTTTTAAGCTGGCCAACCGCACCGATACCAACGCTAGCGCTGGAAAAGGTGGTGCGTTGGGCCAGGGGCGATCCCAAGTGACGACTTCCCGGCTGGATGGGTTTGCGACCGTTATCGCCAATCGCGGTCAGTGGCCTTGGCAGCAGCTAAAGATGCGCAAGACCCGCTCTGGGCAGGCGACAGCGCACCTGGTGCTGCTGGACACCTCCGGTTCCACCCTGGGTCAGCGCCTGCTGGGCCAGGCAAAGGGGCTGGTCGAATCGCTGGTTAGCCAAGCCTACGCCGCGCGGGAGCAGGTGGCGGTGCTGGGGTTTGGCAACGGCGGTGTCGTGCCGATACTTTCCCGCCGCCGGGCGCCGAAAAACGCGCGGAGCACTCTGGATAGTGCCAAAGGCGGTGGCGGTACCCCGCTGCGGGAAGCGATTATTGAAGCCAAGCGGCTGATCCGCCAGTGGCAGCGCCGGGAGCCCGGTCTGAAGGTGCGCACCTATCTGATCACCGATGGCCGCACACGGGAAACCGTTGACGATCTCGCCCCGCTGGAGGACTGCCTGCTGATCGATACCGAACAGTCCAAAGTCAAACGCGGGCAGGGCGCACGCATCGCCAAGCAGTTGGGCGCGCGTTACTGGCCTGCCTCGTTTGGCAAACCATCTTTGGCGCCTACAGTCTCTGCACATCAACCTGGAAGCTTCTCATGAGCGACGCAAGCCATTTAGATCGCATGCAGCGTAAAAAAGACGTGGTCGATGAACGAATCAGCAAGGCGACGGAAGAGCGCGGCGTGCTGATTCTGCTCAAAGGCAACGGCAAGGGCAAAAGCAGCTCCGCCTTCGGCACCATGGCGCGCTCACTGGGGCACGACCAGCAGTGCGCGGTGATTCAGTTCATCAAAGGCCGCCGCGAAACCGGCGAGTATCTGTTCTTTCGTGATCATCCCAAGCTTGACTGGCACATCATGGGCCACGGCTTTACCTGGGAAACCCAGAACCGCGAGCGGGATATCGAGGCTGCCGAGGCCGCCTGGGCAGTCGCCAAAGGGCTGCTGGAGAATCCCGCCTATCATATGATCGTGCTGGACGAGATGAGTTATATGTTCAAGTACGGCTATCTCGACCCCGAACCGGTGGTGGAAGCGCTTAAGCGCCGCCCGGCGCACCAGAACGTCATCATTACCGGACGCACCATGGCCACGCCGCTGCAGGAAATCGCCGATACCATCAGCGTCGTTCAGGACGAACGCCACGCCTTTCGCGGCGGCGTTAAAGCCCAGGCGGGGATCGAATACTGATGACGACACCAACCGCTCGCTGCCCCGCGCTATTTATCGCAGCTCCGGCCTCAGGCCAGGGCAAAACCACCGTCACGGCGGGCCTGGCGCGCCTATTGCGCAACCAGGGCAAGGTGGTGCGAGTGTTCAAGACCGGCCCGGACTACCTGGATCCGCAGATATTGGCCCAGGCCTCCGGCCAGCCGGTGGATCAGCTGGATCTCTGGATGGCAGGCGAAGCCTACTGCAGCCAGCGGTTTTATGACGCCGCCTGTGAAGCGGATTTAATTTTAGTCGAAGGCGCCATGGGGTTGTTCGACGGTGAGCCCTCCAGCGCCGATCTGGCGGCCCTGTTCGATATTCCCATGGCGATCGTCATGGATGTAAAAGGCATGGCGCAAACCGCCGCCGCGCTGGTCTCGGGGTTAGTCGGCTTTCGCGACGACATCCATATCGCCGGGCTAATTGCCAATGCCTGCGGCTCGCAGCGCCACCGCGAACTGATCGAAGGCGCGCTGCCAGCGACGATTCCTTTGCTGGCCGCCATGCCCCGCGACCCCGCGCTGTCGCTCCCCGAGCGCCACCTGGGCCTCGTCCAGGCGGCGGAAATTCGTGAGGATCTGGAAGCCCGCTTCGAGGCGGGTGCCAAAGCGCTGGAAGCCGCCGGGCTGCTGGACGCGCTCGCCGAACTTTCACCCGTGATCTTTACCCCCCCCCAGGAACAGCTTGCGGCCGTTAAGCCGTTGCTCAAAGGCCACACCATTGGCGTGGCCCGCGATGCTGCCTTCAGCTTCGTCTATCAGGCCAACCTTGATCTGCTGGAGCAGATGGGCGCCACGCTGCACTTCTTTTCACCGCTGACGGATAGCCACCTGCCGGAATGCGACGCCCTCTGGCTGCCCGGTGGCTACCCGGAGCTTCACGCTCAAACCCTTGCTGATAACGGCGCCATGCGCTCGGCCATTGAGGCTTTTTATAGCGCCGACAAGCCCATTCTGGCCGAGTGTGGCGGCCTGCTGTACTGCCTGGAAAGCCTGACCGACTACGACGATATTACCCATACCATGCTGGGCCTGCTGCCTGGGCAGGGCGCCATGCGCGGGCGCCGTGGCTGCCAGGGGATGCAAACCGCCGAGCTGCCGGAAGGCCCGGTTCGCGGTCACGCGCACCACCGCTCCATGGCGGAAGGCACCCCCGAGCCGATTGGCCACGGGCGACGCCAGCGGCATCCTGCACCGGGGGAGGCGATCTACCGTCAAAAGCGTCTGACGGCGACCTATTTACATCTGTTTTTCCCTAATAATCCTGACGCTGTGGCAAGGCTCTTTTCTGCCAGCCCGGCGTACTGCGAACCGCAACACAGCGAGGCATTTACCCATGCAGCCCAATAACGTACAGCTGAATAAGATTCCTGCCACGGTCGTGACCGGTTTTCTCGGCAGCGGCAAAACCACACTGCTGGCCAACATTCTGCGCCAAGTCACCGGAAAGCGGATCGCCGTGATTGTTAATGAGTTCGGCGAACAGGATATCGATTCCAGCCTGCTGCGCAGCTGTGCGCTGGGGTGTGAAGAGGGTAGCGAAGGCGGGCAGCTAGACGGGGAAGACGGCAGCATCTATGAACTGGCCAACGGCTGTATCTGCTGCACTGTGGAAGAAGAGTTTCTGCCGGTGATGAAAAAGCTGGTGGCCCGCCGCGACGATATCGACCACATCCTGATCGAAACCAGCGGCCTGGCGCTGCCCAAGCCGCTGGTGCAGGCGTTCAACTGGCCCGACGTCCGCCAGCACTGCACCGTGGATGCGATTATTACCGTGATCGACGGCCCCGCCGTGGCCGCCGGGCGCTATGCCAGCGACGTGGATAAGGTGGCAGCCCAGCGCCTCGCTGATGAAAGCCTGGATCACGACCCCAGCCTGCGCGAGCTACTCGATGACCAGCTCAGCGCAGCGGATCTGGTGCTGGTCAGCAAGGCCGACCTGCTCAGCCCGGAAGAGCGCACAAAGGTGGAAGCAGTGATTCAGGCGCGGGTGAGTGCCTCGGTGAAAACGCTATTTATCGATCAGACCCAGACCACCGACACCACCCAGCTGGAAGCGCTGATGGGCATTGGTGCGGCCAGCGAAAAAAATATCGATAGCATCACCAATCACCACGACAAGCACCATGCCGTCGGCGCTCACCACGATCACGCCCACGATAATTTTGACTCCTGCGTGATTACCCTGGGCGAAGTCGATGGCGATGTTCTGGCCGACAAACTGCAACAGCTGCTAAAAAGCCACGAGATCTACCGCGCCAAAGGCTTTGCAGCGATTCCCGGCAAGCCCATGCGCCGGGTCATCCAGGCGGTGGGCGAGCGCCTGGAAGGCTACTTCGACCGACTGTGGAGCCAGGACGAGACGCGCCAGACCCAACTGGTGATCATTGGCAAATCGCTGGATAGCCAATTGCTGCAAGACGAACTTGCCGCTGCTGAAATGAACCCTGAACAGGCGCACACGGCTAGCTAATGCACTTATTTGCCGTCAAGCCCGGAGGCTTTGTCGATGATGAAGGCATCATCGACCTGCAACAGAGCCCCGCCGAGGTCGTAATACTCTCCGCCGCCGATAGCAATCTCTCGGCGCTGGCCCAGGCGGTCGATCGTCTGGGCGAGGCGTACCCTTCGGTGCGGCTGGCCAACTGGATGAACCTGGTAAAACCGGCCGCCTATGATCTCTACGAAGATCGGGTGCTGGAAAAGGCTCAACTGGTCATCGTCTCGCTGCTGGGCGGCAAGGCCTACTGGCAGTACGGTCACGAACGCCTGCTGGCCTGGGCGGCGGCCAAACCCGAGCGCCAGTTGATAATGGTGCCGGGCTGCGATGCCCCGGATGATGCCCTGCTGGAAGATTCCACCATCGCCTTCGATGACGCTTACCGCGTGTGGCGCTACCTGCGAGAGGGCGGCACCGATAACGCCGAGCAGCTGCTGCGTTTTGTCGCCAATGAGTATATGGACAGCCAGTGTGTAGATAGACACCTGGGCGACTGGCAGGAGCCCAAGGTCATTCCGCCAGCGGTGATTTACGCGCCGCAGGAGCAGCAGGCGTCAGGTCTCAGCGAGTGGCGCGATCGCCAGGTGCCCGGGCGGCCGGTGTGCCTGCTGCTGTTTTATCGCAGCCATTTGCAGGGGGCGAATACCGACGTACCCGACGGTATGATCGCGGCGCTCAAAGACCAGGGGCTTGAGCCGTTGGCGGTGGCCGTGGCGTCCCTAAAAGAAGGGCCGTGCATTGATTTTATCAATCATCTGATTGAGCAGACCGGCGCCATGCTGGTGATCAATACCACCAGCTTTGCGGTCAACCGCAACGCTGACGGATTAGATGCCCTGGGGGAAGAATTACCTGACAACCTTTTTGTAGGCCGACCCGTGGTACTCCAGGCGATACTTGCCAGCAGCACCTCAGAAGACTGGCAGGGCATGGCCGCCGGGTTGCATAGCCGCGATGTGGCGATGCAGGTGGTGCTCCCCGAGATGGACGGGCGCATCATCACCCGGGCGGTGGGCTTTAAAGCTGAAGCCCACTACAACCCGCGCTGCCAGCTGGCAGTGACCCACCACGTGATCCACCCGGAGCGGGCCGCCTTTGTGGCTGAGCTGGCGCGGCGCATTTGTTCGCTGCGGCTGACCCCCAACGGGCAGAAGCGTGTCGCGCTGATCATGGCCAACTACCCCAATCGCGATGGCCGGATCGGCAATGGAGTCGGGCTGGATACCCCCGCGTCGACGCTGCAGATTCTAAGCGCCCTGAAAGGGGCGGGTTACCCGCTCAGCGAGCTGCCGGAAAATGGCGATGAATTGATCCGCCTGCTTCAGGGCTCGGTGACTAACGATCACGCCAGCCTCGACCAGCGTGCCTGCTGGCAGAGCATCAGCGTTGATGACTACCTGACCTGGTTTCAAACCCTGCCCGGCGAGCTGCAGGAAACCGTATGGACGCGCTGGGGCGCGCCTCACGAAGACCCCAAGTGCCGCCAGGGGCGATTGATGATCGCGGGCGTTCGTCTGGGTGAGACCTTCGTGGGTATCCAGCCGGAAAGGGACTTTATCGACGATCTAACCCAGTCCTACCACGATATGGAGCTGGCGCCGCCGCACAGCTACCTGGCGTTTTATTTTTGGCTGCGCGAGCACTATCAGGTGGACGCGGTCATCCATGTCGGCAAGCACGGTAATTTAGAATGGCTGCCGGGCAAAAGCATTGCCTTGAGCGCCAACTGCTGGCCGGACATTGCCCTGGGGCCGCTGCCGCACTTTTATCCGTTCATCGTCAACGACCCCGGCGAGGGCGCCCAGGCCAAGCGCCGCAGTCAGGCGGTGATTATCGACCACCTGATGCCGCCGCTGGCGCGGGCCGAACTCTATGGCCCCATGGCTGAGCTTGAAGCGCTATGTGATGAGTATTACCAAGCACTGAATATGGATACTCGCCGGGAAGCGCTGATACGTGACCAGATTTTAGCCCACCTGCGCCAAACCGGTATTGACCAAGAGCTTGCTCACAGCAGCGACGATACCGAACTTCTCAACGAGCTGGATACCTTTCTGTGCGACATCAAGGAATCGCAGATTCGTCACGGCCTGCACATACTCGGCACGCTGCCGCCGGAAGAGAAGCGGGCGGGTACCTTGGTGGCGCTGTTGCGACTACCCCGGGGCGAAGCGGTGGCAAGCCGCGGCCTGCTGCACAACCTGGCAAGCGATCTAGGCTTGGATTTTGATCCGCTAGCCGCGGGCAACGAGCCCTGGCAGGGGCCCGAGCCGCCTATTTTAAGCCAGCAGCTCGATGCTCCCTGGCGCACCGGGGCGGATACCCGCGAGCGCCTGGAACTGCTGGCCGAGCGCTGGGTGGCCGACTACGTATTGGCAAACGGCTGCCTGGACGGCCTGGCCCAGGATTACCCCGCTACGGCAGAGCAACTGCGCTACGCCCGCGACCAGCTATGGGTCACCATGCAGCGTGGCGTGAAGATGGAGATTCAGTCGCTGCTCGATGGCCTTGAAGGCATCTTCGTGCCCGCCGGGCCCAGCGGCGCCCCCAGCCGGGGGCGGCTGGATACGCTGCCCACCGGGCGCAACTTTTTCAGCGTGGATAACCGCTCGATTCCATCGCCCGCTGCCTGGACGCTGGGCGAAAAATCCGCCCAGGCGTTTGTCGAGCGCTACCTGCAGGATCACGGCGACTACCCGCGCCGGTTGGGGCTATCCATCTGGGGCACCGCCACCATGCGTACCGGCGGCGATGACATCGCCCAGGCCTTTGCGCTAATGGGCGTGCGGCCCATCTGGTCGCTGGGTTCTCAGCGGGTGAGCGACTTTGAAGTCATTCCCTCGATGTTGCTCAATCGCCCACGGGTCGATGTCACGTTGCGGGTCTCAGGATTCTTCCGCGATGCCTTTCCCAACGTGATTCGGCTGTTTGACGCCGCCGTGCAGGCGGTGGCGCGCTATGAAGAGCCGGGCAACTGCAACACCATCCGCGAGGCGGTGATTTCCCGCCAGCAGGAACTGGAAGACCAGGGGCTAAGCCCGGAGATGGCCGCCCAGGAGGCGAGCTACCGAATATTTGGCAGCAAGCCCGGCGAATACGGCGCGGGCCTCAACCGGCTGATTGAAAACCGTTCTTGGGACAGCGCCGACGATTTAGCCGAGGCCTACATGGCGACAGGCGCGTACGCCTACGGTCAGTTCAAGGCCTCCGGTACAGCCGCGCGGGCGGCGTTCGAGCAACAGCTCCAGGGCCTGGATGCGGTGATGCAAAATCAGGATAACCGCGAGCACGATATTCTCGATTCCAACAGCTATTACGCTTTTCAGGGCGGCATGGCCAACGCCACCCGCTCGCTAAGCGGGAAGGCACCGGAGATTTACCACGCCGACCACGCCAACCCCGCGATGCCCAAGATTCGCACTCTGAAAGAAGAACTGGCGAAGGTGATTCGCTCGCGGGTGTTGAACCCCAAATGGATAAACGCCATGCGTGAGCACGGCTATAAAGGCGCCTTCGAAATGGCCGCCACGGTGGATTACCTTTTCGCTTATGACGCCACCACTGATCTGATTGCCGACTACCAGTACGCCCAGGTGAGCGACGCCCTGGTGCTCGACAAAGCCAATCAGCAGTTTCTGCGCGAGCACAACCCGGCCGCCCTGGAAGAGATGGCCGAGCGATTACTCGAAGCCGCCCAGCGTGGTATGTGGCAAGCCCCCGGCGAGCATGGCGAGGCGCTTCAGGATTTGCTGCTGGAAATGGACGAAGCCAAAGAGACCAATGGTCATGACGCCCAGCCCGCGCATTAAAGGCTGGTGCCCCGGCGCGTGGCGACCCATGGCCACCGGCGATGGTTGGCTTGTACGCGTGCGTCCGCCGCTGGGTGAGCTTTCACAGGAACAGGTAGTGGCACTGTGCAACGCCGCCGAGACCTTCGGCAGCGGTTTAATCGAGCTAACCAGCCGGGCCAACCTGCAGCTGCGTGGGGTGACCGACGAAAGCTGGCCGCTACTGATGGCGTTTCTGGTCGAGCATCAGTTGGTGAGCGATGACCCGGAAGCAGAACGCCTGCCACAGCTGATGCTGGCGCCCGCCTGGCAAAAGGGCGATGACACCCATACCATTGCCCGCTTGTTGCAGGCGCGGGGCAGTGAATTGGCATCCATGCCCGGCAAGGTCGGCATCGCCATTGACGCGGGAGAAGCGCCGGTACTGGGCGATAACGCCGCTGATTTTCGCATCGAGCGCTCAACGGAAGGCGGCCTGCTGGTACGCGCCGATGGTTACGCGCTAGGCACGGTGGTGAGCGATATTGATGCCGCCGTCGAGCAGCTGATACGCCTGACCCACTGGTTCGTGGACACCGGCGGCTGGGAGTCAGGCCGCATGCGGCGGCATACAGCAACGCTGCCCGATTGGGCGCCCGCTGATACCGCCCCCGCATCCCCCGGCGAGAAGCTGGCGCTGGGCGAACATGGCGAGGGCATGGTGGTGGGGCTTCCCTTTGGCAGGGTGGCGGCTGATACGCTGCGCGAGGCGGTCTTTCCGGCAAGTGGCTCGCAAACAAGTATCAGTGCTGTGCAGGTCACCCCCTGGCGGCGCCTGTTGTTGAAGGATTGCGATACACTACCCGCGGTGGATGGCTTGATCCGGCATAATAGCGACCCGCGGCTAGCGATGGACGCCTGCCCCGGCGCGCCCTTTTGCGAACAGGCGAGTGTCGCCACCCAGCCGCTTGCCGAGAAGCTAAGCGGCTGGGTGGAAGGAACCGTGCATATATCCGGCTGCGCTAAAGGCTGTGCCCGTCAACGAACGGCAGCGCTGTGTCTTACCGGCCGCGATGGTCGCTTTGACGTGATAATCAATGGCCGCGCCGATAGCGCACCGCAGGCCACCGGGCTAAGTGAATCTGAAGTTATACGTTATTTGGAGAGTTTGGGTGCCCTATAAGTACGAAACCAGTGGCCCGGCGATTTACCGGGAATCGTTTGCGATTATTCGCAGTGAAGCCGAGCTTGGCCGCTTTTCAGTGGAAGAAGAGACCGTGGCGGTGCGCATGATTCACGCCGCCGGGCTGGTGGAATTGGCCGCGCATATTCATTTTCAAAACGACGTGGTCAATAAGGCCCGCGCCGCGTTAGAGCAGGGCGCACCGATTCTTTGCGACGCACGGATGGTTTCCGAGGGCATTACCCGCAAGCGGCTGCCCGCTGACAACGAGGTTATCTGCACCCTCAACGATGAGCGCACGCCCGGCCTCGCCCAGGAAATGGCCAACACCCGCTCGGCGGCGGCGCTGGAACTGTGGCGGCCGCACCTGGAAGGCGCCGTGGTAGCCATTGGCAACGCGCCTACCGCGCTGTTTCACTTGCTCAATATGCTCGAAGACCCGGCGTGCCCGCGTCCGGCGGCGATTATCGGCTGCCCGGTAGGCTTTGTCGGCGCGGCCGAATCCAAGGAGGCGCTGTTGGCTAACCCGGCACTGCCCAGCTGTATCGTCCGCGGTCGTCTAGGCGGCAGCGCCGTGACGGTGGCGGCCATCAACGCCATGGCGGATCGCATCGAATGACCCAGGGGACGGTAGTTGGCGTTGGCCTGGGGCCAGGCAGCCAAGACTTGATGAGCGTGCGCGCCGACCGCCTAATACGCGGGGCGACCCACGTGGCGTATTTCCGTAAAAAGGGCCGCTGCGGCCATGCGCGCACCATCGTGGAGGGCATGATCCCGCCCGGCGCAATCGAGCTGCCCATGGAGTACCCGGTCACCACGGAAATTCCCTTTGACGACCCACGTTACAACGAGTTGTTATCGACCTTTTACGAACGCAGCGTGGCCCAACTGATCGAGATGGCAGAAGCCGGGTGCGATGTGGTAGTCCTGTGTGAAGGCGACCCGTTCTTCTACGGCTCCTTTATGCACCTCTATACGCGGCTGCTAAACCGCGTGCCCGTCTCGGTGGTGCCGGGGATTACCGGGATGTCGGCGGCGTGGACGGCCACCGGGCAGCCAATTACCTGGGGCGATGACATCCTGACCGTCCTCATGGCCACGCTACCCGAAGACGCGTTGGCCGAACGCATCGCCCAGACCGATGCGCTGGTGGTGATGAAGATTGGCCGCAACCTGGCCAAGCTACGCCGGGCCCTGGTTCACGCTGGTCGTGAAGGCGAGGCATGGCTGATCGAGTACGCCGCCATGACGCAACAAAGAGTGCTTCCATTAAGTGAGGTTGGCGAAAGCGTGCCGTACTTCTCGATTGTGCTGATCCATGGCCACGGGAGGCGGCCATGAGCGGCTGGCTAAAAATCGTCGGCCTGGGGCCGGGCTCAGAAGCCATGATTACCCCCGAGGTAACGGCTGCGCTGCTGGATGCCACCGATGTAGTGGGTTACGTGCCCTACGTTAATCGGGTCGCACCGCGTGCTGGATTAGTCCGCCACGGTTCCGACAACCGCGAAGAGATCCGCCGGGCGGAGCAGGCGCTACAGCTGGCGCTTGAGGGCCACCGGGTAGTGGTGGTGTCTTCCGGCGACCCTGGCGTGTTTGCCATGGCCGCCGCGGTGTTCGAGGCCCTGGAAGCGGGCGATGCCCAGTCGCGCAAGCTGGATATTCAGGTGCTGCCAGGCATTTCCGCCATGCTAGCCGCCAGCGCAAGCGTCGGCGCACCGCTGGGGCATGACTTCTGCTGCATTAATTTATCCGATAATTTGAAGCCCTGGGCGCTGATTGAAAAGCGCCTGCGCCTGGCTGCCGAGGCCGACTTCGCCATGGCGTTCTACAACCCGCGCTCCAAGGCGCGCCCAGTGGGTTTCGAGCGCACGCTAGACGTACTGCGGGAAGCCTGCGGGCCGGATCGATTGATTATCTTCGCCCGCGCGGTTTCAACCCCGGAAGAGTCAATTCGCGTCACCACCCTAGGCGAGGCGAAGCCGGACATGGCCGATATGCGCACCCTGGTGATAGTCGGTTCTCAGCAGACGCGATTGATAGAGCGCAGTGGATCGCCGCTGGTTTATACGCCGCGTTCTGCTGATTAAGCGTACTGAATATTAAGAGGGGCTATCAAGCCAGCTAATCACGTCATCAATACGATGAAGTTCGTGGCGGGGTGGCAGCGCTGGCCGTTCGATCATCACAATGGGCAGGCCGAGGGTTCTTGCCGCGGTGAGTTTGGACGCGGCCCCTTCGCCGCCGGAATTTTTACACACGATGCGCTGGATGCGCTGATTTTCCAGCAGGGCGAGATCGCCTTCCAGCGTAAACGGGCCTCGATCAATCACGGTGCTGACATCCGCCAGTGGCAACGGGCTGCTAGGCCGGTCAACCAAACGCAGCACGTAATGGTGCTGGGGCTGGGCGGCAAAGGCCGCAAGGTGCATGCGGCCAATGGCGAGCAGCACTCGCTGGGGCGGGCCCGCCAGGGTGCTGACGGCTTCATCGATACTTGCCACGCTTTGCCACTGGTCGCCCTCAACAAGTTGCCAGGCAGGCCGGGTAAGAGCGACGGCCTTTACGCCGCACTGTGCCGCCGCGGCGACTACGTTCGTGCTCATCTGCGCGGCAAAAGGATGGGTGGCATCGACAATATGGGTGATGCGCTCCCGGGCCACAAAGGCGGCAAGGCCGCTAACGCCGCCAAAACCGCCAATGCGGGACGGCAGCGGCTGGGGTTTAGGCGTGGCAACACGACCTGCATAGCTGAAAATGGCGGGAAGCCCGCGCTTGGCAACCGCACTGGCCAGGGCGCTGGCCTCCGAGGTTCCCCCGAGAATTAGGATCTTGATCATGGTTGAAATTTCTCACGCTCCAGTGGGTCAGGCTCCCTGGCTGACCCTTTTAGGCTGGGGGGAGGGTGGCACACAGGCGCTAACGGCGGCAAGCCGCGCCGCACTGGAAAGTGCCGAGGTGGTGTTCGGCGCGCGCCGTCACCTGCGTCTTTTGCCGCCCCTAAATGCCGAGGTGATTGAGTGGCCGGTGCCCTTTGCCGATGGCATTCCCGCGCTATTAGATCAGCGCGGCCTCCGGGTGGTCATGCTGGTCTCAAACGACCCATTCTGGTTTGGGGCGGGTACCACCCTGGCGCAGCATCTCGGCGCTGACGAGTGGCTGGCATTGCCAGCACCTTCCACCTTCAGCCTGGCGGCTGCACGCTTAGGCTGGCCGCTAGAGCGCTGCGCCTGCCTGGGCCTGCACGCCAAACCACTGACCCGCATTCGGCCTTACCTGCATGTCGGTAGGCGTTTGCTGGTACTGGTAAGGGACGGCGAAGCGGTGGCCGAACTCGCCTCTCTGGTCAGCCGGTTTGGCTTTGCGGCTTCCCAGCTAACGGTGCTGGAAGCCCTGGGCGGCGATAACGAGCGAATTCGCCACAGCCGTGTCGACGCCAACTTGCCCCAGGACATCGCCCACCCGGTGGCGGTAGGGCTGGAAGTAGCCGGTAGCGGCCCCGCCTTACCGCTGACGCCCGGCCTGCCGGATCATTTTTTTGACCACGACGGCCAGATCACCAAACAGACCATTCGCGCCATCACCCTGGCGGCGCTGGCCCCCATGCCCGGCGAGCGGTTGTGGGATATCGGCACCGGTTCAGGCTCTATCGCCATTGAGTGGTTGCTCGCTCATCCGGATAATCAGGCGGTAGGCTTCGAGCAAAACGCAGAACGGGCAGCGCGAGCGCGCAGCAATGCAGACAACCTGGGCGTTGACTGGCTTGAGGTAAAAGAGGGCAGCGCGCCGGACGTACTGAACGATACGCCGCTGCCGGATGCGGTATTTATCGGCGGCGGGTTATCTCAAGCGCTTTTGAACGACTTATGGCAGCGCCTGCCCGAGGGTGTGCGCGTCGTCGCCAATGCCGTCACCCTGGAATCCGAAGCGCTTCTGGCCCACTGGCAGTACAAAGTCGGTGGCGAACTGATACGCCTGGAACTTGCCAACGCCGCCCCTATCGGCACCCGGCGAGGCTGGAAGGCCAGCTACCCGATTGTTCAGTGGCGGGGCGTTCGATGAAGGGGCAGGCGTTGCACGTCGCCGGATTTGGCTTTCGTCGCGAGGCCACGATTGAATCCCTCGGCCAGGCGCTGGATCAGCTGATCGACCAATACGGTGATGTCGATAAGCTGGCGGCGGCTTGCTCCATGCTGCCGTTAGTCGAAGAACTGGGCCGACTGCGAGGCATTGAGGTCATCGCCCTAGCCGACGCCGAGCTACCGACAGTGACAACGCTTACTCATTCAGAACAAAGTTTGCAGGCCCGAGGCACGGGCAGCGTGGCCGAGGCCGTAGCGCTGTTAGCGGCGGGCCCTAATGCTAAGTTAGTGGGGCCAAGAATCATCTCAGTGGATCGACAGGCCACCGCCGCGTTGGCGTTAGCAGAAGGAAATAGATAATGACCGTACACTTCATTGGCGCAGGCCCCGGCGCACCGGATCTGCTTACCCTACGCGGGCGCGACCTTATCGCCGCCTGCCCGGTGTGCCTGTACGCGGGTTCACTAGTGCCGGAGGAAATCCTCGAACACTGCCCGGCAGGAGCAAGGGTGATCAATACCGCGCCGCTCTCGCTGGATGACATCATGCAGGAGATCAGCCGCGCCCACGGCGAAGGCCAGGATGTCGCCCGGCTGCATTCGGGGGATCTATCGGTGTGGTCGGCCATGGGCGAGCAGCTGCGCCGCCTGCGCGGGATGGATATCCCCTACAGCATTACCCCCGGCGTACCAGCCTTTGCGGCTGCTTCGGCAACTTTGAGCCAGGAGCTGACGCTACCCGGTGTGGCCCAGTCGGTAGTGCTCACCCGCACGCCGGGCCGTGCCAGCGCTATGCCCAGCGACGAGACGCTGGCCAATTTCGCCCGCACCGGCGCCACGCTGGCCATTCACCTCTCCATCCATAATCTTTCCCAGGTCGTCGAGAGCCTGACGCCTTACTACGGCGAGCAGTGCCCGGTGGCGATTGTGTGGCGGGCAAGCTGGCCCGATGAGCGTGTGGTTCGCGGGCGGCTAGCCAGTATAGAAGCGTTGATCGACGTCACCATGCAGCGCACCGCGCTAATTCTGGTGGGCCCGGTGCTCGAAAGCGAAGACTTCCAGGAGAGCAGCCTCTATGCCGTTGGCTACGACCGCCGCTTTCGCCCCCAGTCGGCGGATTCGCCTTTTGCCACGGCAAGCCAAGACCAAGAGAGCGAGTCATGATCACGCTGTCGCTAATAGGCATCGGCACCGGCAACCTCGACCACGTCACCCTGGCCGCCGTGCGCACCCTCAATAACGCCGACCTGATCCTGCTGCCCCGTAAAGGTGAGGTCAAGTCGGATTTGATCGACCTGCGCCGCTTGCTCTGCGAACGACTGTTGGAAGAACCGGTGACCACACAGATCGTCGAGTTCGATCTGCCCAGCCGTGATGGCCGCAATGACTACCTGGGCGCGGTGGACGACTGGCACGCTGCCATCGCCGGCGTCTGGGCGCAGCTAATCGATGAACATCAACCCAACGGCGGGCGGGTAGGGATGCTGGTGTGGGGCGACCCCTCGCTTTACGACAGCAGCCTGCGCATTACCCAGCGCCTAAGCGCTGCGAGTAAGCAGGTTGATGTAGAGGTAGTGCCAGGCATCACCAGCCTGCAAGTGCTCACCGCCGAACACAAAATCCCTCTCAACGCCCTCGCCGAGCCGATCCAAATCACCACCGGCCGCCGCCTGCGCGAGCGCGGCTGGCCAAACGATGCAGCCACGGTAGCCGTGATGCTGGATAGTGGTGGGGCGTTTACCAAGCTGCCACAAGACGATACCTACATCTGGTGGGGCGCCTACCTGGGAATGGATAAACAGTGCCTGATCAAAGGCTGGCTAAGCGACGTCGGCGACCAGATTATCCAGCGCCGGGCGGAGTTGCGCGACACCCACGGCTGGATAATGGATATTTATCTGCTGGCTAGGCAGCCCTTGCTATAACGCCGGTATTAATATGGAATGATTTTCCATAAAATAGTGCTACTGACCAACTAACCTTTGAGGAATGGCCATGAGCTTTTACGTTTACCTATCCGGCGAGATCCACACCGATTGGCGCGAAGAAATCCAACGCGGCGCCGAGGCCGCGGGCCTGGATATCGTGTTTACCGCACCGGTCACCGACCACGCCGCCTCTGACGCCGCCGGCGACCACCTGGTCAAGCCGGAAAATGGCTTTTGGCGCGACCACCAGTCCTCCAAGGTCAACGCCATCCGCACCCGCACCATGATTGAGCAGGCGGATCTGGTCGTTGTACGTTTCGGCGACCAGTACAAACAGTGGAACGCCGCCTTTGATGCAGGCTACTGCGCCGCCCTCGCCAAGCCCTACATCACACTGCACAGCGAAGACATCGTCCACCCGCTGAAAGAAGTCGACGCTGGCGCGAACGCCTGGTGCACCACGACGGATCAGGTAGTCGAGACACTGCGCTACGTTCTGAAAGCGTAAAGAATCGAAAACGTGCCTGATCCATCTCACTACCATTGCTGTCATGCTTGAGAGGGGATAGGGCAACGTGCGACACGATCAGCGCTTATCTCGGCCCGTTGCAATGGGTTGCAGCGGGCCTATTTTATTGGGCAACGACAACCCATCGTGCCTTCATGGCCGGTGTATGGGGTTTGTAGGAGCACAACTTGTTGCGCTATCAGCATCCATCTCGCCACTGCTGCATGGGGTGTTATAAGAGCCCAATTCATTGGGCGATCAGCGTCTAACCCGTCTCTAAACATCATCATTACCCACCAAAGACGTATACCGGCATATGCCCGGTGCTAAGGTGCGATTAGAAATTTTCCTGCCGGGGCGTGACCTAAGCCAAATTTATGAATAAAGTATGATTGAACAGAGCATAACGAGCGGGCACGCGAATTTTGGATATATTGCCAAGCAGCCAAGCTAATTTTATATAAATCAATGAGATATGGTCGTTTTGGTACGCCAGAAAACGTCAATAGACGCGTAGGCGCGTTCATCAGTGTTATATGGCGGGCTACATAATTACTGTTAGATTTCACTGGAAGCGAATCGCATGAATCACGAGGAGCGGATCAAGCAGATTGTTGAAATAGCCTACGATCGCCTGTGCGGAAAGATCACTGGGCAGCGCATCGAGGTATCTAACGAAGCTTCTTTGCAGCTACAACTTGCCTCGATATTAAAGACGCTTGGGGAACTATACGAAGAGACACCAGATGAGCGTTTCATTATCGAACTCGAAAAAAATGTCACGCTGGGCAGCGGAACGTTTGTGAAGAGTAAAACCGAAAAAGCGAAAATTGACATCTGGTTCTCTTTGGAGAATGTGAAAAACGCGGAGAAGCATTCTTGCGCGATCGAGCTAAAGTACTTCAAGAAAACTAATCATCGTGAACCGAACAATCGATACGACGTCTTCAAGGACCTCCATAACCTGGAGCGTTATGGCGGTTTTGTAAACGCCGGGTATCTATTGGTGGCTACGGACCATCCTCACTACATCAATCAAGACAACTTTTCGCCGGACACCGGCGACTTTGATTTCCGAGAGGGACGAAGTTATAGCGCTGGAACAGAGCTCCTGTATAGAACCTCGAATCCCTATGGTCCTCCCATCACACTGAAAGGCACCTACGATTTCTCATGGCGAGCCGTCGAGACTGGCCTGAGCTTTCTCTTTATTCGGGTAGATCCGTGGGGTTAAAATCTAACAAGCGCATGTTGTCGGACTGGTTTTCCGCTGCGCTTCAAACCAGCCGCAAATACGGGCGTTATACGTCAATGTGAAGTCATGAAGCGAATCAAAGACGATGATCCAAGACAGCCTAGTTCCTACTTCCGTTTGGTCTTCTGTAGGAGCAAACGCACGTCTGAGATCTGCCTCTTATCCTGGGTGTGGTTGACGTTAATTGAATTGATTTTAGGCGAAGAGCTGATTGAACAACTTATCATCACAGCAGCTTACAACGAGCCAACGGCAGCAAATTCCGGGCATCTGCTGCATCTGAATGATCTAGTTCCCTACGGGTTGGTCACCAATTTATTTCGTCAAAAAATCCTGCAAATCTTCTATTACAAGTATCACAAGCAGTACGACTTCTTACGGGCGGAAGCCAAACCAGACGAGAGTGATAATGAAGTCGATGCTAGTGGATCGCGCTTTGCAGTTTCACACGATAGCTTGCATCGATTTATTTCTTTTAGGCGGGTTTACGTCGTCGCAGGCGTCGTCTTTAACTTTGTTACCAGCTTTGCTGTATTATTATTCGGTGACCTAACCCTTGCGCTACTCACGAGTTTAGCAATAGAAGGCCTGCGGAGACTAGCGAGGCTATGACGTACAACAAGTCGCTCAAGTTCGTTCCGCGCTTCGCGCTCCACCGGACGCGGCTAAAGCCGCGCCGCTTAGCTTAGACGTTAGCTTTCATCGGAGAGTCGTCGAATGACGGAAGCAATATGGTCACTCCTTGGGGTTGTATTGGGGTTTGTTTTGGCCGAAAGCGCTCAATGGTTGAAACGGCTTAAATTGAGATTCAGGCTTCGGAAGTCACTTGTGGCTGAATTGCAATCAATCACGCGTATGGTGCCAAGTAAGTTGGATGTTTTGAGTCAAGCTGAGAGCCATTTCAAGGCCGAGCGTGTCATGCCGACTCAGTCAACCCATTTCCCACGGGAGATATATTCAAGAGTAATCATCGAGGCACCGGAGATTTTAAAAGACTGGGAAAGAGACTGTCTTCATATCATTCATGAAAGGTTGAGGGTCGTTGATGCTTCCATGGATTCGATGGAAGAGCGGTTTCTCTCCATAAATTCTTCGTATTCGGGTGAACAAGCAATATCAGCCGCTGTGGGTTCTATCAACGATTTAAAAGAAGCTCTATCGCAAACGAGCGAACTGGCTCAGTCTGTTATATCAGGAGCACGCATTGATGTTTATGCGCTTGGAAACCAAAGCTAACAATCGTAGTCACGGCGACGCCTTTTTCGTTTCGGCTTCGCCTCCACTACAAAGCCGCGCGTGCTGCGGGCGTTATGTACTTCGAGGGAAAAATGCGGAACGAACAACTTCCTAAGTTTAAAAAGCAAGTCAATGCTGCGATGATCGGCTATCTCAATTTGCTCGAACGAAAATAGTTGTTGTCAACATCAATTGATTTACATGAATCTCTTAAAAGTTTGGAGCCACAGGTTCAAAGGAGTATTCTTGTTATACAAGATACAATGTATACCTCTTTGATTGTTGAAACTCATGCTTGGTTATTTGATAAATCAAATAAATCATCAAATTTTAGCCTACATCAATTGTTAAATTTGTTAGTTGATAGAAATTTCCAACCAAAGTACTTGCTAGCGGAATACGTACAACCACCAAAAACCATTGTTCTTAGTGGGCAAAGTAGTGTTTGGCACGAAAAATACATTGAAGACCGAAAACTTGAGTTTAATGAAAGCTTTAGTGTCTGTGTAACATGTATTAATGCATTACTTTCCTCTGGCTTAGTTGATAGAGTTAAGTTATTGAGGGATAGCTTGCTTGTGCACAAAGATGGTGATTATGATGTAGCTGGTAATGGGCATACAATTCAAGACGTATTTAGTCTTTTATCACACATGAAAGCAATCTTGGTTAGCTTAAACAAGTTACTTCAACGTATTAGTTATCCAATCTCCGAATCAGAAAAAAGTGCCAGAGCAAGTGCTGAAAAATTTTGGAACCGGCTGGCACGTACATAACAAGGTGTTCCAATTGACCTCATACTGTCACGAATTTTTGTTCTCAAAATATCGCGCCAGTATTCGGCAACTGAACTTAGCGTTGAGGGTGTAGAATAATAACAACACTGACGCCTAAGCTTTGGTAAGATCGATAAAGCAGACGAGAAGCGGCCAGCATACCGCGCTTCAAGCGCTACAAACACGATCAAAATGTTATGGTGGTTACTAACCACTAAGAACAGCTCCAATCCAATATCTTTGAGCACTAGCTAGACTTATCCGTTTTCCATACCGAATGCCGCAACAGTGCGATCAGTCGTCTGGCCTACGATACAGCTATTCTACAAATTCAAGTTTTTAAAAGCGATCCATCAATATCATGACGAGAAAAACACTAAGTCTGAAGACGAAAAAACAGACAGACGCCAAGCCCGCCGACGACGTTGAAGATCAATTCCCTAATGATCCCGAAAAACGGTTTTTAAATGGCGTCGCTGTTCATCCTTCCCCACGCATTTATTTAGAGCCTGGCTCTCAAGAGCGTACTGTGCGAGCGATGGATTTGATTACGCCCATTGGGATGGGGCAACGAGGGTTGATTGTGGCGCCACCAGGCTCTGGCAAAACGACGATGTTGAAAAATATCTGTCAGGCCGTGGCAAAAGCGCATCCTGACATAAAGCTGTATGCTTTGCTGATTGATGAGCGCCCGGAAGAAGTGACCGATTTTAAGCGCAGTGTGTCGGCAGAAGTACATGCATCGTCTTCAGACGAAAGCTACACACACCATGTGCATATGGCTAATAAGCTCCTTGAGACGGCGCGTAAGCAAGCAGGTGAAGGTCATAATGTGATGATTGTGATCGATTCTCTTACCAGACTCTCGCGCGTTCATAATGCCGAGCAGCGAGGCAATGGTCGCACTATGTCGGGTGGGCTGGATTCCCGAGCGATGGAAATACCGCGCAAACTGTTTGGCGCTGCGCGAAAGATCGAAAACGGCGGATCGCTCACCATTCTGGCCACCGTGCTGGTGGATACGGGAAGCCGTATGGATCAGGTGATTTTCGAGGAGTTCAAGGGCACGGGCAATATGGAACTGGTGTTATCCCGGGATGTGGCCAATCAACGGATTTTTCCGGCGATAGATATTGCTAAAAGCAGTACCCGTCGAGAGGAGCTTTTGATTGATGCAAAAGATATTGAAAAGGTAAGGACATTACGTAGAGGTTTGACAGCGCTTAAGCCAGTAGAAGGCGCGCAGAGGCTGCTTGCGTTATTGGATAAATATCCCACTAATGCCGAACTGTTAGATGCATTTTTACCGGATTCGTGAAATATCGATAATAAAGAAGCCCACCCTTTTAAAAGGTGAGCTTCTTGGGTAAGTTTTAACGATTACTTTATTTTCTGTAATTCAAGTTTGATTCAGGTACTGCTTTTCGAACCGGGAACCCTGCAATCTCTTTGCGCTCAATAATGCTTTTTAAGCGTCTTTCAATAGCGCAAAGATTTTTAAAGTCACTCATGTCGACTAAAGAGATGGCTTCACCGGAGGCGCCCGCGCGGCCGGTTCGGCCAATGCGGTGGATGTATTCTTCTGGCTGAAAAGGTAAATCGTAATTCACCACACGACTCAGTTCATCAATATCCAAACCGCGCGCGGCAACCCCCGTGGCGACCAAGTACTTTAGCTCGCCAGATTTGAACTGAGCCAAAATCTTTTCGCGCATTGCTTGGCTTCTATCGCCATGAATGGAGTCCGCTGTGATGCCGCGTTTTTCCAGTTGAGCAACAAGCTTGGCCGCATTGTGTTTTTTCTCGGTAAAAATGAGCGCCTGATCCCACTGTTGCTCGTTGATCAAGTAGCTCAACAAGGCGGACTTAGTGTCTTTGTCGACGGTGATTAGCCACTGTTTGACATTAGCGGCGGCGCGGACGTTGGGAGAAATGGATATTTCAGCCGCTAGATCGGTCATCTGGCGATCTGAAAAATCGTAGGCCAGCGCCCGAACGTCGTCTGTGATGGTGGCCGAAAACAGTAGGTTCTGACGGTTTGCAGGTAGGCGCTCTATGATCTTATGGATATCGTCGGCAAACCCCATGTCGACCATTCGGTCCGCTTCGTCCAGCACCAAGACTTTAAGTTCGTCAAAATGCAGCGCACGCTGATGCGCCAAATCAAGCAATCTGCCGGGCGTGGCGACCAGAATATCGACGCCTTCGATTAGGCGCGCTTTTTGAGCTTCCGTATCCACACCGCCATACATCGCCATAGAGGTTAAGTGTGTGTGTTTAGCGTATTGAGCCACATTGGCTTCGACCTGAACCGCTAACTCACGGGTCGGCACGAGAATCAGCGCACGTATCCGCTTGCCACGTAACGTGCCCGCGTTACTGAATCGCTCTAGCAGAGGAAGAACAAAGGCAGCGGTTTTACCTGTGCCCGTTTGTGCGGTGGCGATTAAGTCCTTACCCGAAAGAATGGCAGGAATCGCTTGTTCCTGGATGGGCGTTGGCGTTTGGTAACCTAGTTCGGAAATCGCTTGAACAAGAGGAGGGGATAATCCTAGTTTTGCAAATGGCATAAGGCGCCCTGACAGATTGTCGTAAGGTGTGTCGAAAATAAAAGATGAGGCAGTATAAGGTAAAACCTCTGAAGCGGAGGCTGATTGAGGCGCTAGAAGCCAATACTTGGCGTCACAATTCTAACATCAACCATCATCAGGCGGTTTGTGTACGTTAACTGGTCTAACAATCCAACCCAGCCCGCTGCTCAGCCTGATCTAAAAGCACTGGCCCGCTACCGAGCTCAGCCAGTTTGTCATCCGGGTTATAGAGCGGGCAATTGGTCATGCTTAGGCAACCACAGCCGATACAGCCTGCCAGGTTATCACGCAGCTTTTGCAGGTAAGCTATACGGCCATCAAGCATTTGCTGCCAGTTTTTTGAAAGATGCTGCCAGTCTTCCACCGTCGGTGTGCGGTTATTGGGCAGTGATTCAAAGGCCCGCTTGATCTCTTCCAGGCTAACACCAACTTTCTGTGCGGCTTTGATCACCGAAATCCGCCTTAGTACTTCCGGTTTATAGCGGCGCTGGTTGCCCGCATTGCGCCAGCTTTGGATCAAACCTTGTTGCTCGTAAAAGTGCAGGGTACTGACCTTAATACCGCAACGCTTAGCGACCTTACCGACACTCCAGATTGTTTCTGCCATCACCTATCCCATGCCTTAATCTTTTTTGCTATTTTTTCGCAAAAACTGCTTTACCTCAAGTGAAGTTGAGGTTTTATCCTGCCATTTCACTTAACGCAAGGAGACTCTTATGTACTTAGAACACGTGAATCTGGTCGTTGATGATATGGATGCCATGCTGGATTTTTACCGCGCCGTATTCCCACATTGGCGGGTGCGCGATCAAGGCCATGGCGAGTGGTATGGCAAACCACGTAAATGGGTGCACTTTGGTGACGACGAACATTACCTGGCGTTAAGCGATCACGGTGAAGGGGAGAACCGCGATCTGAAAGGCCACAGCGTAGGGCTGGCCCATTTTGCCTATGTGACCGATAACCTGGATGCCGTTGTGGCTAGGTTGAATAACGCGGGTTATCCCATTGCCAAACCCGGCGCGACTGAGCCGTTTCGCAAAAATGTCTATTTTGTCGACCCCGCCGGTTTTGAAGTGGAGTTTGTCGAGTATCTAAGCGACCTCCCAGCTGAACGAAATTTAAACCAAGATGCCCAGTAATAAGCAGGTCAGCGCTCTCCAGGGTGCTGGCTTGTGAACAATTGAGATTTTCCGCGCCTAAAAATATTTTTGAATAATCTGGTAAAATCTCTTTTTGCTTTCGGTAGAAATTGAAGGAAGATACTTCATCTTCTGGAAGAATCAGATTTACCTTAAGGAAGGCAAAGCATTTCCGCCTTATTTTATGAAGCTGCCTAGATCTGGTACCGGTGCAAACCTATTCCAGGGCTCGGCAGCTTTTCAGTAACGCTTTTGGCGCCGATGACCCTCATTAGGAACGTCTAGATGATTCGTGAATACCGGAAGGCGGATATTGAGTACATTTTGGATATCTGGCTTTCAGCATCGATTAAAGCTCACTCCTTTGCTGGGTCAGAATATTGGCAGTCCAAAGTTAGCGAAATGCGTGATGTATACATCCCTGCATCGGAGACCTTTGTCTATGAAGCGGATGATCAGATAGCAGGGTTTTACTGCCTCTATGGAAGTACGTTGGCAGCGGTTTTTGTGTCACCCAGCCTTCAGGGCCAAGGGATAGGGTCAGCATTAATTGATGATGCCAAGAGCAGAAGGTCGTGTTTGCAGCTCAGTGTTTACAGTCAGAATGCGCCCAGTATCAATTTTTATAAGCAACATGGCTTTATTTCATTAGGTGAGCAGATTGATGAGCAAACGGGGCAACCTGAGTTCATCATGGAGCATTACTGTTAATAGCGGTCAACGGTATGGACTTGCTACAAAAACCAAAAAATGAGCGCCCGTAGCGCTATCCTCAAAGGGTATAATGTCACCGGCCACGGTGAGTTGGCGGTTCCACAACGTTGTTTTGAGCAGGTTTTTAGCTTGTTACTGTTTTTAATAGAGAAAAGGTAGTCGTTCATGATTAACACCAAAATATACAAAGCGGTTTACGAACTCGCTGAAAAGCTCATGAAGGCTGCTGATAAAGAGGATAGAGAGGCGTTTGACGCGCTTTATGCGCAGTTGGAAGCGATCTGCACCGAGAACGAAAACACCGATAAGGATCACCCTGAGCAGTGGGAAACGTTGGCTGATTTCACGGAAGAACTGGATGAGGCGCTTGCAGTCTATGAAAAAGCCTTTGAAAAGGCCGTTGCAGTTAACTCGAAAGACCACATGTCATCCATCGCGTTCTCCATGGCGAAGCTGCAGGTTGAGCTTGGTCAAACTGATGCGGCGATCAACAATCTTAAAAAGGCCCAAGTCACTGCCAACAAGATTGAAGATGGCGAGCTTAAAGACGAAATTGATGAGCTGCTTGGAAAGCTGACATCAGGTTAGTTGTTAAGCTGCTGATGTTAGTGGTATTGATGATAGACGTAGATGCACATAACGCCTGATTGTGCTGGGTTTGCCTAAGACTAGGGACACTATTTTGACCAATAACGATATTTTCCGCCGCATACGTTACACCTTTGATTTAAAAGACAGCACCATCGTGGATATCTTCGCCTTGGCAGAGGTCAGCGTGGCTCAAGAGCAGGTGACTGCCTGGCTGAAAAAGGATGAAGACGACGCCTTTGTGACTATGAAAAATAGAGAGCTGGCGGCGTTTCTGAACGGCTTTATCAGCTTCAAGCGTGGCAAGCGCGAAGGCCCGCAGCCCGCGCCAGAGACGCAGTTGAACAACAACATGGTGTTTCAGAAACTGCGCATTGCACTAAATCTGAAGGCTGACGATATTCTGGCTATTTTTGAGCTGGCAGGCTTCCGTATAAGCAATCATGAATTAAGCGCTTTTTTCCGCAAGCCCAGCCATAAGAATTATCGCGAGTGCAAAGATCAGGTGCTGCGAAACTTTTTACTCGGCATTCAGCGCCAACTTCGCCCGGGCGCAAGCGATTCCACTTCAGAAGACTAAACCGAAAAGGGCCATAGCTTGGCGGCGCCATCCCGTTAGTCGTTTAACGCTTCACGCACACAAAAAGCGCATTGCCCGAGACGTTATCCCACGGGGTAATCGTCTCGTAGTTATGCTCAAACACGTGCACCTCGAAGTAAGGCGTCAGCAGGGCGATGAGCTCATTAAAACTCACTGCCACCATAGGGTGCTCGTCATTCCAAACCTGCTTCTCTTCTGCGTTGGTTTTCTCGATGCTTAGCCTAAGCGACTGCTTTTCACCCTGCCCACTGTAGTGCCAGCCTGAGCGGAACGTGAATAAATCGTCTGCTTGTTTGGCGCTGTGTTTTACCGATAAGCCGTTATCGATTTTGTCTTTATCGACTGCGTTAAAACAGAAAATTCCGCCTTAAAACAGAAAATTCCGCCAGACTTGAGCGCGCGATGCGCGCTTGAAATACATCCATCTAGCTTCTCGATCCCGTCGCTGTAATGAATCGAGTATAAAAAACAGGTGATTAAATCCAGCGGCTCGCTGACGTCAAAGCTACTCATATCCTGCAACGAAAAGTGGGCTTCTGGGCAGCGTGAGGCGGCGATATCCAGCATCGGCTGATTGATATCCAGCCCGCCACTGGTGTAACCAAAATCAATAAAATGGCGCACGTGGGGGCCGGTGCCGCAGGCTAAATCCAGATGGGCGGTGCCGTCGTTACCGAAAAGCTGATGCAGCCGTCGAATGGCGTTGCTTTGCGCTTGGTAGTCGATATCTACGCACATCAAATCGTAGTAGCCGGAAAGGTCGGTATAGAGTGCGTTGACGGACATGGTCGCCTAAAGGTGAGGGCTGGATAGGTTGGGTGGCGCATAGTAAACGAGCAGGTGGGGTTTGAGAAGCGCGGACCAAGACAGGTGAATCCCTTTCTATCATTAGTTTCCGCTAGGCGGGATTAACGCTAAAGAAATTTCCCCAGCTTCCGATAATGACTTAAGACGCACGATTAACCCTGGCTGCCACAAGAGTTTGCTATGTCCAAAACAGTGACTTTTATCATTGCTACCTTGCTTCTCTTGCTCACCACGAACGCGCATTCGCACACCGATGCGGCTGAAGCGGCAGCACTGGCGTGGCTTGAAGCCATCGACAGCGGTGAGTATGAACAAGCGTGGGAGGCATCCTCAACGCTGCTGCAGGTGCCGCTCTCTTCCAATATGCTGGCCCGTACCATCAATGCAGCCCGACGTGATTTTGGGGCAGTTGAGTCCAGGCGGCGAATACGTGTTATCCGCGAAACGTCTATGCCCGGCGCGCCTGTTGGTGATTATGCGGTGTTTACGTTCCAAACCCGTTTTGAAAATAAGCCTCAGATTACCGAAACTATCACGCCTCACCTAGAAGGAGGCGATTGGAAGGTAAGCGGCTATTACGTCAACTAACCAACTCCCAGCCAACCTCCTCGAACGTCCTTCCAGCCATCGCTGTTGCTTAGCATAACCTTCTGCGGTTAGGCGTTATTACGCTTAACCGCCCGCTATCACGTTGTTCATGACGAAGCTCACCGTGGGTGCTACGTTGAGTAGATACCCTTGAGCGTATTGGTAGCTGCTGGAGCGGATATGCACTCCCTTTCTCACAAATCGCACTGGCTGTGGCTATTGGTGGCGGGATTACTGATGGCGGCGCTGTCACTCACGTGGCAGGCCAGGGCACAAACTTCGCCCAGCGCTTTAATCCTCAATATTGAAGGCGCTATCGGCCCTGCGACCAAGGATTATTTTGAGCGTGGTCTTCGTAAAGCCCGAGAGCAGGGCAGCGAAATGGTGATTGTTGAGCTGGATACCCCTGGCGGGTTAGTTGATACCACCCGCGATATGATTCGGGAAATGCTCAATTCAGACCTGCCGGTAGTGATGTACGTCTCCCCCAGTGGTGCGCGCGCAGCCAGCGCAGGCACCTATCTGCTTTACGGCAGCCACGTAGCGGCCATGGCGCCTTCTACCCATTTGGGCTCTGCGACACCGGTGCAAATGGGCGGCGGCGGGCTGACTGGTGGTGATGAGGCGGGCGAGGGGTCTGAAGGCGAGCAAGATGGCAGCGCGATGGAGCGCAAGGTGATTGAAGACGCGGTGAGTTTTATCCGCAGCCTGGCGGAGCGCCACGGCCGCAATGCCGACTGGGCGGAAGAGGCAGTGCGAGATGCAGTAAACCTCACCGAGAGTGAGGCCCTGGAGCAAAATGTCATTGATGTGGTGGCGCGGGATATGAATGACCTGCTCGCTCAGCTTGACGGTAGGACAGTGGTGATGGAGCGCGGCGAGGAGTCATTGGCGACGGCGGAACTTGCCATTGAACGTTACTCCCCGGACTGGCGTACTCAACTGCTCTCGCTGATCACCAATCCCAACGTTGCCTATTTCCTGATGATCATCGGCTTTTACGGGCTGATTTTTGAGCTTTCTAGCCCCGGCAGCCTCTTTCCCGGCACCATTGGGGTTATCTCCCTGCTGCTGGCGCTGTTCGCTTTTCAGGTTCTGCCCATTAACTATGCGGGCCTGGCACTGATGGTGGTGGGAATGGCGCTGATGGTAGGCGAGGCGTTCATGCCTAGTTTCGGGGTGATGGGGGCGGGCGGCATTATCGCCTTTGTGTTGGGGTCGGTGATGCTGATGGATGCCGAACACTTGGCCATTTCGTTACCGCTGATTGGCGGTGTAGCCCTGATTTTTGGCGGCTTGATGCTATGGACGTTAACGCGCTTTGCAACGCTGCGGCGGCGTCCGGTGCACAGCGGTGCGGAGCAACTGATTGGTGCAACGGCAGTGGCGCTGGAGGATTTTGAAACCAACGGCCATGTGCGTCTGCATGGCGAACGCTGGAACGCGGTGAGCGATGCGTCCGTTAAACAGGGTGATGAGCTTGAAGTAGTGCGCCTTGAGGGCTTGACGGTACATGTGACGCCCCGGTGATTCTCGCTATTGTGACGTGCTTTCCCCCATAACTAACCATCTGCAAAACGAGGTGCCCAATGATTATTTCGTATTTAGTCCCTGTGGTGCTGGTGGTGATGTTGATCGCTGCCTCCATTCGTATATTGCCGGAATACAAGCGCGGCGTGGTGTTCTTTCTGGGCCGTTACCAGAAAGTGAAGGGGCCAGGGTTGGTCATTGTGATTCCTGCCATTCAGAAGATGGAGGTGGTGGATTTACGTGTGATCACCATGGACGTACCTGAGCAGGATGTCATTTCCCGGGATAACGTCACCGTTAAGGTCAACGCGGTGCTTTACTTCCGCGTTGTCGACCCTGAAAAGGCGATCATTCAAGTTGAGAATTTCACCCAGGCGACCAGCCAGTTGGCGCAGACCACGCTGCGTTCCGTGCTGGGTAAACATGACCTGGATGAGATGCTTTCCGAGCGGGATAAACTCAACGACGATATCCAGGAAATCATTGATACCCAAACCGAAGCCTGGGGCATCAAAGTGGCCAATGTTGAAATCAAGCATGTGGATCTGGATGAGAGCATGATCCGCGCCATTGCCCGCCAAGCCGAAGCGGAGCGCGAGCGTCGCGCCAAGGTGATACACGCCGAAGGGGAGCTTCAGGCGTCCAAAAAGCTGGTGGAAGCCGCCAACGTGATGCAGGAGAATTCCGCCGCGCTACAGCTTCGCTACCTGCAAACCATGAGTGACATGAGCAACAAAAACGCCTCGACGATTGTGTTTCCACTACCCATGGACATCATGGAGGCCTTCAAAGATATGAAAGCCAAGCATACGGCAGCAACGTCTGGTAAGACGCAGGATGATATGTAAGCCAATGCCAAACGCGCATTGCTAAGGTGGGGCTGGATATTTCAACCGCCGGTTAAGCAATCAGCCCCGCCAAAGCCTGCATTCCCAGCGCCACCACCAGCACCACTACACCCGCCACCAAGCTGGTTACTAGGGCTTGTTGTTTCCATAACATCAGTACTCGGCTGCCAAAGCGGTGGACGAGCCAGGCGAGGCCGAAGTAACGCAGGCCGCGGGCAATTAACGCCGCTAGCGCGAAGAGAAGAACCGGGTAGCCGGAAAGGCCTGCGGTAATCATCGCGACCTGAAAAGGAATGGGCAGAATGCCAATGGCTAAAATCGCGGCAAAACCATACTGATCGAAGAAGGTTTGGAACGACTGATAGCTCTGTTCCATGCCCATAAACTCAATAAACCAAGTACCTATCGACTGAAAAAGCAGCATGCCAACGCCATAGCCGACCAGCGATGCAATTAAGCAACCTGCGGTAGTGACCGTCGCTAAAAGCCAGATACGTTGTTTATTGGCTGCCATCAGCGGGATCAGCACCAGCTCAAGCGGAATGGGCAGAATAATCGTTTCCAAAAAGGAGAGGGTGCCGAGTAACCACAGCATGTTCTTCGAGCCATTAATACGCTCAAACCACTGCTTGGTTCGCTTTGTTGTGTTGGCCATTAGGGAGTCAGTCGCTACATCTCTGGATTAATGCGGCGATAGATAGCCGCTAATAGGCTGTATAGGCCAAACGCGAAGAGTCCTATAGCGACAACGGCCAGTAACCATTGACCGTATGCTTGGCTGCGCAGTGTACTAAATACTTCAGCCGTACCGCCTGCCTGGTCGGGATTAAACTGATAAGCGGCAATCAGAAAGAAACTACCCACGATAACAAATACAATCCCGCGAATGACTAAGCCAAAACGGCAGATAGGATAGGCCCATTGTTGAGTTTGTGGTGGCATAGCGAAGTGCTTGTCGAACTTGGCCTTGTAGCCTTTAAGCGCATGGGCGATCCCTACCCCAATCATGACCAAGCCAACGGCCCCTACCAGCCAGCGGCCAAAAGGCTGCTGCATCAACCAGCCTGCCACGCCCTGCGAGCCTCCGCCTGAACCCCCGGAAGAGCCCGTAAACTGGAAGATGAGTGTGGCGGCAAAAAAGGCCAATAACGTATGGGTAATCGCACTCGCTAATAAGCCCGCACGAATAGCTAAGCCTTTAGCGCCGTTGCCGTGATGGTCCGCGTCTTTGACCGCTTGAATGGTGCGCCACATGGCGTAGCCGACCAAACCCACGGCGATGACACCTAACAGTACTTTTCCAAAAGGGGCGATGAGGACTCTTTCCAATGCACCGCGGCTGCCTTCTGTTTGGCCACCTTGCCCAAAGGCTGCCAGCGCGGCAAGACCACCTACTAACACATAAACGATGCCGCGGGAGGCGTAGCCCATGCGGGCGAAAAGAGTAATCGCATCACGGTGATCGGGGTTTTTCATACTATTAGCCATGGTGTCCTCCTGACTTGATATGGCGTTGCGAATTCCTATGCAAACTAGTTCATCTCAAGCTTTTTGGCGGCCCATACTGTGCGTGTGCTGTGCTATTGTCCAGTGTAGTTTCTTCAAAAAAGACGAGTCGCTATTTTTATTAATGCGAGCAAACCATGAGTGCACCTTTGTCAATTAACAAGTCGTCAGCTACCACATCTAATACATCGACACCTGTCTTTTGGCGCGATATACGGATGCCATATGTGGAACTGCGCAAGATCAGCGACGCGCGACAAGTTTGCTATGCACCTCATAGCCATACGCATTGGTCGCTGGGGGCGGTTACCTCTGGTCAAAGCACCTTTTGCTATCGCGATGCGACACATCAGATTAGTGCGGGAGATATCGTTATGATGAATCCCCATTGGGTGCATGCCTGCAATCCCCTCGAGAACCAGCCCTGGGCGTACATGATGCTCTACGTCGATACCGAGTGGCTGAGTGAATTGCGTTACCAACTGGGCCTGTTGAATACGCCGTACTGGCAAGATATCGCTACCGCCGTCATTACTCAGCCAGCGCTTTATGCCGGGTACTGCGATATGGTCGCTTGTTTGCTGAATGAACAACGCGACATTGGCGATAAGCAAACGACGTTAGTCGAGTACTTGTCTGCCATGCTGCAAGTGCTGGCTCAGGAATCCTCCGCCGCATTGCCTCAAGCGCCCAGTAGGCTAGAGAATGTCGCGGCTTATTTACGTGCCAATTATGCTTCCGATATATCGCTTGAGCGGCTATGTCAGCAGTCGGGCTATAGCGCTGGGCACCTAATTCGCGCCTTCAAACAGCACTTCGGACTAACGCCTCATGCCTACCTGATTAATCAGCGCATCCAGATGGGACAGAAAGCGCTTAAGCACGGGCAGCCCATTGTTGAGGCGGCTTTGAACGCTGGATTTAATGACCAGCCCCACTTTCAAAGAACCTTTAAGCGGCTGGTAGCAGCGACACCAAACCAGTACCGCTACCCATTACTCAATCAGTAAGGCAATAGCGCTAGCCGCCAGGCAGATAGCGAGTGCGCGGTTAACCGTTAGTAAGATGATAGGACGATGAACATAGCGTTTCAGAAAAGCGCCTGCATATACCCAACTGGCTAGCGATATCCAGCAAATAGGCAAATAGAGACCGGCAAACAGCCATAGCTGATAGGGGGCATCAGCACTGGTGTAGGCACCAATGCCAGCGGCAGATGCCAGCCACGCCTTGGGGTTGAGCCACTGCATCATGGCGCCTGTCATAAACCCTGGGGCTTTGACGCCGGCTCGCTCCTGCAAGCGCCCATCGTGCTGTAAAAGTTGATAGCTGAGATAGAGTAAAAACAGAATGCCTGCCCAGCGTAAAAACGTTTCCAGCAGTGGCACCACACTCAGCAGGGAGTAAAGGCCAGCGCCGATGGCTAAAAACAGTGCGACAAAACCCAGCGTGGCGCCGGTTACAAAAACAAGCCCTTTAGCGATAGGGTAATGCGTACCGCTACTCAAACAAACGATGTTGACCGGCCCCGGCGAAATAGACGCAGCAAGAGCAAATGCAGTCATGGGCAGAAGTGTAGGCAGCAGTAGTGTAGCGCTCATTGTCATTCTCCTTGTTAGTGCAAGGAGTTTGTAATGGTTCTTGTTGGCGGTATTGAACAAAATTGAGGTGACTGATTAAACCATTGCCTTTAACTCTTTGCTTTTAATGCCCAAACACCGACCAGCCTGTGCGCTGTACAAACATTTCAAGCGCCTGGGTGCCTAGCAAGCTGTTGCCGTAGGCGTCTAACCCCGGTGACCAAACGGCAATGGCGCCGTGGCCTGGGGCGATGGCCAGTATGCCGCCGCCCACGCCACTTTTGCCGGGCAGGCCCACCCGAAAAGCGAATTCCCCTGAGGCGTCGTAGTGCCCACACATCATCATCAGTGAATTGATACGCCGTGCCCGCTGAGGGGCGACGACCCGAATATCGCTGGGTTTATTGACGCCATCCGAAGCCAGGAACAGGCCGGCATGAGCGAGCTGCTCACAGCTCATCGCAATAGCACACTGATGAAAGTAGGTGCCTAGCACCTTATCGACATCGTGGCGAAGATGACCAAACGCTTTCATAAAGTGCGCCAATGAAGCATTGCGGTCGCGGTGCGCCATCTCTGATGCAGCTACCGCATGGTCAAAGCAAATGCTGTCGTCATCGGCGATATAACGCACAAAGCTTAGAATCTCACCCAGCGTCTCTTTGGGTTCATGGCCCATCATGATCGCATCGACTACCGCAATGGCACCGGCGTTAATAAACGGGTTACGCGGTTTGCCGCTTTCGTGTTCAAGCTGCACGATAGAGTTGAAGGGGTCGCCCGAGGGTTCACGGCCCACTTTTGTCCAGAGTGAGTCGCCCATCTGGCCTAGCGCAATCGTCAGCGTAAAAACTTTGGAAATGCTTTGGATTGAGAAGGGGGTGGTCGCGCAGCCCGCCGAATATACCTGGCCATCGACGGTGGCGAGCGAAATGGCAAATTGTTGTGGGTCTACATGACCAAGTTCGGGAATATAGTCTGCGACCTTGCCACGTTCCTCTGCTTTCGCCATGGCTGCGGCAATGTCATCAATTAAGTCTTGCATGGGCTTAGTGTGCACTGTCAATGGAGGCGGGGCCTCACCCTAGCGGAAAACAGGAGAATTGTCTTTTTTGCATCACCGAAACAATAACGCTAAAACAGTGGGTGTTTGCCCACAACGCATTGAGCAAGATACGGGTCGGCAACGGGGCCTTGAGCGCTTAGGCTGCCATGATAAGCCCATAAGTAGCCTGAAACGAAACGGCTAGAGAGATAAACATGAACGATTATGCGCGTATCGAAAAAGCCATGACCTACATGGTTGCCAATGCTACTGAGCAGCCTGATTTGGAAACAGTGGCCGCTCACGTTCATATTAGCGCCTTCCATTTCCAGCGGCTGTTTTGTCGTTACGTGGGGATTAGCCCTAAACGGTTTTTACAGGCGCTAACGCTGGAGCGGGGTAAGCAATTGATGCACTCCTCTACTTCGTTGCTGGATATTGCTCATACTCTGGGGCTTAGCGGCGGCTCACGGCTTTATGATCACTTTGTTCAGCTAGAGGCCGTTACGCCTGGGGAGTATAAGCGCCAGGGTGAGGGCGTTGAGATTACTTATGGGGTTCATGAAACGCCTCTTGGCAGCATGTTTGTGGCAATGACGCCCCGTGGTATTTGTCGCATGGGCTTTATTGATACCACCAGTGAAGAAGAACTGCTAACAAAGCTAGCCATGGAGTGGCCGCGCAGCACCTTCCACCCTAACCGAGTTGCCACGCGCTATGCGGTGGAGGCGATTTTTGCCAAGTCAGAAGAGGCGCCGGCTGCTTTGTCATTGCACGTGACGGGCACCAATTTTCAAGTTGCCGTGTGGCGGGCACTACTCACTATTCCCGAAGGCCAGCTGGCCAGTTACTCGCATATCGCTAGGGCATTAGGCACGCCAAAATCATCCCGTGCAGTAGGTAATGCCGTGGGCGCTAACCCGATCGCGCTGTGGATTCCCTGCCACCGGGTGATTCAGCAAAGCGGTGCGCTTGGCGGCTACCGGTGGGGTGTTGAGAAAAAGCGGATGGTGCAAGCCTGGGAGCTGGCGCTGGCTCACACCGACAACACAGCGCTCGCCCCCAGTTTAACGACCTAATCAATCAGCCCATTAGCATCAAAAAACGGGAAAGGACCAGGGTAGCGCTCGATAAACCCTTGGTGTGTCACCATGCCGTTAGTGGCCGACCATTGGTGTAGCAGGTAACCGGGTGGCTCTAGCTGAAAGCTGGAGGGGCCGTCTGGGCTGAGATCCAAACTCACCTGGTGGGAAACCCCAGGGCAGCTAATCGCCAAAGTGTTAGCAAAGCGCGCTTGGATCGAACGGTGCAGATGCCCGCAGAGCACGCGCTCGACCTGGGCATGTTTGCCAATGACGTCGGCTAGCGCGTCTGGTCGCTTCAGCGGCTGGCGATCCATATGGTCGATGCCACTAACAAAAGGGTGGTGATGCACCATGACAAGAGTCGGTTTTTCAGGGTTTTTTGCCAGGGTGGTGTCTAGCCACTGCAGGCTTTCATTACTTAGCTCGCCGTGGGGTTTTCCCGGTACCGATGAGTCAAGCCCCACCAAGCGAACCGGATAGTCCTCAACGGCCCACTGCAAATAGTCGTGATGCTGGAATAGGTAGCGGTGGTCGGGAAATGCGGCACGTAGATGCTGGCGATCATCATGATTGCCAGGGATCAAGTACACAGGCAGCGTTAATTCAGCCAGGATCTGCTTAAAGGTGGTGTACTCGTCAGGGTGGCCAAAATCAACCAAGTCACCGCTAATTAGCACCAGGTCGGGCCGCGGGGCTAGCTGATTGAGCGTGCTGATTGCATGGCGCAGAGCACTGGCGGTATCTACATGGCGGTAAGAGAGTTTACCGCCCGCCTTGATATGCGGATCGCTGATTTGGGCGATAAGGCACTGCTGGGCATAAGGGTCTTTCTTAATGTTTAAACCTTGATCAGCCATTGGCCATCTCCTTGGCATTAACAGGGGCAGTGGGCTTATCTGGATGAAAAAGCACGCTGGAGGGGAGTGCCAAACCAATCGCGGTACCGTTTGGCCAGCGCTCGCGGGAGGGGGCCTCAATCTGGAGTGTCGAAGTGCCGCCCGTGTCCACCATGAGGCGCTGGGTCTGGCCCAGGAAAATGCTCTGTACCACCCTGCCTTTTACATCGGCTTGGTCAACGGAAACCACCTGAATATCTTCAGGTCGACAGTAAACCATGGGTGCTCCCTGCAAATGGGTGGCGACAAGTTCTCCCCCATGTACGATTAACCCTCCATCGGCTTGCATACCGATAACTTCCAGGCAGTTAACCGCACCAATAAAGTCCGCTACAAAAGCATTGGCCGGTCGGTGATAAATCTCCTGGGGCGTGCCCAGTTGGGCAATGCGGCCTGATTGCATCACTGCGATGCGGTCGCCTAACGCCATTGCCTCGTCTTGATCATGGGTAACATAAACCGCTGTAGTGCCTAGCTCTCGAAGCAACTGGCCAATTTCAATTCTCAGCCGATCACGCAGTTTGGCGTCGAGGGCAGCCAAGGGTTCGTCAAACAGCAGCACCTTTGGGCGAACGGCGATGGCGCGAGCGAGCGCAACACGCTGCTTTTGCCCGCCGGAGAGGGCGTCAATGCGCCGTCCACCAAAGCCTTGCAAGTCGACCATACGCATGACTTCGTCAAGCCGATGGGCGATCTCGCTACGTGGCAAACGCTGTATTTTCAAGCCGTAGGCAATATTGTCGGCAACGCTCATATTGGGAAAGAGGGCATAGTTTTGAAACACCATTCCCACATCGCGCTTCTCAATCGGCAGAGCGGTGACATCACGCTCTCCAAACAGCACTTGCCCGCCTTTGTCGGGGCTTTCCAGGCCGCTAATAATGCGTAGTGTCGTTGTTTTGCCACAGCCAGAAGGCCCTAACAGCACTAACGTTTCGCCCGCGTTGACGTGCAGATCCAGCGGCTGCAGGGCGGTGTTGCCGCCAGCGAAGGTGCGGCTGCATTGGGTAAGCGTAATGCTGACAGATGAACTCATATAAGTTTCTCGAATAAAGCAATCAGATGACTGTAAAGGTGGGTGACGACTCGATTGCTCAGTGTCGCTGCTGGGTGAGTTTTCCTGCCCACTGAATCGCCACCAGCAGCGGCACCACCATGACTAGAAATATCAACGTGTAAGCCGAGCCAACTTCGAGGCGCATGGAGGCGTAGCTATCGGCCAAGCCGACCGGGAGTGTCTTGGTCAAGGGTGTGTGCAGCATCCAGGTAATGTTGAACTCACCAATGGATAGGGTGACCACCATCAACGCGCCCGCCAGAATGCCGCTCATACTGTTGGGGATGACCACTCCGAAAAAGCGTTGCCTGAAACTGGCACCTAAGCTGGCAGCGGCTTCTTCCAGTTGGGGAAGTTTGGCGGTTTGCATCACGGATAGCACCGCGCGCACCATAAAGGGCAGGGTAAACAGCACATGGCCAACAAGAATAAACAGCCAGCTACCGCGAAACTCACGATAGCTGCCGTAGGCGAGTAACAAGGCAAGCGCGGTGGCCAGCCCCGGCACGGCAACCGGTAGCAGCAGGAGCTCTTCAATCGCGTTGGCCCAGCGGCGACGACTGCGTAGCAGACCATAGGCAGCAGGCACGCCAACCAAAATAGTGATCAATAAGCAAGCGAGTGCCAGTTTAATGGAGAGCCAGATGGTATCGGCATAGAGCTGCCACACCTCATTCACCCAGCGCAGCGTCAGCCCACTCTCCAGGCCTACAAAGTAGTTCTCAGTCAGCCCCGCCATGACTGACATGGCGACGGGCACAATCATGAACAAGCACACCAGCAGGGTGAAGCCCAATTGCAGCGTGAAGCGAAGGCGAGATTTCATACCGAAGCCCCTAAGTTGCCGCCTGCCAGCCTACGGGCAAGGCTCAATGCCATCCAGGTGATGACCCCCAATACCACTGAAAGCGCGGCTGCCATGGCGAAATTGGCGTAGTTGGTGAATTCACCGTAGATGTTGAGGGGAAGAATGCTCAATCGCGTACCAAGGGTAAACGCCGTGCCAAACGCGCCCATGCTGGTAGCAAAACAGATAGCCCCAGTAGAAAGCAGAGCAGGTGCAATGCCGGGTATGATGACGTCTTTGGTGACCTGCCAAGTATTAGCGCCTAACGAGCGGGCGGCTTCTTCGAGACTTTTGTCCAGGTTGTCGCAGGCCGCTATCACCGTGGTGATCACGCGAGGAATCGAAAAGTAGAGGTAGCCAATAAATAAACCGGCCAGCGAGTAGGCGAACATCCAGCGCTCGCCAAACAGCCATAGGCTGGTCTGCGCCAGCGCTCCTTGGCGACCACCCAGCATAATCACCAGAAATCCCACCACTACGCCTGGAAAGGCCAGTGGAAAAGTGAGGATCGCCACCAAGGCCGCCTTACCGAAAAAACGGTGTCGAGCCAGGAAAAAGCCAACCGTGCCCGCTATGGCCACCGCCGTGATCGATACAACAAGCGAGATGCCCACGGTGGTCACGAGGCTGATCAAGTACTGGCGATGGGTGAGAATGGTGAGATAGGCGCTGATGCCACTACTTCGGTCAGCCTCGGCACCCATCACTATCAAGCGTGAAAAAGGCAGCAACCAGAAAGCGCAGAAGATGACCAGCGCAGGCATCAACGCTAACAAAGCAATAAGGCTTTTACGCCTCGCTGGGCCTACGCTAGCTGACTGGCGACTAAAGTAAGAAGCAGCCCCAGAGGGCTGCTTGGATGCCGCGGTCATGATTAACGAACCTCCGACAGATACCGCTCAGAGAAGCTGCGTTGGGCAGCCGCCATGGCGGTGTAATCGACAGCTTCTGCGCGGGCATAATCGCTATCCGGTAAGAAGACTTCCCGTGCTTCAGCGGAGATGGCGCTTTCACGTACGGGGCGTAAATAGGCGTCTGCCCATACCGCTTGACCTTGGTCAGACAGCACGAAGTCAAGCACCTGCTGGCCGTTCTCAGGATTCGGACCCTCTTTTACCAGGCTCATCACATAAGGAACGACCACGCTACCTTCTTCGGGAATCACAAACTCAACGTTAGCACCGTCGCTGTGGCGGGCACGGTAAGCGTTGAAGTCGTAATCGAGGAGAATCGGTATTTCGCCAGAAAGCACCCGCGCATAGCTAGTCTGCTTAGGCACAATGGGGTCGTTTTCGGCGAGCTCATTGAAGTAGTCGATGGCGGGGGTGAAATCGTTAAGATCGCCACCCATTGCCAAGTTGACCGCAACGGCGCCTACATAGCCGACAAAAGCGCTGGCGGGGTCAAGGTAGCCCACCATACCTTGGTACTCAGGTTTCAGTAAGTCTTCCCAAGAGGTGGGCACCGGCGCACCATCCAAGGCATCGACATTAACCATAAAACCGAGCGTGCCGGAATGAATGGCGAACCAGTTGCCCTCAGGATCTTTCAGGCCTTCAGGAATCTCATCCCAGTGCTCGGGCTGGTAAGGCGCTACTACATCCTCTTCCATGGCTTGAATGCCAAAGGTCACACCGTAGTAGACGACATCCGCTACCGGACTTGCCGCTTCGGCTACCAGCTGAGCTAAAGACTGGCCGGAGTTCTTGTTGTCTTGCGGTACGCGAATGCCGGTTTCCTGTTCAATCAAGCGTAGCTGTGTGCCCCAGTCGGCCCATTCCGGCGGGCAGTTGTAGCAAATTGCATTATCATTTGATTGCGCAAAAATGCTTCCCGACGAGCTGATAATCGCCGTGGCCAATACTGCCTGATAAAGACGTTTAAGATTCATACCGTGCTCCTCTATAAAGTGCCTAACGTGGACTTGCGGGATGTCGGGTTTCCGACACTTTCGCCCTTACGCAATGCGTGGGGCAGGGGAGCAGGTGTGCAGCTTTCTCCCCGAATCATGGCTAACAAGGTGTGCACCGCGGCTCGCCCAATGTCGGCGCGAGGCTGCTCAATGGTGCATAGCGATGGGTAGAGGTGCTTGCCTAAGGCAATGCCATCAAAGCCCATCACAGAAAGGTCGCCAGGCACGTTAAAACCAGCGCGTTGCAATTCGCCCATCAGGCTGATGGCGAGCAGGTCATTGGTACAAACCAATGCGCTGAGAGCGTCTGGCCCTTGCAGTGCAGGTGTTAGGCTTTTCAGGTCAGCTTGGGTATGGCGGGCCATCTCAACCAACGGACGTGCGATCAGGCCTGCCTCGCGCATAGCGTGGCAGTAACCGTCAAAGCGCTGCCGGGCGCGGTCTGATTGCAGCAGCGGGCCAGCGACCATGCCAATGCGCTCATGGCCCAAAGTAATTAAATGGCGGGTGGCATCAGCGCTGGCGGCGCGGTTATCGACGCCGATGGAGGGGAAACCGCTGTTCCCAGGTGGGTTGTAGACTAGTAAGCACGGGGTGGTTTCGAGACTGAGCTTGTCCAGCACGGCACTGTTATCGGCTTCAGCCACGGTAAGCACCAAGCCATCCACGCGCTGACGCAGCATCTCCTCAACAATGTCACCCTCCCGGCTGGGCGAGTATTCGCTGGTGGTAACGATCAGTGAGTAACCAGCCGCTCTGGCTGCCACTTCCATGGCTTGTAGTTGCTCCGCAAACACCGGGTTATCGAGACTCGGTACCATGACGCCAATCATCTGCGTGGCTTGCGAGCGTAGCTGTTGAGCGACCTTGTTGGGCCTGAATGACAGCTGTTGAGCAGCGCTAAAAATTTTTTCGCGGGTCGCTGGGCGAACTAGATCGGGGCTTGAAAAAGCCCGCGCCGCGGTTGCCCGGGAAACCCCGGCTAGTTTGGCCACACTGACTAAATCGGACATAGAGAGTCTCTATAAATGAAAAATGAGATCGATCTCATTTGTTGTTGATCAGCCTAAAGTTGGCGTGTGACAAATTGATGGCGGTAAGAAGTATTTTTGAAGTACGGTTTTGAGTGTCATTAAAGAGGGAGTGTGATGAAGAGGGCACTGGTCGATGAGCTTGGTCACAATTGCGCTGATGCTCCCAGGTCGCTACAGTCTCGCTCTTGTTCACCTGGGCGGGATAACGTGATGGCCACACTAATGATTCAAGGCACCACCTCGGATGCAGGTAAAAGCACTGTGGTGGCTGCGCTCTGCCGTGCACTGGCAAGGCGTGGTATATCAGTGGCGCCGTTCAAACCCCAGAACATGGCGCTGAATAGCGCAGTGACCAGCGATGGCGGCGAGATTGGCCGCTCCACGGCGCTGCAGGCCCAGGCATGCTATTTGGCCCCTCATAGCGATATGAACCCGGTACTGCTAAAGCCGGAAACGGATCGTGGCGCCCAGGTGATTTTGCGCGGCAAGGTGCATGGCCATATGGATGCGCTGGATTACCATGCCTATAAACGCACTGCAAAGGCGAGCGTAATGGCGGCTTGGCAGGCACTGGAAAGCCGCTTCGATGTGATTATTGCCGAAGGCGCGGGTAGCCCTGCAGAAATTAATCTTCGCGAAGGCGATATTGCCAATATGGGTTTTGCCGAAGCCGCCGACTGCCCAGTGCTGCTGGTGGGCGATATTGACCGCGGCGGTGTATTTGCCCAGTTGGTGGGCACGCTGGCGCTGCTAAGTGAGAGCGAGCAGGCGCGCACCAAAGGTTTTATTATTAACCGCTTTCGAGGAGATATTGCGCTGCTGGAACCGGGGCTTGATTGGTTGGAAGCGCGTACGGGTAAACCGGTACTGGGCACGCTGCCCTATCTGCAAGGGCTGGTGCTCGATTCTGAAGATAGCATTGGGGTGACCCAGGTCGAGAAGCAGAGCAAGGTTCTTACTATCGTCGTGCCAGCGCTTCCACGCATCAGTAACCACACTGATTTCGACCCGCTGCGCTTGCACCCTCAGGTGGCGCTGACCTTTGTGGGGCCCGAGCAGCCGATTCCTGCTGCTGACGTGATTATCCTGCCTGGTAGTAAAAGCACTGCGAGCGATCTTGCCTGGTTACGGCGCCAGGGCTGGGATAAAGCCATTCTGCGCCACCTGCGTTACGGCGGTAAGGTGTTAGGTATTTGCGGTGGCTTTCAAATGCTGGGCGAGTGGGTGGATGACCCTGATGGGCTGGAGGGCCAGCCGGGGAAAGAAGCAGGATTGGGACTGCTGCCGCTAACAACGCGTATGATGGCGGGCAAACAGCTGCGAAATGTGAGCGGCATAACGGTTACTGAAGGCGCGACAGTCACCGGCTATGAAATCCATAATGGCGTGAGCGAAGGGGCTGCCTTGAATTCCCCCTTATTTACTGTGGATGGTCGCCCGGAAGGTGCCGTTAGCGGTGATGGACAGATTCTAGGAACCTACCTGCATGGCTTGTTTGACCATCCCGACGGCTGCCAGGCACTGCTGAAACAGTTAGGTTTGGTTAACGGTGAACAAAGCGATTATCAAGCCCACCGAGAGCGTGAGCTTGATCGCTTGGCCGATATGCTGGAAGCCCAGGTCGATATTGAGGCGGTTATTGCTCTGATTGATGCTGGCGCTTCGCCATCACGGTGATTTCAACATTGCTACCGCCGCATATATGGGGGGATTCGGTACAGGTGCGCGCCGGGTAGCGGCCGGGTTCAAAATACTCGGCGTAAACACCATCCATGTCTTGAATAGCGTGTAAGTCAGTAATATGGATATCCACGCGCACTACATCGGCAAAGCTACCACCTTCCATTTCAAGCATGCGCAAAAGTGCGCGCATCACAAGGCGCGTCTCTTCTTTAATATTTCCCCGTGCGGCGTGGCCGTTGGAGAGGTCGGCGACGGTTAGCCCTGAAATAAACACATAGTGATCATCTATGACCATGTGGCTGCCGGGGAAACTCGGGGTGGGCATGGTGGGGTCATTCGTAAAGGTGGTCATGTTAGCTCCTTCTAAGTCAATGTTCACATTTACAGTGACTGACGACAGCCTGTTGGCAGTCGTGTTCAGTATCAGTATAAATGAATGGTCTATCGCGTGGCACAAGGCACTGTCCAAACGGCGGTGATTGCTCTAGGCTTGCGGCTTTTCAGTCGGCGAGGTTGATTCCAATGAAGGTCGTACACGTTAACGCAGAGGCCCAGCGCAATGCCTTTCTGGCGCGTTTATGCGCTGAAGTTTACGGACAAGATGCCGGTCTAACGCCGCTTGTCGTGTTTACCGGCACTTGCAGTGTGCTCTTTCCTCAAGAAGCTGCACGATTATTTGCTGCCGTTGATGCCCAGGGTAAGCCTCAAGCGTTGGCACTACTAGTGCTGGACGAAGAAGGCGTGGGCATGACGGTTACCCACGCCTGCTCGCTTGACCAAGCAGACGCCCAGCAGCGCTTGATTAGTGAACTTACCTTGAAAGCCCCTTTGCGCGTCGATGTGGATAGCGCCGAGCAGGAAGCGTTCTACCAGAAGAGTGGTATCAAGCGTTGGTTCGGCGGGGCAGGGGGTAAACGCATTGGTTTAGGCGCGCGCCACCCCGCTAAAAGCGTCAATGAGCTGGCACCTACCCTTAGCTTGGATGAAGCGCTGATTCTGCGTCGTTTTAAACACGACCCAAAAGCATTTGAGCAGGCGAAGCAGGCATTTTTAACCGGTCTTGACAACTTTCCTACCGCCTTATAGGGCGCTGTGTTGCGTAAAAGCTGGCTACTTTTTACTTTTTCGCCAGTTCGCGCATGGCGGTTTCTAACCCTTCAAGCGTCATGGGATACATACGGTCTTCGATAATCTCGCGAATGAGCTTTGTCGAATAGGTGTACTCCCAGGCGCGAGGCGGCAAAGGGTTAAGCCATGCCAAACGCGGAAACGTGTCACATAGGCGCTTCAGCCAAACGCCGCCCGGTTCGTCGTTAAAGTGCTCAACGCTGCCACCTGGATGGGAAACTTCGTAGGGTGACATCGCGGCGTCGCCTACGATCACCACTTGGTAATCTGCACCGTAAGTATGCAGCACATCCATCGTTGGAATGCGCTCATTGCCACGGCGCAGGTTATTTTTCCAGACACCTTCATATAGGCAGTTATGAAAGTAGTAGTGCTCCAGGTGTTTAAACTCGGAGCGGGCCGCCGAGAATAGCTCTTCACATACGCGAATATGGTCATCCATCGATCCGCCCACGTCCAAAAACAGCAGCACTTTAACGGCGTTGTGGCGCTCGGGGCGCATCTGCACATTAAGTAGCCCGGCATCTTTGGCGGTTTCGCGGATGGTGCTATCCACATCGAACTCGTCCTGCGCGCCCTGGCGGGCAAACTTGCGCAGCCGCCGCAGCGCCATCTTGATATTGCGGGTGCCTAGCTCCAGCGAGTCATCGTAATCCCGAAAGCGTCGCTCATCCCACACCTTGGTGGCGCGGCGGTGGCGCGAGCCATCCTGGCCGATCCGGATGCCTTCCGGGTTGTAGCCATAGGCGCCAAACGGGCTAGTGCCGCCGGTACCGATCCACTTGTTGCCGCCTGCGTGGCGCTCTTTCTGCTCTTCCAGGCGTTTTTTAAATGTCTCAATGAGCTCTTCGAGGCCGCCCAGGGATTCGATCTTGGCTTTTTCTTCATCGGTGAGCTGTTTTTCAAACTCGCGGCGCAGCCAGTCATCGGGGATCAGCGACTCAATGGCGGCGTCCATGTCCTCAAGGCCTTTAAACCAGGCGGCGAAGGCGCGATCAAAACGGTCGAAGTGGCGCTCATCTTTGACCATCACCGTGCGCGCTACCTGATAAAACGCCTCCATATCGGCGAACACCACGCCGCGCTCCACTACGGCATGAAGGTCTAAAAGCTCGCGCAGTGAGACGGGCACGCCCGCGCGCTTTAACGTTTCAAATAGGCCAATAAACATGGCTTAGCGCCCTGTGTTCTTCTGGCGACGCATCATGAATGCCAAGCGCTCGAGCAACTGGGTGTCCTGCTCATTCTTGACCAAGGCGCCAGCCATGGGCGGCAAGGCCTTTGCTGGGTCGCGGTTATAGAGTGCTTCTTGCGCCAGCTCGTCGGCCATCAGCAGTTTGAGCCAGTCGACCAGCTCGGAGGTGGAGGGTTTTTTCTTGAGTCCGGGCGCCTTGCGAAGCTCGAAAAACACTTCTAACGCTTCGCTGACCAGCTTAGGGGCGATATCTGGAAAGTGAACATCGACAATCGCCTGCATGGTCTCGCGGTCGGGGAATTCGATGTAGTGAAAAAAGCAGCGGCGCAGAAAGGCATCCGGCAGCTCTTTTTCGTTGTTGGAGGTGATAACAATGATCGGGCGCTGCTCGGCACGGATGGTTTCGCCGGTTTCGTAAACGTGGAATTCCATACGATCCAGTTCCTGGAGCAGGTCGTTGGGAAATTCGATATCGGCTTTATCGATTTCATCGATCAGCAGCACCACGCGCTCGCCAGCGGTAAAGGCTTCCCACAGTTTGCCAGGCTTGATGTAGTTACCGACGTTCTCGACACCTTCCACGCCCAGCTGTGAATCCCGCAGGCGGCTTACCGCATCGTACTCGTACAGCCCCTGGGCCGCCTTGGTGCTGGATTTGATGTGCCAGGTGATCAACTGAGTATCGAGAGATTCAGCCAACTCTTCAGCCAGCAGTGTTTTGCCGGTGCCTGGCTCGCCTTTGATGAGAAGCGGCCGCTCAAGTACTACGGCGGCATTTACCGCCTGCTTGAGCGCATCGGTTGCGATATAGGAAGAAGTGGAATCAAACGCCATGTGAGAGCCTCAGCTTGCCGAAAGCGGGTTTATAAAAGGATAAACGGATTCAAACAAGTGTACGTGAGGCTGGCCTCCCAGGCCAAGCGGTAGGGCCGTCAGCCGTCAGGCCTTATTCGGTGGCACGATGCCCTGGCGCTGCATTTGCCGATACACCGTTGGCCTTGAAACGCCCAGTTCACGGGCAACGGCGCTGATATTCCACTGATGTTGCTGAAGTCGTGTGACGAGGTGACTATCGGCGGTTTCCCTTGCAGGGGTGGTTAGCGAAGGCGCGTGGGTAATGCGTTGGCTCAGGCACTGTTCGGGCAAGTCGTAAACGGTGATTTCATCGCTCTCGGCAGTCACTAAGGCAAACGCCAGGGCGTTTTTAAGCTGACGAATATTGCCGGGCCAGGCGTAGGCGAGCAGGGCGCTGATGGCATCGGCCCGTAGACGGGTCGATTGGCTGCCGCCGCGCTCGCTCACCACATCGTTAAACACCTGACGAATCACGTAGAGCTTGTCGGCGCGTTCACGCAGCGGAGGCAGGCGCAGCTGGGCGCCGTTTAAGCGGTAGTAGAGGTCTTCGCGGAAGGCTCCCTCCTCAATCAACTTGTCGATATGGCGGTGGGTGGCGGTGATCACGCGGAGGTCGACCTTGACGGGTTTGTTCGCCCCCAGCGGCATCACTTCACGCTCGGCGAGTACACGCAGCAGGCGGGTTTGCAGGGCCAGCGGCATATCGCCAATCTCATCTAAAAACAGCGTGCCGCCATGGGCCTGGGGGATGAGCCCGCGCATGCCTTTTGCCCGCCCGCCGGTAAACGCGCCGGGCTCGTAACCAAACAGCTCACTTTCGATCAGCGCTTCGGGAATGGCGGCACAATTCACCGCAATAAAAGGCCCTTTTGCGCGGTTGCCGCTGTCGTGCAGGGCACGGGCGACGACCTCTTTGCCGGTACCGGTTTCACCGCTGATCAGCACGTTGACACTGGCTTCGTTACGCAGCCTTTCTGCCAGTTTTTGCAGCTTACGTATGGCGGGGTCGTCAGCACCCAGCCGTGCTAGCGGCTTGGGCAGCGTGGAAGTTGTCTTATTCAGTGGCGCAGTGCGCGGCCTACGCGGTTCCAGCAGGCTAATAAAATAAATGGCGTTGCTCGCACGGGCACGGAACGCGCGAAGCTGGTCATCGGTGGCGCTGTTAATGCTTAGCACATCGGCAATCTCGCATTCAAACAACTCGCTGAGCATCGGCGCGTGCTGAGCGGACCACGGTGGCCAGCGGCGCTGGTGGTCGGCGATCAGTTCGCGACCGACGGCATTGGCGGCGATCACTTGGCCGTTCTCCTCAATGGCGATGAGACCACGCCCGTTCACATGGACAAACTCTCGGGAGGTATCCAGCCGCACCATCAAACAGTCGCGGTAACGCTGTAGAAAGTAGGCGTCTTCGATCATGCGGGCGTAAAGCGTGACCAGCGATAGGCTGAAATTCTGGCTTTCATGCTGGGCAGGCGATTGCAGCGCCGAGATATCCAACACGGCCATCACGTTGCCTTGCGGGTCGGCGATGGGGGCAGCGGTGCAGGTGAGCGAAATATGCGTGGCGTCGAAGTGTTCCTGGCGGTGGCAAATAATGGCTTGGCGGTCGTGCAGGCAGGTACCTACGGCGCAGGTGCCCGCGAAACGCTCGTCCCAATCCGCACCTAAATAGAGGCCCGCTTTGCGCAGCTGCTGGTCTTGGTTTGGGTTGCCGCGAAACTCGACGGTAATGCCGCGATGGTCGGTAAGCAGCAGCACATAGCCCAGTTGGGCGATTTGCCCGTAAAGCTGCTCGACCCCGGCGCGGGCAACGTGCAGCAGTTCATCGACAGATTCACGATGTTCTATGAGTGTTTGCTGAGGCACCACGCGGGCAGGACGTGGCTTCGTGGGGTCGAGCTGGTACTCGTTCAGGCAGCGCAGCCAAGATCGCCGAATCATGGGTTGAGCCGGTAGTTGTGGTATTTCCAAGCCTTCGCCGAGCTGGAAAATATGCTCGATATGCTGGCGCTGAACGGATTGAAGCCGTGCAGGTGGCGACTGAGTTGGCATGGCGTTTTACGCTCTGGGGCTTGTTGTTGTTCTTCAAGCCTATGCGCTCTGGGGGCGGTGTCAACGTGAGTGTATTACGTCGTTAGTCGTGCGTTACACCTGTAACGTTTGACTGTAAACGGCGTGACAGGTGTACGTGTTTTGCAACGCCTTAGCGAAAGCAGATTAAATTACATTGTATTTATTTTTCAATCGCTTATTGATGGTTTGGTGTATTTGGCACGGCGGGTGCTTGGGGTTGGGTGTCTTATCGACAGTTCAACAATAACAACGACCCTGGAGTACCCGCGATGACTGACACACAAGTACGCACACCGCAAAACGCTACCAGCACCGTCAACGCATGGCTGCATGACTTTGATGAGGCGCTGCAAGCGCAGGATATTCAGCGTGTGCTATCGCTATTTAACGACGAGTGCTATTGGCGCGACTTTCTTACCTTTACCTGGAATTTAAAAACCTGCGAAAGCAAAGATGATATCCAGGCGATGCTGAACGCCACGCTAGCCAATACCCTACCCACGCAGTGGCAGATTGAGGGCGAGGCCAGCGAAAACGGCGATATCGTTGAGGCGTGGTTCACCTTTAAAACAGCCGTGGCTAGCGGCAAGGGTTACTTGCGCCTGAAGAACGGCAAGTGCTGGACACTGCTCACCACCATGCAGGCGCTGGATGATTTTCCAGAGCCGCGCAATCATCACCGCCCCAAAGGGGCAGAGCACGGTGCCAACAAACAGCGGGAAACCTGGCTGGAGGCGCGGAAGCGCGAGGAAGCCGAACTGGGCTACACACAGCAACCCTACTGCGTAATTATCGGCGGTGGCCAGGGCGGGATTGGCCTTGGGGCGCGGCTGAAACAGATGGGCGTGCCGACCATTATCATCGAGCGCAACGAGCGCGCGGGGGACTCCTGGCGCAACCGCTATAAATCGCTCTGCCTGCACGATCCAGTGTGGTACGACCACCTGCCCTATATCCCCTTCCCCGAGAACTGGCCGGTGTTTGCCCCGAAAGACAAGGTGGGCGATTGGCTGGAAATGTACACAAACGTGATGGAACTCAATTATTGGGGTGCCACCGAGTGTCAGAATGCACGCTTCGATGAAGCCGCAGGCGAGTGGATCGTGAACGTGAAGCGTAACGGCGAGGAGATCACGCTACGCCCGAAACAGCTGGTGATGGCCACCGGTATGTCCGGGGTGCCTAACTTGCCCAAATTTCCAGGAGCCGAAAGCTTTAAAGGCGAGCAGCAGCACTCCAGTCAGCACCCAGGGCCGGATGCTTACGCGGGTAAAAAGTGCGTGATCGTAGGCTCGAATAATTCTGCCCACGATATTGCCGCGGCACTATGGGAGCACGATGCCGATGTGACCATGCTGCAGCGTTCCTCGACCCATATCGTCAAGTCGGATTCATTGATGGAAGAAGTGCTGGGGCCACTCTACTCGGAGGAGGCGGTGGCCAGTGGACTGACCCATGACAAAGCCGATCTGATTTTTGCCTCGATTCCTTACAAAGTACTACCGGACTTCCAGCGCCCAGCGTTTGATGCCATTAAACAGCGCGACGCTGAGTTCTATCAAAAGCTGGAAGACGCGGGCTTTATGCTCGATTTTGGCGACGATGAATCCGGCCTGTTTTTGAAGTACCTGCGCCGTGGTTCGGGTTACTACATCGATGTCGGCGCCTGTGACTTGGTGGCTAATGGAGATATCAAGCTGCGCAGCGGCGTAGGGATCGAACGAATCAACCCACACTCCATCACGCTGACCGATGGCAGTGAGTTAGAGGCAGATTTAATCGTTTATGCCACCGGCTACGGTTCCATGAATGGCTGGGCGGCGCGGCTTATCTCTCAGGAAGTGGCGGATAAAGTGGGCAAGTGCTGGGGCCTGGGCTCCGACACCACCAAAGACCCCGGCCCCTGGGAAGGCGAGCTACGCAATATGTGGAAGCCCACCCAGCAGGAAGCGCTTTGGTTTCATGGCGGCAATCTGCACCAGTCCCGGCATTACTCGCACTATTTGGCACTGCAGTTAAAGGCTCGTATGGAGGGGCTGGAAACGCCCGTCTATGGACTGCAGCCAGTTCACCATACGTCGTAACAGGAAGCGTAAGCCATGAGTCAGACAAGCATGCAGGCAGCGGTTTGGTATGCCGCCAAAGATTTACGCGTTGAGCAAGTCTCGGTTCCCACTATCAGCGACCCCCATGAAGTGAAGGTGAAAGTGGCTGCTTGTGGTATTTGTGGCAGCGACTTGCATGAGTATGCCGCCGGGCCGATTTTTATCCCGGTGGGCAAGCCGCACCCTATTAGCGGCGAACAGGCGCCGATCATCATGGGCCATGAGTTCGCTGGGGAAGTGGTAGAAATTGGCGAGAAAGTAACGCGGGTGAAGGTAGGCGACCGCGTGGCGATTGAGCCGATTCTCTCCCCCAATAAGGATGGCGCTTACCAGATGGAGCGCTACAACCTCACGCCCTTGCTGGGCTTTCACGGCCTCTCGGGCGGTGGCGGCGGCTTTTCCGAGCTCACCGTGATGGGCGAGCATATGGTGCACAAGCTGCCGGATGATCTCAGCTTCGAGCAGGGTGCGCTGGTAGAGCCAGCTGCTGTGGCGCTGCATGCGGTGCGCCAAAGCTGCCTGAAAGCTGGTGATAGTGCGGCGGTGTTTGGTGCCGGGCCGATTGGCTTGATGACCATCGAAGCGCTAAAAGCAGCAGGGGCTGCGCAGATTTATGCGGTAGAAGTGGCGCCTTCACGGAAAGCCAAAGCCGAAGCGTTAGGGGCCATTGTGGTTGACCCGCAGCAGGACGATGTGGTGGAGAAACTGCAAGCTTTGAGCGGTGGCGGGGTGGACGTGGCGTTTGAAGTCACCGGCATTCCTGCCGTGCTCAACCAAGCGCTGCACAGCACCCACGAAGGTGGCGAAGTAGTGGTAGTGAGTATTTGGGAAGGCGAGGCCAGCTTTCACCCCAACGACTTGGTGATTAAGGAGCGCACCATGAAGGGCATTATTGCCTATCGCCATGTGTATCCGGCGGTGATGGCACTGATGCAGCGGGGCTACTTTCGCGCTGAGGATATGGTTACCCAACGTATTCCATTGGCAGACATTGTGGAGGAGGGCTTCGAGGCGCTGCTAAACGATAAGGCCCAGGTGAAAATTATCGTCACTCCCTAGGGTTACCTTCCGGCATAGCGTAAGGCCATCTTCGGATGGCCTTTTTTGATGCGGCTTTGTCGCTACTCGGCATAGATCATTTTGCGCGTCATACCGCCATCGGCCACAAAATTTTGGCCGGTGATAAAGCCTGCCTCTTTGGCGAGCAGAAAACGGGTAAGTGCGGCAATATCCTTGGGGGTGCCAACGCGCCCCACCGGGTGCTGCTCGTGGTCAACGGCACGGTGCTCCACCGGTTGCTGGTGGCTGGGCTTTTGCCAGTCGCCAACTTCAATCCAGCCTGGGCTGATGGCGTTGACGCGAATATCAGGGCCGAGGCTGACTGCCAAGGCGTGAGTAAGGGCGACGATACCGCCTTTGCTGGCGGCGTAGGCTTCGGTATCCGGCTCGGATTGAATCGCTCGTGAAGAAGCCATCAGCACGATGCTGCCGCCGTGAGGGCGTAAATACTGCGCCCCATGTTTTGCACACAAAAAGGCGCCGGTGAGGTTGGTGTTTAAGTAGGCTTGCCACGTATTCAGTGAAAGCTGCTCTACCGGGCCATGGAAGGGGTCTGCGATGCCTGCGTTATGCACGATGCCGTTTAACTGGCCAAAATGGCTGGTGGCTTTTTCGAGGCTGCTAGCTACCTGCGCCTCATTGCTGGCATCCGCCATAAGTGTTAGCAGGTTCTCACGGCGGGGCAGCCGCTCAGCGGCCGCACTTAGGGCTTCTTCATCAATATCGGTAATGGCAACGCGGTAGCCGCCGGTGAGCAGCGTGTGGGCGATACCGAGGCCAATTCCCTGGGCACCGCCAGTGATATAGATGGTTTGAGGTGTGGTCATCACTGTTTTCCATAGTGGGGGGAGCGGCTACAAGTGGCAGCCGTATGAATGTGAAATATTGATACAACTAGCGACAGCCGATGAATTAATGCATACATTTAGACTAATTAAATCAGCTTAGCTGCACAATTCCCGATGGATTATTAGATATGCTGTTATCTAACCCGCGAGGTTTGAAAATAGTGGAAAGTGAACAGGCTCGGCTAGAGGCGCTGCACAGCCTAGCCATTTTGGACACCCCGCCAGAAGAGCGTTTTGATCGGATTACCCGGCTCGCAACGTACCTGTTTGGGGTTGATATCGCACTGGTCTCGTTGGTGGACGAACAGCGCCAGTGGTTCAAATCTCGCCAAGGCCTTGCGTTAACCCAGACCTGCCGTCAGGAGTCATTTTGTGCCCATGCTATTCAAGGGGAAGGTATTTTTGAAATAGAGGATGCCAGCAAAGACTCTCGTTTCACCGACAACCCGCTTGTGACGGTCAGCCGAGGCATCCGGTTTTACGCCGGTGTACCCTTGAACACTTCATCAGGTTTTAGGGTGGGGACACTGTGTATTATTGATACCAGCCCCCGACGGCTGGATGACGCACAGCGCCAAGCGCTGATCGATCTTGCTGCTTGTGCCGAAGAAGAGATGAATCGAAGCGGGCTCGAAAGTGAGCTTTCGAGAATGCGTGAAACACGCAGTCGCTTAGCGGAGGATGAAAAACACCAGCGCTTATTGGTGGCTGCACTCTCTTCGCTGAACGAGATTAGTACCTCAAGTGATTTAAGCTTTGCCGAGCAGCTACAAGCATTGTTGGCCCTAGGGTGTCGATATTTACAAATGCAAATCGGTATTGTCAGCCGTATCGAGAATGACCTGTTTAAGGTTGTTTCAATCCTGGCGCCACAGGATGTAACGCTAAATGCTGGCCAGTGTTTACCTTTGGCCAATACCTATTGTGATATGGCGCTAACCGCTGGCGGCTTTTTGGCCATACACAATGCAGGCCAAGAGCCTGCACAACATCATCCTTGCTATACCACGTTTGGATTAGAAGCCTATATCGGTAATGTTGTTTATGTGGATCAACAGCTGTTCGGTACCGTTAGTTTCTCTTCATTAATCCCGCGTGGGGCTGCTTTTGCAGAAACCGACAAGCTATTTTTAAAACTGCTTAGTCGGTGGATAGGTGCCTCATTAGAGCGTCAGCGCGTTGATACGTTAAAAAATGAGTTTGTATCTACCATCAGCCATGAGCTGCGTACGCCACTCACTGCCGTTTCCGGTGGGATTAAGCTAGTGCTCGGCGGTGCGACTGGTGAGTTAACAGATAAAACCCAACAGATGCTTGCTATGGCACTCAAGAGTAGTGAGCGGCTGGGTATGCTCATTAATGATCTGCTTGATATGGAAAAGCTGCTTGCTGGCCAGTTTTCGTTTGTTTTTCAACCGCATTTATTGAGTGCGTTATTAACTACCTCACTTCAGGAGAATCAGCCTTACGCGATTCAGTACGGGGTCTCCCTCAAATTGCTACCACTACCGGCGGATCGGTTAATCAAGATTGATGCGCTACGTTTTCAGCAAATCATGACTAACTTACTTTCAAATGCAGCAAAATTTTCCATGCCGGGAGACGAGATCGTTATTTACTGTGATGTGTGTGATGAAAGTACCCGCATTAATGTGAAAGACGTTGGCTGTGGTGTTCCCAATGAGTTTAGAAGCCGCATATTTCAAAAATTCTCTCAAGCAGATGCTAGTGATTGCCGAGTTAAAGGGGGAACAGGTTTGGGTCTTTCGATCAGTAAAGCATTAACTGAAAAAATGGGCGGTGACATTGGTTTTACTTCTCGTGAAGGTGAAGGCAGTACATTTCATGTCACGTTTCCTTGGGTGAAGGAAGAAAATCGTGAAATATTTTAACTCGCTAGTCTGGCCTGGTGGTTCTAGTTTTTCTGCGGGTATGTGGTTGCTAGCAGCGCTTTTAGTACTGGGCGTGGTTGGTAATATGCTGCAACTGTCCGTTTTGTTTAATGTTTATTTCTTGTTTGGGTCAGTGGCGGTGATGCTGGCTATAGCTTGGTTAGGCTCCGGCCCCGCGATTTTAGTAGCGTTGGTATCTGGGGTTTACACTTATGTTTTTTGGGAAAACCCAGTCACTGTGGCGGTGTTCGTGCTTGAGGCCGTCGTCGTCTCTTGGCTTTATCACTACAAAATTAAAAACCTTATTATCGCTAGCCTTATTTTTTGGATAGCAATTGCGGCGCCAATCGATTTTATTTTTTTTCCGTACTTGCTGGGGTGGAGTCAAGAACTAACGCTACTGGTGTTTTTAAAGCAGGCGGTGAATGGCGTGCTAAATGCCGTAATCGCCAGTGCGATTATTATTGCCTGTGGTTTATCAAAGTGGACTTGGCTGCCTACTGCCGGTGCATTGGTGAAGCTACGTCATCTACTCTTCTGTGCACTGCTTTCCGTCACGCTAATGACAGGCACTCCGCTGATTCTCTACGAAGGCCATTCTATGCGGCAGGGCCAGGAGAGTTTTGTCGATCAAACCATGGTTGCACTTGGTAATGAGCTGATTGAGCGCTTAACTGAACCAGGTGCCGAACAACGCTATATGTATCACATTGGCCGGGTTCGAGGTGGGAGTGACGTCAGTATTGGCTTATTAAGTGCGAGTGATGAGCTAATTAGCCAAGTAGGTAACCTTAACTCTTTAACACTTGAGCCTGGCGATGAGTTACTGCCGGTTAACCAGCGAATCATGATGTGGCTACCCGGCGGCTTGGAAAACCCGGCGGTTCGTTTTGCGCAAGGCCAGTACACTTTGCGCATGCCCGCACAAGGGGTTGACGGTGTCGACCAAATTATATTGGAAACCTCTGCATTGCCGACCGTACGAGCGATGGAGGCGTACCGCACGGTACTGTTCTTGATGTTATCTGGGGTTATAGGCTTGGGGATTTTAGTGGCGGAGCTGTTAAGCCGTATGATTACCAAGCCCCTGACACGCCTTGGCAAAAGCGGTCAAACCTTAAGCCATACGATTGGAAACGGCGAAACGCCCCAGTTACCCCGTAGTCGTATCGTTGAGTTTCAGCAGCTTTCTGATTTACTTGGGGATATGTCCGTTGAGTTGGCTGGGGCGTTTAAGCGCCTGCGCCATACCCAAAGCAACCTAGAACAAGAAGTGGAACAGCGCACGAGAGCGCTTGCCAGTAGCAACGATTTGCTTAGCTCAGTACTCAATGCCGCAGAAGATTTTGCCATTATTGCGACCGATACCCAGGGAACAGTGATGCTGTTCAATAAAGGCGCTGAGAATATGCTGGGTTTCGCGGCGAAGGATGTGGTTGGCCAACATACACCGATGCTCTTTCACGATGCAGATGAAATTGAGCAGCGTCTGAATGAATTAAACCTTGGCGCAGGTCGCTCATCCTCACCGTTTGAGCTCTTCAAGCATTTAGCTTTGATGGATAAGCGCGAAGCAAAGGAGTGGGTATATGTCACACGTTCAGGAAAACGTCTACCCATAAAGCTTGTTATCACTACGATCCAGGATCAGCAAGGAAACATCACCGGTTACCTGGGCGTTGCTGAAGATATTTCAGAATCCAAGCGCATCGAGCAGATGAAGAATGAATTTATCGCCACGGTAAGTCATGAGTTACGTACGCCCTTAACCTCCATTTCAGGAGCATTGGGAATGGTGTCTGCGGGAGCGCTGGGCAGCGTGCCTGATAAAGTTATGCAGATGGTAAGCATCGCCCATAAAAATAGTCAGCGCTTAACGCATTTGATCAATGACCTACTGGATATTGAGAAAATAGCTGCAGGGAAATTAGCTTTTGATATGCAGTGGCAGCCATTGCAGCGCTTGCTTGAAAGCTCAATTGAAGAAAATCGTCACTACCAGCATGAGCGTCGTGTCAGTCTTAAGCTTCATAACCCTTTTCCAGAAAGCCAAGTCAGGATCGATGGTCAACGCCTTCAGCAGGTAATGGCCAATTTATTATCCAACGCAGTGAAGTTTTCGCCTGAAGGCGGCAATGTTGATATCGTAGTCGAAAAGCAGGCGCACAAAATTATCGTTAATATAAAAGACGATGGGCCAGGCATTCCTGATACGTTTAAATCTCATATTTTCAACAAGTTTGCGCAGGTAGACGCCTCTGACTCCCGTGCTAGGGGAGGGACAGGCCTAGGGTTGGCGATTACCAAAGAGCTGGTGGAGCATATGGGCGGCGAGATGGGGTTCATCTCCGAAGAGGGGCTGGGAAGCTGTTTCTGGTTTGCATTGCCTGTCCATCCTTCAGAAGTGGTTAACGCACTTGTTGATCATCAATGGAGTAAAGGCCATGTGCTCATCATAGAAGACGACCCTGGGGTTGTACGTGTTTTGCAGGAAACGCTTATTCAGGCAGGTTACCGAGTAGACACGGCTGTCAATGGCGCGATGGCGCTAGAGAAGCTAGCCCGCCACCATTACGATGCCATTACGGTAGATATTGGCTTGCCCGATATGAGTGGTTTTGATGTTATTCATTCGTTTCGCGAACAGCCAGCTATTAAACATACTCCAGTGCTGGTGGTTAGCGGCAATGTTGATGGCGCCCAAGTAGCATTAGAAGGATATTTAGAAGATGTCCCTTGGCTAGCTAAGCCGATTCAAACCCAGCAATTGCTTGCGCTGTTAAGTCAGCAAATGAAAGCGAATCAAGACCGCTTGACGCTATTACACATTGAAGATGACCAAGATTTGCATGCGGTCATTCGCATGATGTTAAGCGAGCAAGCTAACTGCGAGCAGGCTCTAAGCGTGGCCATGGCGCGTCGTTTGCTATCACAGCAGCAGTACGATGCTATTATTTTAGATATAGGGTTACCGGATGGAGAAGGCTGGGAGTTGTTAGCGCAAATTCGAAGCAGTCAGCCTAACGCTCGCCTTATTATTCTTTCTGAACAGTCAGTTAGCCAAACCGATCAACATCGCGTTGAAGCGGTGTTCCTTAAGTCACGTATTAGCCCGGCGCAACTATTAACGGCTATTCAACAACGAACTGAACGCGTACAGATGGTGGATAACGAATGAGTAGTTTAGAACGCATTTTGTATGTCGAAGACGATCCTGATATTCAAACGGTGGCAACACTTGCACTTGAGGTGGTGGGCGGGCTCAAAGTAAAGGTGTGCTCTTCTGGAGAGCAGGCGCTAAAAGAGGCAGAGGCATTTTCCCCCGATATACTACTGCTTGATGTCATGATGCCTAGTATGGATGGGCCAACAACATTAGCAGCATTGCGTAATCTACCAAGCCTTAAGACGGTACCAGCAGTGTTTATGACCGCTAAAGTCCAGCCGCACGAGGTTGATCAATTAATTGCACTAGGTGCCGAAAGCGTAATTGCCAAGCCGTTTGACCCGATGACGTTGGCAAATCAAGTCCGCCGTATTTGGGAGCAAGCGTGTGGTAAACAGTGAACAGTCGTCGCTTGAGCATAAGCTGGCGCTATTAAAGCAGAACTATCAGCAGAATTTACAGGTGGAGCTGACGTCTTTATGCCACGTATTAGCCACCTTGCAACAGCATGTTAGTGATCTATTAACAACACCGGCTGATAGCGATCACGGGTTGCTAGGGTCTTCTCCGGTGGACGTATTGGAGGATGTTTACAGGCGCCTTCACAAATTGGCAGGCTCGGCAGGTACCTTTGGATTTGACGCCATTGGCAACCAGGCACACTCGTTGGAAGCGAGCCTTAAGGGTTGGTTGGAAGAGAGCGATCGAGGCATAGATTTACAACTAATAGCCGTGATCAACAGCCAGCTTCAGGCTATGCAAGCGGAGCTGCTTCCTAGCCAGCAACCACAAGCGCGCAAGGCTGAAGCAAAACCGGATGGCTGCGTTTTTACCGCCAGGGTATGGCTTATTGAAGAGGATGCTGAACTTGGTAAGCGTATTCTGGAGCAGTTAACGAATTTTAGTTATGACGTTAGGCTATTCTCCTCAGTGCCAGAAGCATGTCAGGAAATCGGCATGGAAACGCCGGACGTCTTGATTGTCGATGCTATGTCGGGTTTTCCTCACCAGTCGCCACTGCAGGCCCTTTCTTGCCCACTGTTGTTTATCAGCGATTACGATACCTTTGATGACCGACTGCGTGCGGCTCAGCTAAATGCTTACAGTTATTTTTTAAAGCCCCTCAACATCCCTCAATTGATCAATCGTCTTGAACAATTACTGCAGGAGCGTCATGCGCAGCCTGCGCGAATTTTAGTGGTCGATGACGATCATCAGCTCGCCGCGTATTACCAGTTGGTGCTGGAAGCGGCGGGCATGGAAGCACGTATACTGGATACTCCTCGACATATCATTGAGCAATTAGGATCGTTTAGGCCGGAACTGTTGCTGATGGACGTACACATGCCGGAATGTGACGGCCCAGATTTAGCCTCAGTGGTCAGGCAGTATGATGAATGGAGCAGCCTGCCGATTGTATTTCTTTCCGCCGAAAAAGAGTTAAGCAAACAGGTTGATGCGCTTAGTCATGGTGCAGACGACTTTTTGACTAAACCTATTCTCGCCGCCCAGTTAGTCGCTTCTGTGCGTACACGCGTAGCGCGGGCGCGTACCTTGTCAGCGTTACTCAATAAGGACAGTCTGACGGGATTGCTTAAGCACGCCAGTATTAAAAGCGCCACCATCAACGAAATTGCTCGTGCCTACCGGCAGCAGTACCCAGTAGTGGTAGCGATGATAGATATTGACCATTTCAAAAAAGTTAACGATACGTACGGTCATGCGGTAGGCGATGTCGTAATTGCTTCTGTTGCCACACTCCTGCGCCAGCGTTTGCGTCAAACGGACATCATAGGTCGCTATGGGGGCGAGGAATTTTTGGTCGTTCTTCCATATTGTGAAGCAGAGGATGGGTGGAAAAAACTGGAAAATATACGGGAATATTTTTCACGTTTGCGCTTTAGACAAGGCGACATTGAGTTTGCCTGTACGCTTTCAGCGGGGATGGTATGTAGTGTCGATGTGCTAGTAGAGGAGCGAGAGAGGCTGCTTGTGATTGCAGACGAAGCACTTTACCGCGCTAAACGTGGTGGTCGGAACCAAGTGTGCCAGTAACCCTGACTCGTTTTGAAGCAATCAGTCAGCAAAATGCGCACTGTTGGTGCGTTTTGCAGTGTGCGAAAGTGCTATTTAGATATTAAATTGCCTTTTTGTTTTATAAGTTATTGTTTTTTATAATTTAAAAATATAGTGGCACGCCGTTCGCAATATAAAGAGTAAGCAGCAAATGAATAGAGCGACCAATGATTTCGCGGGTGCTTTCCCTTCTTTGCTACATCGTTGCGGTTTAGCCGCGCGATACATCGAGTGAGCTGGCGTGCTCCACCTGGGTCCCCTTCGGGGGACTTTTTTTATGCCTGAAAAACCATCAGGACTAATTTACTTATATTAATATTTCACAAGATGTTTGGAAACACTGTTTTTATACTATATACTGTATAGGATGTTGGATAGCAAGAATCGCAATCCCTAAGCGCAAGGAACGGCGCGCTGCATAAAGAGGATGACCCTGATGAGTAATATGAAACTGATTTCTGCCGCTGTAATCACTGCTGGTTTCGCACTGGCAAGCTCTGCGGCTCTCGCTTATAACGCTGGCGATGTATTTGTCCGTGGCGGCGTTGCCCAGACGGATACAGGGTCAGATAACGGCAATGTAGACGGTGACTCATTAAGTATTGATGAAGCGCGCGGATTCACCTTTGGCGCTGGCTACCTGTTTACCGACAAGGTTGGTGTTGAGCTCAACAGTTCAGAAAAGTTTGAGCACGGCATTAGCACCGCTAGCAGAGGCGATGTGGGCAGCGTCGACCGTCTCCCGGTTAATCTGTTAGTGAACTATTACCCGATGGGCGGACTGGACTCTCGCGTACAGCCTTATGTCGGCGCTGGTCTTAACTACACGCGTTTCTCCGGTGAACCGAGCGGCCTAGACATTGATGAAAGCTACGGTGCAATTGGTCAAGTGGGTGTTGATCTGGCCGTGACTGAAAATGTCATGCTCAATGGTTACGCAAGCTACGCTGACGTGAGCGCTGATATTAGCGGCGGTGGTGAAGTTGATATGGAACCCGTCACCATTGGCGGCGGTGTTACTTACCGCTTCTAATCGAGTGCTGAAACATTTTGTGGTTATCCAACGCCCGGCCTTGTGCCGGGTGTTGTTCGTTTAGGGAGCGGAAAAATAACGCATTACGTTAGATTATCAAAACCGCTTTCTGTGACCGCGATGTTATCTTCAATGCGGATGCCGCCACAGGGTGAGAGCTGATCAATTAGTAGCCAGTTGATGGGCAGTGATGTGCTACGCAGAGGGGCAAGCAGCATAGTGATAAAATAGAGACCTGGCTCTATGGTCACGACCATACCTGGACGCAGCGTACGCGTTAGCCGCAGCGCTGGGTGCTTTTCTGGGGCTGGTGCTGGCGTGCCGTCTGGGTGACGCAATCCAGCTACATCGTGTACTTGTAGCCCCAGCGAATGACCTAACCCATGAGGGCAGAAGGCTCGTGTTACGCCTTCAGCAACCGCTTGCTCTGCGGTGCCTTTGAATAAACCGTGGGCCACCAATATCTCAGCTAGCTGTTGATGCATTTGCTCATGTAGGGCAATAAAGCTAACGCCTGGTGCAACGCCTTTCACAAGCTCATCTTTTAAATCATGCATGGCTGTGATCAGTTCGCCAAACGCAACGGGGGCATCGGGGCCAGCGTAGGCGCGAGTAATATCAGCGCAGTAACCACGAAACCGTCGACCAGCATCTACTAGCAGGCTGTAACGCCGTTTAGGCGCGTTCAGGTCGTAATGCTGGTAGTGCAATACACCCGCGTGCTCATTCAAACCGATGATATTTTGGTAAGGTACGTTCGATTCGCGCTGACGACTGGCACCTAAGTAAGCCAATTGAATATCCAATTCACCGGAGGCGCCAATAAACGCTGCTTGCGCTGCTTGATGGCCCGCTATCGCTAGGCGGTTGGCTTCACGGATACAGGCGATCTCATAGGGCGTTTTAAATAGCCGTAATTCATCCAGTGAATTCACCAGCTGCTCAGGCTGACGTTCGGCTTGCATCGTCTGCTGATGACTGGCTTCGAGTTGGTCAGTATCGCCGATAATGGCAGCATTACCGATCAAGGGTGGCGTGATTTTGTCGTTGCAAAAGTGAACATCGAAGGCGGCCACCCAAGGTTCTTCGGGAAGATGAGTGGGTAAATGCCAAAAATCGGCGGGCGCATACAAGTATAGCTGTGGGCGCTTTTCTGGCTGAATAATCAGCCAGCTATGCTGTACATCGGCTAAGCCCACCCAGTGCATGAAATGGCCGTAAGTCTGAAAGGGGGGCGTATGATCATCAGCAAAATGCATGCTGGCATGACCACTGTAAATCGCTAGGCTATCAAATCCATGTTCGGTCAACATCGACGCATAGGCGCGCTGAAGGTGGGCTATGTGATCGAGTTGCAAGTTAAAAAGAGTGCTCGACATGCAAACCGTGTCCTTTCTCAATTAAGCTTTCTCAAAGACGGCTTCAAGTGCGTGGAGTGACGAGTTCACTCCAGAAACCGTCGAGTTCAGCGTGGTGGTGGCTTTGATGGCGATAGAGCCGTAGCTCCATCGGCACATCCCAACGGCTATCGCCTGCTCTTACCAGCGTACCTTGAGCAAGCTCTGCGGCCACGTTGCGCTCAGGCAACCAGCTCATGCCGTAGCCAAGCAGCACCAGCTCTTTAATGCCCGCCGCGTAGAGATTTTCACTCTGCGCCGTTAAGTAAGTGCTCTGTGGCAACCTAGCCAAATGGGCTTTAACCGCTGAGCCAAGCAAGCCGCGCTTTGGGTAAGCAAGCCAAGGTGCAGGTTGATGGCGCGACCCTGGTAGCAACGCACAAGGCTCTCCCTCTGCATTTAACCCAGTCACCGGAATCAGCCTTTCATGACCGATTACCCGGTAGGTGCAGGCACTGGTATCAATATCCAGATCGCAGCGCCCAATTGGCCAGTAGCAGATGGCAAGGTCGCACTCGGCCCGCGCTAACGCTTGAAAATAGTCGTTAGCTACCCAGCCGGTAGCCCGCAAATAGGGCTGTACGCGGTCTTGCCAGCCTGTAGAGGCAAGCCATTCAGGCAAAAAATGCGGTAATAGGCTCTGCGGCGCCGCCACCATAATACGCCGCTGCTGGCCAGCATTGATTTCACGCACCCGGTCTCGCGTAAGCCGCACTCGTTCGGTCACCTGTTCACACAGGGTTAAAAACTCCTCACCAGCGGGCGTGAGCGAGAGGGGTAGCGTTTGACGATTAATCAGCGTTACGCCCATCTCCTCTTCAAGCAACTTAATCCGCCGGGAGAAGGTGGGCTGGGTAACGTGTTGATCATCTGCTGCGCGGGAGAAGTGCCGCGTTCTGGCCAGGGCAATAAAATCTTCTAGCCAGCGAATTTCCATGCTCTACCTCTCAGCGCCTTGGCTCGCTGTATATTAACGGGGAGCCTACTCATAGGCGCCCCTCTTCAACAGCGTGGCATGCGACACGGGTTCCGTCATCCTGTGTTTGCAAAAGGGGGATCTCTTGCTTACAGCGTGCATTTGCATGCGGGCAGCGACCATGAAACACGCAGCCGCTGGGCAAATTAACCGGGGTCGGCACTTCACCGGATAAGCGAATATGCTGAGGGCGGTCATCCTTTAAGCGCGGGATCGCCGAGAGCAGCGCCTGGGTGTAAGGGTGGCGCGGCTTTTCAAACAGCGTGGCCGTCGTGGCAATTTCACACACTGTACCCAAGTACATCACCGCCACACGGGTGCCAAAATGCTCGACCACGGCTAAATCGTGAGTGATGAACAGATAGGTCAGGTTGCGCTCTTGCTGGGCTTCCATCAGCAGGTTGAGCACCTGGGCTTGAATCGAAACGTCGAGGGCAGAAATAGGCTCATCGGCGACGATGAATTCAGGGTCCACGGCCAGGGCACGGGCAATCGCGATACGCTGACGTTGACCACCCGAGAACTCGTGGCCAAAACGCTTGCCCCAGTCGGGATCAATACCCACTGAGTGCATCACTTCTTCAACTTTTTCGAGAATTTTTGGCCGCTTCCAGTCAGGGTGGTGCAGGCGCAGCGGCTCTTCCAAGGTTTGCTGAATAGTCATGCGCGGGTTAAGCGATGCATAAGGGTTCTGGAAAATCATCTGCATACGCTTGCGATACGGCAGCAACTGACGCGAGCTTAAATTATCGATACGTTGGCCATCGTAGCGAATCTCGCCTTCAGAGGGTGTCAAAAGCCCCATCACCGTACGCGCCACGGTGGACTTACCGCAGCCGGATTCGCCCACCACACACAGTGCTTCACCGCGTTTGATATCCAGATTCACGCCGTTAATAGCATGGACATACTCTTGATGCCGTACCAGCTTGCCGCCCTTGAAGCGCAGTTGATCAAGGAAATCACCCGAGAGGGAGAAGCGCTTTTTCAAATCGCGGATCTGCAGCAACGAATCAGCACTCTCTTCGTTCTGACGAGGAGTGGGCATAGGGTTTTCCGTCATGGCCTCAGCGTGCGCATTCATGAGGTTTCCTCCTTCAAACGGCGATCTTCAAGCATTTCAGCCACCATATGGCACGCCACGCGGCAATTGCCGGACTCGACAAATTCGGGCACTTGCTGGGTGCAGGCGGGGCGGGGCTGACCATCGACGCGATTGATAAAATCGCAGCGTGGGTGAAACGCGCAGCCGCTTGGCAGGTTAGAAAGCGATGGCATACT
>NZ_PJBT01000137.1:0-531 GCF_002836035.1 Halomonas sp. MES3-P3E | reverse complement strand
TTCGCCCCGTGCAAGTTGGCTTTCGCAAGCCCGTTATTGCCAAAACCCACCGTGCTGATCGGTGCTGACGGCCCGTTTTGTCATGCCTTTCCACCCGCCAGGCACGACATATCTGGCGATCGCGTGTCGCTTGGAACTGCTTGTGGATAGAGTGTCGCCGATTGACGGTCAGCATGGCGTTCCTCGTGGATAACGCAGTCGGCTCCGCAGCGTCTTGAGCACCGTCATGCGCCCGATATCCTGCCCGAAGTCGAGGATGATCTGCCGCGCCTTGTGAATCACGAGCGCCGCACGATGCACCAGCTCTTGTAGCACGGTGCGGATCCGGCGCCGCTTAGCGGGATGGCGCACCGGGCTCAGCTCGCCGGTCATGCCCAGCTGCCCCATCAGGCGCAGGATGTTGTAGGCCAACTGGGCGAGATGCAGGATCAGATCGTTGGTGGCGAACTTGCCGGACGGCAAGCGCTCCAGGTCGAGATCGGTCTTGATCTCGCTGTGAAACTGCTCATGGGTGGCATGCGCCTGGTAGCG
>NZ_PJBT01000136.1:0-533 GCF_002836035.1 Halomonas sp. MES3-P3E | reverse complement strand
GAAGTGCTTGCGCCCCCTTCATGGGCCAGCACTGGGATTGCTAGCGACAGCAACAGCGTTGCTAAGGTAGCGTGAATGATAGGGAGCGAACTCGTCTTCTTTTGCATACCGTATCCTTATATATTTTTAGGGTTGAATGGATGCCGTTACTTCATCGCGGAGGCGCTAAAACTGATTCGGCTGAGCCTTCTTACATCGTTCATCTGCCCTGTTTGGCGAACAAGGCGCATGGCGTCGTGCTTTTCTTCATGGAAATGAGTCGGTGTTAAAACGTGCCAACCTGAAACAGGGCTGAAAATGGCGGAAAAAATGATCTGTGACAACACTTAGGTATTGGGATCGGTTTCTCCTTTACCTTTGGGCCACCTATAGGTTGTAGGCTTATAACGAAAGCTAACTCCGCCTTCTTCCATTTTTAATGGATAAGGCGATGTCTCGACCAGCAACATGATAAGAGGAAATATCATGGTTAAGCACAAGATGATCTTTGCCATTGGTCTGGCTGCAAGCCTCAGTGTCCCCAGCAGCGCCAT
>NZ_PJBT01000135.1:0-543 GCF_002836035.1 Halomonas sp. MES3-P3E | reverse complement strand
GCCAGTACCAGATTGAGCGCGTTACCAGCGGAAAGCTTAAGGCTGATGCTACTAAGAATATCGCAAAGCCTTCCCGTGAGCAGCGGGCATGAAGGCAGTGGATGCGTATACAGGTATTTGTGAGGTGAGGGTATGAGCAAGCAAACCATTAGCAGCAAAGAAACGTTTGATGGGCTAAGTGACCTTTCAAAAGAGTGGGCCCGCGAGGTGCTAGCGCATTACCTAAGGGAGCGCGCCAACCTGAATGGAGCAGGCACTCATCAGGAAGACGAGAAGGTGGCAAGAAACATCGTGGCGGCTTTTGCTGCGCTGGAAGGCGTTTCAACCAAAGGTGAGGTGATGGTATGAGCAAGCAAACCAATAGCAGCAAAGAAACGTTTGAATCCCTTAACGGCATTGCCCAAGAGCAAGCCAGCTTAGTGCTGGCGCACTACCTGAAGGAGGCGAGTTGTTGCTTTGGTAACGAAGGGGCGCAAGACGAAGCGGAGAGAGCCGCTCGAATCATCCGAGCGGCCTTTGCGGAGCTAGAGGGGGTTACGCCTC
>NZ_PJBT01000134.1:0-543 GCF_002836035.1 Halomonas sp. MES3-P3E | reverse complement strand
GCATTATCCCAGCAATTACCACGTCGGCTTAGACTTTGTTTTACCTGGCATTTCCAGAGTGTCTGACGAAACTTACGGCTCGTATAATGACTGCCCTGGTCGCTGTGGAATATAACCCCTTTTGGCCGCCCACGGCTCTCATAAGCCATTTTCAATGCGCTGCTGGTGAGTTCGCTATCGGGTGATAACGACATCGACCAGCCAATCGTTTTCCTAGCAAATAAGTCCATGACAACGGCTAGATAAGCCCAGCGTTTGCCAGTCCAGATATATGTGACGTCGCCACACCAAACGCGGTTGGGCGCCTCAACGTTAAACTGACGCGCTAAGTGGTTCGGTACCTCAACATGTTCATCACCTGTTTTCTTGTAGGTGTGCCCAGGCACTTGGCAGCTAATTAGGCCAAGCTTTTCCATCAGGCGGCCAGCGCGATAGCGACTTAACGGCACATCCTGCCTTGTCGCCATCTCTGCGATGCTGCGCGCCCCTGCAGAGCCTTCGCTCTCGCGAAAGAGCTCTCTGACCTTGGCTATTTCCTTAGTC
>NZ_PJBT01000133.1:0-546 GCF_002836035.1 Halomonas sp. MES3-P3E | reverse complement strand
TAGCTGTTGTATGAGCAGTGATAAGCGAACGCTTTTCTAGCTTAGAAAAAGAAAAAGGTCTTCTTTTTTTAATGTGAAAAAACGCTTATCACTGCTTATAGCAGTCGCTCTTTAACAATGTATATCATGCTGACAAGAACACTTCGTAAGAAGTGCTTCTTAAATTGTGATACGTCTCAAGCGTATCCGGCAAAATGAAACGTTATCATTGCGAACCCCAGACTCCTTCGGGTTATAGGGTCAAGCAATGAAGCGCACACGGTGGATGCCTAGGCAGCCAGAGGCGATGAAAGACGTGGTAGCCTGCGATAAGGTTCGGTGAGGTGGCAACAACCTGTGACCCGGACATCTCTGAATGGGGAAACCCACTCATCATAAGATGAGTATCCTACGCTGAATACATAGGCGTAGGAGGCGAACCAGGGGAACTGAAACATCTAAGTACCCTGAGGAAAAGAAATCAACCGAGATTCCCCTAGTAGCGGCGAGCGAACGGGGACCAGCCCTTAAGCATGAGATTGATTAGGCGAACAGATTGGGAAGTCT
>NZ_PJBT01000132.1:0-580 GCF_002836035.1 Halomonas sp. MES3-P3E | reverse complement strand
TGCGTATTCCGCCCTATCGTGACCGCCCATTCCGTTTGAACGTGACCGTCTGTTCTGGATGATGGTGACCGCGCATTCCGTTTTATCGTGACCGATTTTGGGCAGTTTTCCGGAATCGCCGGTCACGTTGCCGGAATCATCGGTCACGTTCCCCCGGAATCACATCCAACACGCTGGAATTCTTTAACTTTATTCGGCATACCCTTCTTTTTCATCACGAGGAAGTGCGGATGCCGGCTGCGAGGATTTCCATGCGACAGATCATCGAGGTCTTGCGCCTCAAGCACGAAGTAGGCCTGAGCCACGACCGCATTGCCCGCGCCTGTGGTCTCTCCAAAGGCGTGGTCGGCAAGTACGTCAGCCAGGCCCAGGCGAAGGGCATCACTTGGCCGTTGCCCGAGGATGCTGATGAGGCCTGGCTGGAAGCACGGCTGTTCCCCGTCAAGGCACCGCCCTCACGCTTTGCTGAGCCGGATTACTTCCAGGTTCATCAGGAACTCAAGACCAAGGGCGTTACCCTGCAACTGCTCTGGGCCGAGTACACGGAACGCCACGGCGACAAGGCCTACCGCTACAGCCA
>NZ_PJBT01000131.1:0-601 GCF_002836035.1 Halomonas sp. MES3-P3E | reverse complement strand
ATTCTGCCACCACTACCGGCTCTGGCGGGGGCGGCAACGGCGCAGCATGCGCCAGGTTCACCGGGCCGGCGAGAAGGTCTTTATCGATTACTGCGGACCGACCGTGCCGGTGGTGGACCGGAGCACCGGAGAGATGCGTCAGGCCCAGGTCTTTGTCGCCGTGCTTGGCGCCTCCAGCTACACCTTCGCCGAGGCCACCGGGAGCCAGAGCCTGCCGGACTGGATCGCCTCCCACCAACGGATGCTGACGTTCTTCGGCGGGGTGCCGGCACTGCTGGTTCCGGACAACCTCAAGGCAGCGGTCACCAAGGCGGACCGTTACACCCCGAAGATCAACGAGACTTACGCTGAACTGGCTGCTCACTATCAGACGGCGGTGCTGCCCGCGCGTCCCTACAAGCCCAAGGACAAGGCAAAGGCTGAAGCCGCCGTGCTGTTGGTCGAGCGCTGGATCCTGGCCCGGTTACGGCACCAGACGTTCTTCTCTCTGGCCGAGTTGAACGCCGCCATCGCCGCGTTGTTACCAGCGCTGAACCAGCGCCCGTTCCAAGGACGGACAGAGAGTCGTCAAAGCCTGTTCGATGCCCTCGACCGACCGGCA
>NZ_PJBT01000130.1:0-601 GCF_002836035.1 Halomonas sp. MES3-P3E | reverse complement strand
GTTCTGCCATCATTACCGGCTCTGGCGAGGCCGGCAACGGCGCAGCATGCGCCAGGTTCACGGGGCCGGTGAGAAGGTCTTTATCGATTACTGCGGACCGACCGTCCCGGTGGTGGATCCGAGCACCGGAGAGATGCGTCAGGCCCAGGTCTTTGTCGCCGTGCTTGGCGCTTCCAGTTATACCTTTGCCGAGGCCACCCGGAGCCAGCGCCTGCCGGACTGGATCGCCTCCCACCAACGGATGCTGACGTTCTTCGGCGGGGTACCCGCCTTATTAGTGCCAGACAACCTCAAGGCGGCGGTGACCAAGGCGGATCGGTACACCCCGACGATCAACGAGACCTACGCCGAACTGGCTGCTCACTATCAGACGGCAGTGCTGCCCGCGCGTCCCTACAAGCCCAAGGACAAGGCAAAGGCTGAAGCCGCCGTGCTGTTGGTCGAGCGCTGGATCCTGGCCCGGTTACGGCATCAGACGTTCTTCTCCTTGGCTGAGCTGAACGCCGCCATCGCCGCGTTGCTGCCAGCGCTGAACCAGCGCCCGTTCCAAGGGCGCACGGAGAGTCGCCAAAGCCTGTTCGATGCCCTTGACCGACCGGCG
>NZ_PJBT01000129.1:0-605 GCF_002836035.1 Halomonas sp. MES3-P3E | reverse complement strand
GACCGTGAGCATGTGCTACTGCTCACCGACTGGACCTTTGAAGACCCCATGTCGGTATTTCGTAATCTGAAAACCATGGAAGGCTATTACAACTTCCAAGAGCGCACGATTGCTGATTTTTTCGCCGATGTTCGCGAAAAGGGTTTCTCACAAACCGCCGAGATGCGCGGTATGTGGGCCAAAATGCGCATGAGTTCTCGGGATATCGCCGATGTGACCGGCAGTACTTATACCTACCTGCTTAACGGTCACTCCCCCCAAGAAAACTGGAATGCGCTGTTCAAGGCTGGTGAGCGGGTACGACTACGCGTGATTAACGGGTCGGCGATGTCATACTTTGATGTACGTATACCTGGTTTGAAGATGACCGTCGTTGCTGCCGATGGCCAGCCAGTGCAACCCGTGCCTGTTGATGAGTTCCGTATTGGCGTGGCGGAAACGTACGATGTGCTTGTTTCACCAGAAGATGATCGAGCCTATACCATCTTCGCCGAAGCCATGGATCGGAGTGGCTACGCTCGCGCCACGCTAGCCCCGCGTGAAGGCATGCAGGCGGAGATTCCCAAGCGCCGCCAAATTGCCGACCGCGGCATGGAAGCCATGGG
>NZ_PJBT01000128.1:0-643 GCF_002836035.1 Halomonas sp. MES3-P3E | reverse complement strand
ACCTAAGGATGGCGTGACCATTCAGGATTCCCCAGCAGAGATTGGCATTGAGTTTGGTGGCATGATGCGTATCACCCAGTTTGAAGTGACAGGCCCGGACGGCTCTGTTCCTCTTGATGGTCAGCCAGGCAGTGAACAGGTCGAACGCTACTTCGTAAAACCAGGTGAAATTCTTTCGGCTGGGGACTACCAGGTACGCTGGCGCGGCCTATCGGATGACGGGCACATGATGACCGACGGTTTTAACTTCTCGGTCGAGCCCTGACCCATGGCCTGGTGGTTCTCCGTAAATAGCCTCGACGTCTGGACCGTCGCGATGATTCTCGTGGCGGCCGGGGTTTACCTCAGTGCCCTAGTCGCGACGGGAGCCGTGTTGTTTTGTCTAGCATTTCCCCAACTCCCTGAACATGACCGGAGGCACGTCGCCCGCATGGGTGTCCTTGCTGTCTGGGCCGGGATTATCCTGATTCTGTTCCAGTGGCCTTTAGAAGCTGGTTACCTTGGGGGCGGCAATATAGCGGCTGCAACCAACCCAATGCTACTCGGGATCGTGTTCGAGGGTGCGTCCGGGACCCGGCTGATACTGGTGGTAACTGGCTTGCTGTTGGTCCAGGCGATTCAGCTCAATAACTTAACACTCTCA
>NZ_PJBT01000190.1:0-114736 GCF_002836035.1 Halomonas sp. MES3-P3E | reverse complement strand
GGTATTGGGTCTGCTGATTAACCCGGTGTCATTACTGGATGTGTGGCTGGAAGGTTTATTGATCGCTGCAGTGCTTATTTTGGTAGCTCGCCCTATCGCCGTCCTCCCTATCATGAAAATATTTGGCTTTAATGCCCGTGAAGCCAGCTTAGTCGCTTGGGTAGGCTTACGCGGTTCAGTGCCCATTATTTTAGCTATTTTTCCGCTTATGTTTGGCTTGGAAGGGGCAGAATTAATTTTCAACGTCGTGTTTTTCGTGGTGCTTATTTCAGCCACTATTCAGGGAACCACGCTGCCTATCGTAGCGCGTCAACTGAGGCTGACCGAAAAGCCACCGGCAGTACCAGCCGCCAGCCTTGAAATTACCGCACTTGAGGAAGTAGATGCCGACATTGTGGAGTACACCTTGAGTGATCACCCGCGTGCGGCGGGGCGGCGGCTTTCACAAATGGCCCTCCCGGATACCACCGTTGTCGCCATGATCACCCGTGGAAAAGATGTGATCCCCCCACGGGGCTCGACAGAGCTAATGGCGGGTGACCATCTATTTGTGGTGCTACGACCGGAAACACGAGCCTTTATTGACTGTGTCTTTTCAGAGGCCGTTGGGGTCGTCAGCGACGAACTGCCTGACCAGGAGCTAAAGCTCAAAGGTAGCACCAAAATAGACGATTTATGCCATTCGTATGGCTTGTTGATCAAAGCAGAGGATGGACAAACAACGCTGGATTCGCTGATTCGCGATACTCTCCCCAGCCAGCCTGAGGTGGGAGTCTCAATACACATTGATGGAATGAGGCTGACGGTACTGGAAACACTCGGTGGCCGCATTACCACCGTGGGTTTAACGGTAGAGAAAAAGCCTAGCGAATAGGGGAAGAAACAACGCTTAGCCTCGCAAGAGGCTAAGCAAGCAGCAGCGTTTAAGCCGAGGCGGTTTCGTATGCAGCCTTGAGACGATAAAACTCTTCTACAATAGCGGCCATTTCATCGGCGTCGTAATCGCATAGGCCGCTCACGACAAGCTTCTTAGAGCCCACCCCCACCGCTTCACCAGCGGACTCGATCGAGAACTCCAAGCGGGCATCGGCACGCTTACCGTGAACCTCTAGCGAAGAGTGGTTCAGCGTCAATCCCGGCGAAAAACCATCTAAACGCTCAAGTGAAAAACCCATGCTATCGTAGATCACCAGCGGGCGTTTAGGGTTAAACATAACCCCATGTTGCTCCATTAAAGGTTTGAGATAGTGCGGAAAATTTTTACCTGAAAACGCGACATAGCAACGAGCAAACGCCTCCACCACAGCGGGATCGTGGGTAATGTCACCACTACGCACTACCTGTAAGTAACCTTTGCCGCTCTCATCACAGACATGAAGTGTACCGTCGTCTGCTTCGCTGAACTTTAGCGGTGTATCGGCGCCCACCATGTTGGTGAAGCGAAATTCCATTTGCCGCGACAACCCAAACTTTGTGAGCACCAATGCAAACAGCAGATCACCGGGCACACAAAAGCGGCGTGCATCCGGATTATGAATAGGGTTGTAGTCACCCGCCACGCCTTTGGCGAAGCGACTGGCCTGCTCTGCGGAGATCACCACATAATCTCCACGCTGCGTATAAAAATCCTTGAACATGGCGTTTGTTGCCTGCCTAGCGTTGAAATCGAAAACCCGTCACTGCCCAACGCCGCGCATAATGCCATAAAACACGCCCCAACAGGAGTTATCTGCTAGGGAAGCCACTATGTCAGACGTGAACACTCGTAAAAATCGCCTACCCCGACTGCTTTTCAGGGTGTTGATTGGCTTGCTATTTATCATCCTGATCTGGGTAGCGGGCAGCTATTGGCTGCTTAATAGTCAGTGGCTACCCAAACGCATTTCCCAATTTGAAGGCATCGACATCCGCTGGGAGCAAGGAGCCAGCCGACACCCTGGCCGCTGGGAAGTCGAGGGGCTGTATCTCGCACGTGAAGATGAAGCCTTACCCATCTCCATTGAGGCTGAACGCGCGACCCTTTCGCTCTCTTTGCTGGCCCTGCTACGCGGCGAGCTGCATATTAATGCCCTCGATGCTGAGGGCATTCGCCGCCTGACCGTCGGTGATATCGCGCTGGAAGCGGAAGGCCAGCTACACGTAGTAGAGACCACATTGAGTCGCGACACCCTAGCTATCCCTAATGTTTCGCTCGCCATTACTAATGGTCGTTTAGTTCGCCTGAGTGATCAAGCAACCCTAGTGCACGATATTGATCTTACCGCTGATGCGACACTCGACACGATAACCCCCGTCAACGCCACCAGTAGCCAACTTAACCCCAAACTGCTGGCGGCGCTTTCGGCACAGCTTCAGTTGAATGCCCAAGCGGATGCCTGGGATGTCTTTATGCCCTATTTAGACGCCCTGCCCTGGCTAACCCTGGAGGGGCGTGGCGCACTCACCGGCACACTTGAGCTAACCGCTGGTAAGTTACAGCCCGGTAGCGAATTAATGCTGGACGCGCCAGTGTTGCGCTTAGCGGTAGATGAGCAGCGTTTACGTGCTCCAAGCGACTCACCCCGCTGGCTAATCGCTGACAACCCACCACCACGTCACACCGCCACCGGTAAAGGCCAGGTTCGCTTGGCAGTTGAGAGCGATCAACTGCATTTTTCGACCCAGCTTGCCGATGTTGAGCTAGCTGAAATAGAACTGGCTGAAGTAGAACTGGACGAGCCGCACCCCTATGCAGAGCACGCTGAGCTTCGCCTGGCGACCCAAATTCCCAATCAACGCCTGGATCAGCTCGACCTTCCCACAGCGGCTACCTTGGCATTACAGGGCGATATCATCCGTTTGGACATGCTTGACCGTTATCTTACGGCGTATGCTGACGAACAGGGCATCCGCCTTTCTGGCCATGGCCAAATGGATGCCTCAGCCAGCATTCGCGAGTCGCGCCCATACGATGCTCAACTGAACATTCAAGCACCGGAACTGGCAGCCGATACGCTCGGCTTTATCGCCCAAGGCAGCGGTTCACTCAATGCCCGGTTAACGCCGCAAGAGATAATGGAAGCCACGCTCATCTTTAACGATGCCACGCTGCATCACCAAGAGCGCCTGCTACTTGACGACGCTGACATCAACATTATCGCCACAAGCCCTATTAATCCGCAAAAAGCGCCTGATGAAGCCACCGCCATGCTCAGCTGGCAAGCGGCTCGCCTGCCCGATGTTAGCGTGTTACAGAGCTATTTAGCGGCCATTTTACCCACCCCTGCACCTCTGCAGTTGCTTAGCGGCCAAGCCACGAGTCACGGCCAGCTCACTATGACGTCAGAGCAACTCAGCGGTGAGGTGCATTTAGCTGGAAACGGGCTAGCGACTCGCTGGCAGCACGGCGAACAGGCGGGCACGTTAACCAGTGATATGCAGCTATTCCTGCCACTCCAGCAAGTAGCGATGGATGGTTCAGAGTTGAACATCAGCGGCACCCGGCTGAGCTGGCAAGTGGCCGATATCGACCGACCTAGCGAGCGCCTAGAGAGCGTATTAGTGTTAACCGACGGACGTTTTCAGCGCCGCAATAGCGTGCCTAGTGGTCAGTTTGCACTTGAAGGTAGTGTGCAACGGCTAGGCTTTTTAAATGCGTTTCTGCCTGACGCCCATGGTTTGGCCATTGCTGGCGAAGGCCAGCTCTTTGCTCAGGGCGCCTTTCGCGATAACCGCCTGCTGGCACCGACTCGATTGCGGGTCAATGCCGACCAGTTAGAAGTCACTTTTTTAGACTATCTCGCCACCGGACGCGGCGAACTCACCGCCCAGTTGGATAGCACCGAGCAGGCCCAGCTCACGCTTGGCATTCCCCGCTTTGACTTAAAGCGCCAAGACGATGACAGCCCACACATGCAGGGGCGCCACTTTGCCCTCACCACGCAAACCAAGCAGTTTAGCGAAGTGCTTGAATCGCCCCAACCCGAGCACTTCACCACGCGTATTGCGCTACCGATTACCGAGGTGCCCGACTTCACCCGTTACAACCGCTACCTGCCAGAAGGGGCGGGCATCACCTTGCTTGACGGGCAAGCCAGTCTAGCCAGCGAATGGCTGCTGGAAGGATTGAACGCCCAAGGAGAAATAACGCTGCGCGCCTTTGGTGCCGAGCTGGCGCTACTGGATCAGCGCCTACGGGGCGATGTGCACTTGTATTTGCACCTCACCGACGGCGATCTGAATACACGCCGCTTTACTGCTAATGACTCTTTCCTACGCCTGGAAAACGTTAACCTTCAGAGTGAAAACGGCTCATCGGATGCGGGTTGGTGGGTGCAACTTTCAATGTTTGATGCGCAGTTAGCGTGGGAAGACCCTGTTCGACTAGCCAGCCAACTACGTTTGGAAATGCGCGATACGGGCTTGCTCGCCCGGCTATTTCTCGCCCGAGCAAGGGATAGCGACTGGTTAGGGCGACTGTTAAATGTTCACGATATCGAGGGCACTGCACAGCTAGAGATCAGCGGCGAGCAGATTAGCCTTAGCGACTTGACGCTCACCGGCGGCCCACTACTGCTGCTTTCGGATGTCGCTCTGACAGACCGCAGTGCCAATGGCGCGCTCTATGCGCGCCTTGGCGTGCTTGGATTAGGGGTTGAACTTGAAGACAGCGAACCAACCTTGCGCTTTATTCAACCGCGCCGCTGGTTTGACCGCTGGCGGGAGGCGAATGGCAGGTAACACAAATAACCGTTGCCTAGCGTTTTTTGCGCTCACGACGAATCATCCTGACTCGTTCTTTAGCTTTTTGCGGCGTGGAGAGCGGCGCTGCCGTCTCATCATGGGTTTTCGGCGGCACCGTGACCCAGGCAAATACCGGCAACGCCAAATGCCAATGGATCGCCGCCAAACGTAGCCCTAATGTCACGCTTAATGAAGCGGCAATCGCTATAGTGAGCGGCACACTCAAAGCATGCAGTGCCACGTAAACGATCCCTCCCGCCATCGCAGCGGTGGCATAGATCTCTTCGCGCAATACCATGGGAATTCGTTGGGCCAGCACATCACGGATCATGCCGCCCGCCACGCCAGTCATCATGCCCATCAACACTGCCACCATGCCAGACGTGCCCAGCAGCAGTGCTTTATGGGCGCCAATAACGGTGAACAGCGCAAGGCCGAACGCATCAGCGATTGGCAAAAAGCCCCGCGACAGGCGGTGGATATAATGAAAACCCATTACCGACACACCCACGGTGGCTAAAATCACCCACAGGTAGGTCGGGTCTGTCACCCAGAACACTGGCCGAACGCCGAGCACTAAATCACGCAGCGTACCCCCGCCAATACCGGTCACCGCTGCCAACACTAGCATGCCGATCGGGTCCATGCGCGAACGGCACGCCAAAATCACGCCCGACAGCGCGAACACGATGACACCCGCCATATCCAGCCAGTAGACAACGCCCGACACGCCCTTCTCCTTTATTTTCACTGTTTATGAAGGCAGGCAGGATAGCACTCTCCTCGACATGATTGGCACAACTCAGTGGCGACATCACGTTTAGAGGCCTTGACGTTTCAACCACGCTTTCAAAAAAGCAATTTCACTCTCCTGAGCGGCAATAATTTCCTCGGCCAGTTGACGGATCTCGTCGTCTTCGCCGTGTTCCAGCACAATTTCCGCCATGGCGATGGCGCCTTCGTGGTGGGGGATCATGCCTTGCGCGAAGTCGACATCGGGATTTCCTGTGAACGCCATTGCCATGTCTTCATGCATACGCTCACTGGCAGCTTGGTAGGCGGCTACGGCAGTGTTGTCGCCGTGGGTATCAGCGGTGGCACTGTGCTCGCCGTGGCTGCCATGGTGTCCATGCTCGTGGGCATAGATAGACGGCGCGATCAGCACTCCAGCTACGACACATAGGCTTGCAGCCGTTTTCAAAGCGAAGAGTGGTCGGGATGTGGACAATGGGCTGTCGGTATAAATCGGCATAGCAATGCTCTTTTGGGCAATAGTAGTAATTAAAGTTTAAAACCTACAGGCAGCCCACAGGTCAAGACGTGCCAAGTGGGTTACCCTGTAAGCATCACCGATACATTGCATTGGAGAGCACATGGACTGGAATCCGGCTTACAGCTGGCTGGTACTCGCCCTACTATTAAGTTTGGCAGAGCTGACTTCTGGCGCGATGGTACTGCTTGCACTGGGTATTGCCGCAGCGCTAACGGCGGCCGTTACTGCGCTGGGGTTAACGCTCCCATGGCAACTGCTTAGCATGGCTATTTTTACCGGGGTACTGCTGCCGCTATGCATTATGGTCATTCGTCCTCGTTTCTCTCCCCGTGGCGTGGCTTACGGCACCACGGGCACGGGCGTCGAGAAAGGTAATCGCTACACCACCCTACGTCGAGATTTTGATGATGCCACGGGCATTAAAGTTAACGGCGATTTCTACCGTCTCCGCGTCGTTGAAAGCGTTGAAACCGAGCTACCCAGCGGTACGCTGGTCATATTTAAACGATTTGAAGGCACCACTGCGCTAGTCGCGTTACATCAGCCTGATGACATAGCCCCTCACGAAGACGATTCCCAACGCAAGGAGCCTTAACAATGGATTTACCTATTAGCCCAGGTTTATTAATAAGCCTTATTATTGTGGTGATCGCGGTACTGATCATTTCTAAAGGTCTGATCATTATTCGCCAATCGGAAGTCATGGTGGTGGAGCGCCTTGGTTCATTCCATCGCGTTTTAGAAAGCGGCATCAACATCATCATCCCGTTTATCGAACAACCTCGTGCGATCACCATGCTGCGTTACCGCAAAATGGGTGAGGACTACACCGCTATCACCACAGACGAAACCCGTATCGACCGCCGCGAAACGGTGATGGATTTCCCAGGCCAGCCGGTCGTTACCACCGATAACGTCACCGTGCGCATTAACGGCGCCCTTTACTATCAGATCATTGACCCAAAGCGGGCGGTCTATGAGGTAGAGAACATGAGCCAAGCCGTCGAGGTTCTGGCAAAAACCACGCTGCGCTCAGTAGTCGGCAAAATGGAGCTGGATAAACTGTTTGAGTCCCGTGCAGAGGTAAACAACGAGATTCAGGCTGCCATGGAAGAGCCTGCTTCCAAGTGGGGGGTCAAAATCTCCCGTGTAGAAGTGCAGGATATTGCCATGCCAGAAGAGGTGGAAACCGCCATGCGTCTGCAGATGGCCGCGGAGCGTAAACGCCGTGCCACCGTTACCGAAGCAGAGGGTGAAAAATCAGCGGCAATTGCCATGGCCCAGGGCCAGCGTGAATCTTCGATTCTTAACGCTCAAGGCGATAAAGAGTCCGCTATTCTGCGCGCTCAGGGTGAGCAGGAATCGATCAAGCTGGTGCTGAGCGCCATTGGCGATAGCGAAGAGAATAAGCGCACGGTGGTGGGCTACCTGCTAGGCCAAAGCTATATCAAGGTACTGCCCAACATGGCGAAGAATGGCGAGCGGGTATTCGTGCCTTATGAATCCTCTGCACTGCTTGGTTCGATGGGCATGTTCCGTGAAATGGCGGGTTCCCCTGAGGACACGGTGGCTAACCACCTTAAAAGCCGAAGCGGCAGTGACAGTGACTTCCGAAGTGGAATCGTCGGTGGTGCCGTCAGCGGCCACTAATAGCGCCATCAAGAAACCGCAGGAATTACCTTAAGCCGGGCCCCGCGGGTCCGGCTTTTTTGCTGCGACTCGCCGACGAAGCAATTTATCTGATCAAGCACAGCGGCCGTAACCGCTGTGTAGTATGGGCTGAATCGCATCACGCTCAGCAGTTCATGCTGGCCCCAGCAGGCATTTCCATCGGCCTGGCGACTAGGGTGAATCGGTCGCCAGAAAGTGATCAATAAACACTGCATAATCCTGCTCAGTGCAGTCGGCATAAGCCACCGCCAGGGTTGATACTACCTCCACGAACTGTGCTTCCCGCCCTTTTAACCGCTGACCTACCGCCTTAGCAAAGCGTGTCGCGTCACCTCGATTAAGCGCCTGGGCACCGCGCAGGTGTTCACGGGCAAGAATTCCCCCCCACTGCTGCGCCAGCTTTTTATACGACTTACCACCAGAGAGCTTATGGGTCGGCATGTCTTTCTTGAACGGCGAGCGCTCGCGAACCGAAAACACCTTGCCGTTCATGGTTAGCCAGCCAAGATAAGCATCCGGGTGCTCGGCAATGGCATGGAATGCCGCAGCATGGCGGATACCTTCATTGGGAAATAGCTTTCGCCATGCCTGCTGCTGTGGCTTGTCCATCAGCTGGAACGCTTCTGGCGACACCTGCTCTTTGATATCCAGAATGATATCGTCGTGCTCGTGCTCAACGCCTCCTTCAATCAATACGTAGTAGCGCTCCACGCCCAGCGAGCCGGTACCTGCATCCAGACGTCGAGCCGTATCTTTCACACGAAAATGGTGAGGGTCGCTCTCTTTAAAGGCGTGTTGCAGCGTTTGCTGGTACTCCTGCTCAATCAGTCGGCCTAGCTGGCTGGCGACATCCGCCGGTAGATTAGCGAGTTTACCGGGCCGTTCGGCAAATTGACGGCCTTTCTGATCATCAAGCGTCGTCCACTTCTCGAGCATCCGCGCACGGCTCTGTTTATCCGCCACCTTATTCATGAACGGCTTCAGCGGGCCCTTGGCGGTGTCGAGAGTTACGGCGTGAATGGGTTTACCATCGACATGATCCGCCAGCGTTTGGTAATAGCCCTCTATTAACTTTTTAAGGGCTTTATCAATCGCCTTGGCATCCAGCTCCGCGTTCTCGCGACCATCCAGTACTAAGCTGATAGCCAGTCGCCAAACGTCGTACTGGTAATCGCCAATTAACGCATCGTCGAAGTCGTCCATACCATAGCGCACCTGATCATCATGATGCCCATAAGCGCCAAAGTTATAGGCGTGAGCATCGCCTTGCAGCCATGTTTGGGTTTCCGGCCAGCCGCCGAACAGGGCAAAGCGCCAATCATGCCAAACGTCTTGCCAGAAAAGATGATTGCTTCCCCGATAAAATCGGTAAGGCGACGCAGCCATTTTGGCGTACTTGGCTTGGCGCGTGGCCGTGGCCAATGTCTTGTTCGCCTGATGGGTTGCCTCAATCACTTGCTGAGGGCGGTTATGTCCAGTCAGTGCATGGCTCATTGCGTTGCCTTTGTTAGTGCATTCATTCGCTGTGTTTGCCCGGTGCGTAAAAAGCGCTCGGAGCATAAAAGCGGTTATCTGCAAGGGTAAGCGATGAACATGAATAGATTAAGTCAGCGTTTACTATCCACCCTTGCGCCCTAAGCGTGTTAACCCGCGTGGAGCTGCGATACGAAAGAAGCGCTCAACCACTTCTGCGTTGGTAGATGGCGTCATTAATGAGATCACAATAAATACCGGCAGATTGAGCATTAGCCCCCAAAAGCCTGCATGAATACCCATCGGGTGTGGCCAAAGGATAGTAAATGCTGTGGTAATCAAAAAGCCCACCACGATACCGGCCATCACGCCCAGGCGAGACGCTCGCGGCCAGAAGAACATCCCGATGAACGCAGGCATTACCTGGGAGGCAAAGCCCAGCCCCACCAACAGAATCATCACCAGGCTACCGGGTTCGGCAATTGCCAGTGGCGCTATCACCAAGAACATGATGGGTAGGATCAACAGTCGCGCCAACTTGCCGGTGACAGCGTCGGATAACTTCAACACGGGCTGAATCACATCCTTACTGAGCGACAACGACACCGAGTGAATAAAAGGTTCGCTGGAGGACATAGAGGCCGCCAGAGTGCCCGCTCCCAGCAACCCGACCAGTACGACAGGCAAATGCTGCATGGCGTATTCGAGTACCACAGTATCGGCGCGGGCGAGTTCAGGCAGCGAAAAAATGCCGATGAAGCCCACCACTACCATAGGCAAAATCACTACGTAATAAGTGGGCAGCCACGTCGCGCTACGACGAATGGTGCGCGCGGAGGAAGCGCTCATCCACTGCGTCCAGACGGGTGGCATGAACGAGAACATCGAAACGATGATTGAGGTCGTCCAGAAACTAAAGCTCATATCGCCACCGGCGCCTGGCAAGGTGAGAAACTCGCCATGCTCGGTCTGAATACGTTCGAACACCCCAGCAAAACTCAACCCGCCAGTGGCGCTATGGACGGCCCACAGGCCGACGGCCCAGGCAACGATTAGCATCAGCACGCCTTGAAAGGCATTGGTGCGGCCAATCGCCCGCTGTCCGCTGACGTAGAGATACACGGCAATACAGGCCAACACCAGCACGACTCCCAGCCAAATCGGTATCAAGCCGCCGCTCATCACAAACAAAATATAGGCAGAGCCGATAGTTTGAAGCACCGCATAGGCAACAGAGCCAATCGCCATAACGAGTGCCGCCAGTGCCCCCAGTGCAGGGCTCTGGTAACGGTCAGATATAGCGCTTGCTTGGGTTACGTGACCAAACTGCTCGCCGAATTGCCACACTTTCGGGCCGAAGTACCATGCGACCAACGCGAGATAGGCAAGGTAAATCGCTACATAAAATACCGCGACACCTTTGGAATAAGCCCAACCGGGCGCACCCATGAAGGTGTAAGCACTCACACTACCGGCGGCGATCAGCAGGTAGAGCGTTACCGGCCCCATGCTGCGACCCGCTACGCCCCACTCCTCCAGGCTGTTCATGGAGCGGCCTGCCTTGGCGCGCAGGCCAATCACCATCGCAATGGCCACATACGTCAGCGTTATCAGCAATGGCCAAGGGCTATTCATGGTCGTCTCGCTCCACAATCCGATTACCGATCAGCATGACCACCACGCAGGTAAAAATAACCAGATAGCTCCATACCACCATTAACGGGAGCCCCAACACTAGCGTTGCCCGGTTCACCAGGCCAATCACTGGCCAAGTTCCCGCCAGCACCAGTGCCACGAAAGCAATCAATAACCCCCACCCTGCCCGAGAGGTGGGCAGTACCAAAAAGCGTCGCATGAGCATTCCCTTCGTTATTAATGATTAAACGTATTCAGAGGCAGAGTCATGTAAAGACCGATGTTAACTGACAGTTGCCATTACGCTGGCAGCATCGGCCAGCGTAATGGCAACGCCAGGCGCGTCTCCAATTGATGAGCCAATTTCAGCACGAAATGATCGTCGAAACGTGGGCCAATCAACTGCACACCAATAGGCATGTTAGCGGCCAGGGCCGGTGACGTTGCTGGACTGCTGAATCCAGCGTTAAGCGAGATTGCAGGCTGCTCCCCCATGTTCCAGGGCACGGTGTAGGCAATATGCTCGAACGGTTGGCGCGGATCATTGCTGGGTGATGGCCACTCGGCAGGAAAGGCGATAGTGGGCGTTGAGGGTGAGATTACCGCATCGACCTTATCAAATACCGCTTCAGTAGCACGCCGCATGGCCATCGTCTGCTGAAACCCCTGCAACGCGGCTACGCCACTTAAACGTTCACCACCATCTGCCCAGGCCAAAATCGCAGGCAGCACTTTTTCGCGCTCCTCAGAGGAGAGCTTTATCAGCTCTCCCCACTGACGAGCCTGCCAAAATTGATCCAGTCCATCCAGCATCTCTCGAGTCAACACTGGTGCTAAAGGCACCAGCGTTGCACCTGCGGCTTCCAGTTGCTTTGCTGCCTGCTCGACATGACGGCGAATCTCGTCATCCAGCGGTAAGCCGCAGCCTGCCTCCATCATCACTCCTATGCGCAGGCCCTTCATCTCTAGCGATAAATCCAGCCAATCGATCTCTTCCGGCGGCAGGCGCATTGCATCGCGCCGATCCGTCCGGGCCAGCGCTGTCATCATTAGCGCGGCATCTTCTACACTGCGCGTCATGGGCCCTGCACAACGGCCCACATAATACGGGTCTATCGGTATACGACCCAGGGTCGGCTTAAAGCCCACTACGCCGCACCACGCGGCGGGCAACCGTATCGAACCACCGATATCGGTACCTACGTGCAGCGGCCCAAACCCGGCAGCCGCCGCAGCGCCTGCGCCCGAGCTGGAACCGCCGGTATTACATGCCAGCTTCCAGGGATTACGAGTCAGACCATGAAAGGACGATAGCCCTGATGACAGCATGCCAAAATCAGGGCAGGTGGTTTTCGCCACCACCAGCGCATGGTCTTCCGCAAGCCGCGCAGCCGGAGGCGCATCTTCTCGAGCAACGGCCTGCTCCCCCAGCCCTGTCCCTCCAGGAACTGGCATTCCCTTGGTGGCAATCAGCTCTTTCAGGGTTATCGGCACTCCATCCAGTGCGCCGCCTGGCTCGCCTTTGGCCCAACGCCGGGTCGAGGCCTCCGCGGTTTCCAGCAGCGACTCGGGGCGATAGGTGTAAAGCGCGTTGATATGCGGTTCCCATTGATCAATATGGGAAATCAGTGTTTCAGCAACATCCAGAGGAGAAAATGCTTGAGTGCGGTAACCTTCGAGTAATTGAGTAGCGGTCAACTGGTGTAGTTCGGGCATCACATCACCTTTGCTGTTGTTATCATGTCGTCATTCCCACTAATGTCAGCATGAACCCACTCAGTGTCTTCTGCTATTTCAATATTGACCACAGCGTGTCCACTTTTTGTGTGCACATTGCTTTCAAGACGACGCTTCCGTCATCGTTTGCAGGGCACTCGCCAGTAACGAGAGGCACGCCTCGGTGGCAAAGCTGCGCTGGCGATGACGATAGACGCAAAGATCAATCCGCGCCGGCTCAAGCTCCAGAGGTGACAACGGGATGCTCACCAGCTCACCTGACTGACACTCACGCGCCACGGCCATCGGCGGAAGGATGAGCACGCCCGCACCGTTAAGCGCGAGGGCTTTCTGGGTTTCCAAGGAAGCGGTCTTGAAGGTAGGTGCCAACGCCACCCCTTGATGATGGGCAGCTCGCTCGAGCGCCTGACGCACACCATAGGATTCATCAGGCAGAATCAGGCGATGCTCTGCCAATATGGCAAGGCTTAACTCATTAGCATCTGCCAAGGGATGAGCAGGCGCCATGACGGCATGATGGTGCAAGTCAGAACTGGAGAACGGCACAATGTCATCATGGCGTGGCATGAAGAACGACAGGCCAATATCAGCGTCCCCACGACGCAGCGCTTCGATCATATGGCTGGCGCTAGCGGTGCCGATATCAAAGCGAAGATAAGGATAGCGTAGCCCCATGTTGGCCAATGCCGGCGCCAGCAGTCCGGCGACGACTCCCTCCGCTACTTGCAGACTGACCCGGCCGGTTCGTAGGCCTTTCAAGTCGGCAATGTGTTCCTGTACCCGTTCAAGATCGCGTAGGGTTCGCTGGGCCTGGGCAGCCAATAGCTCTCCTGCTGCCGTCAAACTAATACCGTTAGGGCCGCGTTCGATCAGTGGAGCCCCCAACTGATGCTCCAGTAAATCAATCTGACGGCTGATTGCCGTGGGGGCGATATGTAACTGAGCTGCGGCTTGGCGCAAGGAGTGACACTGGGCCACAGTATCAAAATAGCGTAATGCGCGGCCACTGATCATAAGCGCACCTTAAAGCCCCAACTGCCGCGACATCACCGTGACGTTTTCGCCCCGGTACTCAAGGCTTTCTACATCTTGCCAACCAAAGCGCCGATAGAGCGCCTGCTGGTCGGGGGTATAGAGATAGAAGCGCTCAATCCCGTTCTCGGCTGCTTCTACTTCTACCCGACGCACTAATGCAGAAGCAATTCCTTGCCCCCGCCATTCGGGCACAACAAACACGGAGGCAAGCCATGGGGTAAGGTCGCGGCGAATACTCATATCATCGACAATGAGGCTGGCAGTCCCCACTGGCGTTTCTTCACTCAAGGCCACAAATATCGTTGGCACACCAGCGTGCCCACATTCTGCTTTTAAACGTGCAATGGCTTGTTCTTTAGTAAGCCCAGGGTGCAAGTGTCCCCAGGCTTCAAATGTCCAGCACGCGACTATTTCAGCGCTAGGAGCGTCCGCGTTTAATCGCTGAATAGTGATATCGCCTCGCATAGTTCGCTCCAAACCTTATTTAGCACAAACGGATACATTAGCGACAAATAAGTATTAGCGCTATAGAGGGTCGAACCATTGGCTGGCTAGGGGCTGCCCCCAAGTATCGTGGTGCACCAACTCAGTCAATGCCAACCGACTCCGCCACCCCTTTGCTTCAAGCTCCGGCTGATCTAAAAACTCGCTCACATAGCCAAGGCAGAGATACGCCAGAGGATAGACATGTTCAGGCAAATTCAACGCCGCGCTTAGCTGCTCTTGATCGAGAATACTCACCCAGCCAACGCCAATACCTTCAGCCCGCGCCGCCAGCCAAAGATTTTGCACTGCTAAGCAGGTACTAAACAGGTCGGTATCGACAATGCTATTGCGCCCCAGCACATGCGGGCCGCCCCGGCTTCGGTCACAGGTAATACAGAGATTGAGTGGGCTTTCCAGGATGCCTTGCAGTTTAAGGCTGCGGTAATGCTCCTTGCGCTCGCCTTCAAAGCGCTCGGCGGCCTTCCGGTTCTCCTGCTCGAACATCGCCAGCACGGTTTCCCTGACGTCACGACGTTCAATCACGATGAAATCCCAGGGCTGCATAAACCCTACTGACGGCGCATGGTGTGCAGCTTCTAAAAGACGGGCCAGCACATCAGGGGGAATCCGGTCGGGCAGAAATTGCGAGCGCACGTCGCGCCGTTCGTGTATGGCGCGGTAAAGCCCACGGCGCTCAGCATCGGTAAAACGGTGATTCGAGGGGGTCATGGCGCTTGTCGGACCTTTTGCTGATCTGGTTTATAGACGAGTAAAGAGTCTACACGAGGTCAGCCCAGCCTCCATCGCAGTGGCGTTGTTTGGCGTAATACACCGTCCTCGTCCCAGTCGCCCCAGCCAGCAAAGGGGATGGCCAGTTCACTATTTAGGCTCTTCAGCCGAGATGCCCAGGCCGCTTTACAAGCCTCCAGGTGACCCGGGAGGTCAGCTTCCGGTTGATAACGAATACCGCCGCCTTGAATGCCGTAGCTCACCTGGGGCGCCAGTACGTCAAAGCCAACGTAGTACAGTGATGAATGAATCGGCCAAAGCCAGTGAACCATGTTGCCTGCACGACCAAAGGGCTGAAATGTCTTTTCAGGCGAGCCCGTGGTCACTGAAAGTATGGCCCTCTTGCCACGATAGTAGCCTTTATCGTAACGCATGCGACTCGTGTAGCGTCCTCCATACACCAGCACCCGATCAAACCAGCCTTTCAAAATGGCAGGCTGGGCGTGCCACCATAAGGGAAACTGGAAGATCACCAAGTCAGCCCACTCCAACCGCGCCAACTCCCGCTGGACGTCCTGCGGCAATGTGTTTTCTTCGTGGTGAGCCCGCTGCTCATTGAGGGGATAGAAGTAGTCCGATGCCACAGCGCTATGCGGATAGTGCCCAGCGCGCTCCACTGGATCAAACTGCTCAGCATAAAGATCATCCACTTCCACTGTGTGACCCTCGCCTATCAGCTGTGCTACCGCTTCATCTACTAGGCCGCCATTAAACGACTTGCATTCAGGATGAGCCAAGACGATCAAAACATTCATACTGCGCTTCCCCTATCGATTGGTTCAACGACACACTAACCTGTTCATATATGCTCAAAAATTGGCTAAAAATGAGAACCAGGCTTGCATGAATGAACAACGGATAAGATGGGACGACCTAGAAATTGTGCTAGCGATTGCCGAGGCGGGTTCGCTATCCGGCGCCAGCCGAACGCTGCGGATCAGCCACGCCACTGTTTTCAGGCGCCTGAGCGAGATGGAGAGACGTCTGGGCGTTACTCTTTTTGAGCGCAGCCGTAACGGCTATACGCCGACCATGGCAGGCGACGATTTAACAGCGTCGGCCCGCCGCGTGCAGCATGAGATCAACGGCGCAGAGCGCCGAATCATCGGGCAGGATTTAACGCTTACCGGTAGCCTGCGAATCACCACGACCGACACACTTTTCACGGGCCTGCTCTCCCCGCTGCTGGCAAGCTTTCGACAAACCTATCCGGCTATCACGCTGGAAGTGGTCATCTCCAACCAGCTTCACAGTTTGACGCGACGTGAGGCCGATATCGCGATCCGTCCGACTCGAACACCACCCGAAACCCTAGTAGGTCGCAAGGCAGGCGATATCATCCTGGCAATGTATGGTCAAAAGGCATATTGGCGAAACACGCCGTTGCCATTGGATCCTGCATCCTTGGCAACAGCGAACTGGATAGGCCCCGATGTTCACCTAGGCGATACAGCACTTGAACAGTGGATGGTGGGTAAAAACGCGGCCTACCGGCTGGATAGCATGCTGGGGATGCAATTGGCGGTACGCCACGGGGCGGGCATTGCGGTACTGCCTTGCTATCTTGGTGATGCCGATGAAGCGCTACTCAGGCTCAGCGAACCGATTGACGTGCTGACGACTCAGCTCTGGCTACTCACCCATCCAGATTTGCGCCATGTGGCCAGATTGCGCGCGTTTATGGAGGCGATCACTGAAGGGCTGCGCGGAGGGTAACCACAAGCTCTGGTGCCTGATCGATGGATCAAGTGACAGCGCCCCCCTATGGCAAGAGCGATCACTCCTGCTCAAACTCCGCCAGGAACTGCGTCAGCAACTCATCCAGTTGCTGACGTTGTTCGTCAGTCAGCCCACTCACTAGCTGCGCCTGTGTCTCTACATGGGCAGCCACCGCTTCGTCGATCAGATCAAATCCGCGCTGCGAAAGAGAGATCAGAAAACCGCGACCATCATCAGGGTTCTTGACCCGCTCGATCAGTCCTGATTTTTCCAATTGATGGATACGGTGAGTCATGGTGCCTGAGGTCACCATGGTGGATGCCATCAAATCGCTCGGCGATAGCGCATAGGGCGCTCCCTCTCGGCGCAGCGTGGCCAATACGTCAAAGCCCGCATCCGTCAGGCCATATTTTGCCCAGGTCTTCTCCATCGCGCGCATCAAGGTGTGGTTCAGCCGTTTGACCCGCCCGATGGTACCCATCGGGGCTACGTCGAGGTCGGGCCGTTCCTGCCGCCACTGTTTGAGTATGTGGTCTACATGATCCATCGGTGTATTTTGCACCCAGTTATCTTGACGTCAAGATTAATCACACATAACTTGATATCAAGATATCAATTGAAACGCCGCTCTCGAGAACTTCGCCAATGCCACTATCCAGCGCCACCCGTACGCTTTCAACCAAACGAGCCTGGCTTGCTCCGCTACTGTACTTGTTGTCAGGGGGTGCCTTGCTGGGCCTATCGACTAATTTGGCTAAATTTGCCCACGATATGCAACTGCCCGCGCTCTCTTTTCTGTATTGGTCAATTTCAGGGGCGGCACTTATTTTGCTTGCGCTCGCCGCCTATCGCCGCAATCTGCCACCGTTGACCGTTCGCAGCGTCGAGTACTACCTGATCTCTGCGCTGCTGGGCGTGGCGGGCGCCAACCTGCTCTTCTTTTCGGCTATCCCCCATGTCGGAGCAGGATTTGTGGCATTGATCATCACGCTGCCACCGTTGCTCACCTACGTTGGTGCTTTAACGTTAAAAATGGAGCGCTTTCAGCTCTTGCGTGCGGCTGGCGTCCTGTCAGCCCTTGCGGGAGCCTTCACCCTGGCTTTCCATAAGCTTTCCGCCCCTGATGCTGACTACCTTTGGATTCTTCTCGCCTTGATTGGCCCTGTGCTGCTGGCCATCGGCAACCTCTATCGAACCCTGCGCTGGCCAGTGGGGGTATCCAGCGATGCGCTGGCGCCAGGGATGCTGATAGCTGCCTCTATTCTGCTGCTGGGGGTGGGCCTACTGCCAGGCTTCTCACTTCACGTGCCCATGGATCGATCTCTGCCGATGTTTTTGATTGCCATCCAGGCGGTGGTTTTCGCGGGTCAGTTTTTACTGCTCTTCCTGCTACAGAAAAGCGGCGGCCCGGTATTTCTGAGCTTGCTGGGCTCTGTCGGTGCCGTGGTGGGTGTGCCGGTCGCCATCCTGTTACAGGGAGAAACCGCCCCCGAAGGCTTGCTGCTTGGCATCTTATTGATTGGTGCCGGTATCGCCCTGCTTAACATTGGCAAAGCGAAACAGGTGCCTGATAGAGCAGCCAAAAAGATGGGGTGATGATCATGGCAGGACGCCACGAAGAGTAGATAAGAGCTTTTATACAAACCTGTTTGTACGGCTACAGAATGCGACGTTCCATGGCGTGCATTCCCGCTGCGGTTTTCAATATCCTAAACCCCATGCGCTCGTACAAAGTGATGGCTGGATTGATACAAAACACGCGCAACCGAAGTAGGCGAATGCCCGCTTGCTGGGCAGTGTCAGCCGTAAAGTGGATTGCCGCTGTCCCCAGGCCTTGGCGCTGCCAAGCCGAGGCAATTTGCAGCTCCCGAATATAGTAGGCGTCTTGATCGTGATTGATACATAGCAATCCTACTGGGCTAGCGTTAATAATTAATTCGTAACTGTCTAACTCACTCCACTGTTTATCAAACAGGTCGGTATCCCAGCGCATATCCAGCTGTTGGTAATAGCCGGACATATTTTGGCGAATTAATTCTTCCGCGAACGCCTTGTCGTCAGTCGGCCGAATGATAGGCGTCATATCTCGACTCCTGGTGCTTGCTTCAGGTCTATGTGATGGCCCTTCCTTCGCGTTGCATGGACACTATCAATATTGAATCCGCTTACGCTATTCCTACCCCAACTGAAAAGGATACACAGGGCCGATCTTGAGCAACTGGGTGAGTTCATCCAGTGCCGCAAGCGACTCCTCCGCCAGCTGCGGGTCGGCGAGATCGTCGGGAGCCAGGCGGTCGCGATAGTGGCGATTCACCCAGGCAGTAAGGTCGTCATAAAGTGCATCGTTGAGCAGCACGCGGCCAGAGAGCGCGGCACGTTCGGCTTCTGTTAGCACCACACGCAAGCGCAGGCAGGCGGGGCCGCCACCGTTGCGCATGCTCTGCTTGACGTCTTTGACGATCACCTCGCCGATGGGGTTATTGCCCGCCAGAATGAGATCCTGGATCGTCCGCCAGACCGCTTCCCGCTCCTGACATTCGCCGGGGACCACAAGCGTCATGGTGCCGTCCGGGTTGGAGAGCAGTTGGGAGTTGAAGAGATACGATGCGACCGCGTCTTCCATGCTCACCGCCTCGACCGGCACGCGCACGGGAATCAGCGGCGTGTTCATTTTCGCACGCAACGCATCGAGCGTGCCCTCTTCGTCCAGAAAGGCCATTTCGTGGTAGAGCAGCACGGGGCCGTTGCCCACTGCAATGACATCGTTATGGAACACGCCAGCATCGATGGCATCCGGGTGCTGCTGGGCGAAGACGGTTTGCGCTTCCGTAAGCCCGTGCTGGCGGGCTACCGCTTGGCTGGCTTCCAGAGTCTGCCGGGCGGGATAGCGCTGGGGCTCACGCTCGCCGCTACGCACGTCACCAAACGCCTGGCGGCCATATACAAACAGATGAACGCCTGGCTCACCGTATTCGCCGCAAAGGCGCGTGTGGTTGGCCGCCCCTTCATCGGAAAAGGCCGGCGTGGCAGGCAGCACGGGATGATGAGCAAAATGTTGCTCATCATGGAAAATAGCTTGCAGTACCCTTCCGGTGGTTTGCGGCTCCAGGTAGCGGTGAAAGCTTGACTGCAGATTGGCCGGCGTGAAGTGCACCCGGCCATCCGTTGCGTCGACACTGGGAGTAATCGTGCCTGCGTTAGCGGTCCACATGCTGGAGGCCGAACATACCGCCCGCAGCAGCTGCGGTGCCTCTTTGGCGGCGCGGGCCAGCACATCGCTATTATTGCCGCTGAAGCCTAGCTCACGCAGTGCCCCAACATCAGGCCGCTGCTGTGGGGGTAGCACGCCCTGAGCGTAGCCCGCGTCCATCAGCGACTTCATCTTGGCCAGACCCTGTAGCGCGCCCTCCTTGGGATTGGAGAGCAGGCCACCGTGGCTCATCGAAGCGACGTTACCGACTGCCAGCCCTGAGTAATTATGGGTAGGGCCGACCAAGCCGTCGAAATTGACTTCCCTGATATGGCTGAAGGCACTGCCGTTCATAGACTCACTCCTGGTGGCAAGGTTTCAGGCATCTCCAGGGTGTCGGCTTCCATGGAAGCAACCGGATAAGCGCAGTAGTCTGCCGCGTAATAAGCGCTGGGGCGGTGGTTGCCGCTGTCACCTACGCCGCCGAAGGGCGCATCGCCGGAAGCGCCGGTGGTCTGGCGGTTCCAGTTGACGATGCCCGCGCGAATGCGCAGCAGGAAGTCGTCCCAATCGGCTTGATCGCCGCCAATTAACCCGGCGGAGAGCCCGTAGCGGGTATTATTGGCAAGCGAGAGCGCTTCATCCCAGTCGCGATAGCGATGAATTTTCAGCAGCGGCCCAAAGTGCTCCTCGTCGGGAACGTCCAGGCCCGTCACATCAATCAGCGCGGGGCTTAACAGACTGGTGTTCTCTTCCAAGCGACGCATGCGATTGATCACCGTACCGCCCATGGACTCCAGTTCCTCTTGCGCCTTGAGCAGGCCATCTGCCGCCGCTACGCTCACCAAACCGCCATAGAATGGCGCAGGGTTCTCTTCGAACTGGCCCGCCACGTGCAGCTTAGCGATCGCCTCGGAAAGCGCATCGATCAGCCGGTCGCCCACGGCGCCCTCCGGCACCATCAAACGACGAGCGCAGGTGCAGCGCTGGCCACCGGAGAGAAACGCCGACTGCAGAATGGTGAGTACCGCTGCACGCTCGTCATCAATGTCCTTCACTACCAGCGGGTTGTTGCCACCCAGTTCGAGCGCAAGGATTTTATCCAGCTGTCCGGCAAACTGCTGATGCAGCATACCGCCCACTTTGGCGCTACCGGTAAACAGCAGGCCATCAATACCGGGGTTGCCTGCCAGCGCTTGACCAACGGCGACGCCTCCCTGCACCAGATTGATCACCCCAGCAGGCAGCCCGGCTTCCAGCCAGCACTGAAGGGTTAAATCGGCGGTCAGCAGGGTCTGGTCGCTGGGTTTGAAGACGACGGTGTTGCCCGCCAATAGCGCAGGAACCATATGGCCGTTAGGCAGGTGGCCTGGGAAGTTATAGGGGCCGAATACCGCCATCACGCCGTGGGGGCGATGGCGCAATACGGCTTTTGCATTGCCAACGGCTTTTTCACGCTCACCGGTACGCTCGTTATAAGCCTTGACCGATAGTGCGACCTTGCCCACCATCGCACCCGCTTCAGTGCGCGCTTCCCAGAGAGGTTTGCCGGTTTCAGAGGCAATCGCCACGGCTAGCGCCTCCCCTCGGGATTTCAGCACCTCGGCAAAACGCTCGACGAGGGCCTGGCGCTCGGCAAAGGGAGTGCGCGCCCAGCCAGGAAAGGCGCTGCGGGCAGCCTTTACGGCGATCTTGACCTGATCCGCGCTGGCCGTGGTGGCCTGCCAGAGCAGCTGACCGGAAACGGGATCATGCTTGCTCAACGACGCGGCGTCGCCTGCTAGCCAGGCGCCATTGATAAGTTGCTGCTGTTGGGCGTGCATCGTTCTCTCCTTGCCATGTAAATGCGGGCTTATGTACGTACAGGCTTTCGGGCTCAGGTTTCCAACAGGCGAAGGTAATCACCGGTAGCGACACCCAAGCGGCTCGCTTCCTGCTCGTTAAGCACGATAGTGTTGTCGTCGGCGGGCGCGCGACCTATCCAGCTGGCAGTAAAGTTCAGCATATGGGTGGTAGCCGCCAGCCAGCGGCTGACGCTCTCTTCACGGGCAGCGGCAGACACCTCAACCTGACATAGCCTTGAATTACGGATAGCGCGCACATCATCGATGTAAGCTTCCACCGTGGGGCCACCGTCGAAAATGTCGATATAGCCTTCCCAGCGCAATCCCTCTTTCTTCAACATTTCCAGTGCTGGGCGGGTGTGGCGATGTACCTGGCCGATACAGGCGCGCGCCTCTTCGGCCATAAAGGTGGTGTAGATCGGGAACTTGGGCATCAACTCACCGATAAAGCTCTTCTGCCCCAAGCCGGTGAGTCGGTCCGCTTCGCTGAAATCCATGGGGAAGAAGTGTTTGCCCAGGCTCTCCCAGAAAGGGCTGGTGTTGTTCTCATCGAACACACCGCGCATTTCCGCCAACACTTTATTGGGGAATCGGTCACGAAACTGGGCGATAAACAACCAGCGCGCTTTGGAAAGCAGCGCGCCGTTGCGTAAGTGGCGATTGGCTTCACCACGATACTCCGGGCGCAGGAACAGCGAGCACACCTCGGCATCGCCGGTGTGGTCGGAGCTTAAAAACAGCGTGTCGATGGTGCGGTGAAGATCCAATTGAATGGATGAGTGCGCCAAGGTACCCAGTCGATAGTTGTAAAACGGCACTTCGCGCCCTACCTGGCCTTCAATGGCACAACAGCCAGCAAGTTCGCCGCTCTCTTCATCTTCAAGAACAAAAAAGTAGAGCCGGTCATCCACCGGGGTGCGCTCTTCAAAGGCACTGGCGGCGGCTTCTATCTTGCCGGCCAGAAACTCGCGGTTATCCGGCAGCGAGGTAAACCCTACACCGGCCTGCTGCGCAAGCGCCTGCAGCCCATCCAGGTCATTGCGGGCAATGGGTCGAATGCGCATTACATTTCTCCTTCATCGAGCGCGTCCACCGCGGCGGGTAAGGTAAGCGGTGCGGCCAGCACGGCTCGCCCTTCCGAAACGCCCAGCCGCTCGGCGTGCTCCGCCGACAGCATCAACTGGCCCGTGGGCGACAACGCATAACGCGCGACGATACAGCGGAAATCACCCAGCTTCTGGTTGGCAATCATCGCCGGTTCGGCATCTGGCAAAGCGTGTTCGGGACGTATGCGCACCGGGTGCCAGGCGGCTCGACGAAAGGTTTCCAGCCGCTCACGCTCGGCTTTGACAATCGGCCCAGCGTCGAAAATATCCACATGGCGCGAACGCACAAAACCCTCTGCCAGCATCTCTTCCAGCGCCTCTTCATGGGCGGGGTGTTCACGACCAATGGCGGCCCTCGCCTGGGGCGTCAACAGCGGCAGGTAGAGCGGGAATTGGGGCATCACTTCGGCGATGAAACTTTTCGAGCGCACCCCCGCAACGTGGTTGATGTCCTGGAAGCTGCGGGCAAAGAAGTGCCTGCCGACGCTTTCCCAAAACGGCGATTCACCGCGAGTATCCAGGTAGCCGGGGAACGCGACCGCCAGGATGCGCGAAAAGCGCTCTGGATATTGGGCAATAAACATCAACCGCGCCCGACGCAGCAGATTCTCGGCACTGGTGCCCTTATAGCGGGGATTCAGCGAAAAAGCGCACAGCAGGGTGGCATCCGAAACTTCGTGGGAAAGTGCCAGTGTCTGAACTTCACGACGCACATTCAACTGCTGCGAGGCGTGAATCAGCGTTTCCTGACGATAGGTATAGTAAGCCTCATTGGCACCTGCCTGGGCACGGATAGTGGCCGTTCCCAACACTTCCTCACGACTATCGTCAGCGAGCACAAAGGTATAGTGCTCGTTTTCTGGAAACTCGACCTCGCCATTGAAAGCCTCCTGGGAGCGCGCGATGCGCTCCTGAAGCCGCTCGCGATTGGCAGGCAAGTTGGTCAACCTGGGCACTGCATGCTCAGCCAACTGTTCGAGCGCCGGGAGATCCGACGCTTTAACGGGTCGCACTACCAGCATCTTCGACGCCCCCTCTGTTAACCCAGTAGGCTGCTCACTCATGCTGAGGCAACTAGCCGCTCAATGGCACGCTCTAGCCGAACCATGCCTTCGGCGATATCCGCCTCGGGAATCACCAGCGAAGGTGCCATGCGCAGTACATTGGGTCCTGCAATCAGGGCCATCAAGCCCTCTTCGATGGCCAGCGGCAGAATGTCCTTGGCGCGACCTTCATAGGCATCCGACATCTGGGCACCCATCAGCAGGCCCATACCACGAATCTCCTTGAACACCCCGTGCTTGCGGTTGATGGTTTCCAGATGCTCACGGAACAGATCGTGGCGCTTTTTCACCCCATCCAACACTTCAGGGGTATCGATAAACTCGACGGCCGCCAGTGCCACGGCAGACGCCAGCGCATTGCCGCCGTAGGTGGAGCCGTGAGTACCAATGACCAGCGACTTGGCGACGTCATCGGTGGCCAGCATGGCGCCAATGGGGAAACCACCGCCCAGCGACTTGGCGCTGGTCAGGATATCCGGGGTGATGCCGTAGTTCTTGTAAGCGTAGAGCTCACCGCTGCGACCCACGCCGGTTTGCACCTCGTCAAAAATCAACAGCGCGTTATGTTCGTCACACAGATCGCGCAAGCCCTGGAGAAATGCTGGTGTTGCGGGCACGATGCCGCCCTCGCCCTGCATGGGCTCGACCATGATCGCGCAGGTGTCGTCGCCCATCAGCGCACGAACGCTTTCCAGGTCGTTGTAGTTGGCGTGATGAATGCCGCCCGGCACCGGGCCAAAGCCCTGGGAATACTTGGGCTGGCCGCCCACGCTGACGGTAAAGAAGGTACGACCGTGGAAAGATTGATAAAACGAGATGATCTTGTCTTTCTGTTCGCCATGGTTATCGACGGCCCAGCGGCGTGCCAGCTTCAGCGCGGCCTCGTTGGCTTCACCGCCTGAAGAGCATAGAAACACTTTATCAGCGAATGTACGCTCGACCAGCGTTTTGGCCAGGTTCAATGCGGGCTCGTTGGTAAACACGTTAGAGAGGTGCCAGAGCTTTTCGCCCTGCTCTTTCAGCGCATTGACCAGCACCGGGTGACAGTGTCCCAGGGAGTTGACGGCGATGCCCCCGGCGAAATCGATATATTCCCGCCCCTGCTGATCCCACAAGCGGCTACCTTCACCACGCACGGGAATGACCTGCTGCGGAGAGTAGTTGGGCGTCATGTAGTGGTCGTAATCTTGACGGCTTGGGGTATGGCTCATGGGCGTTATCTCCAGTGGAGGGAAGGAATGAAAACAGTATAAGGGGCCAACGCGGTTAACCGCTTTCAGCAATGGGACGGCAAATTATGAATAGCGACGCCCATTGCGCCGCGCTGTCGCCTTGAAGAACGCTATAAGAGCCCCATACTTATTGGCAAGCGATAACGTCATAGCTGGATAGAGCGTCTTGAATAGATAGCTATCGCGACGTACTGACACTCAGGAAGAGAGGAGTACACCCTATGCAGATTGATCTAAGCGGTAAGCACGCCATCATTACCGGCTCGACGGCGGGTATCGGCTTTGCGATTGCCCAAGGGCTTGCCAACGCTGGCGCCAAGGTTGTCGTCACAGGCCGTTCGCAGGCACGTGTAGAGGAGGCAATAGCCAGCATTAAACAGGATGCCCCGAATGCCCAGGTAGAAGGCGTAGCCGCCGATCTCGGCACCGCTGAAGGCTGCCAAACACTGATCCAGCAGCAACCCAGCGCAGATATCCTGATCAATAATGTGGGAATTTTTGGTCCACAGGACTTCTTCGAGGTTGATGACGCGACCTGGCAACAATTTTTCGACATCAATATCATGAGTGCCGTGCGCCTTTCTCGCCATTATGCCCAAGGCATGCGCGACCGCGACTGGGGCCGCATCCAGTTTATCTCCAGTGAATCGGGCATCAACATCCCGACCGAGATGGTGCATTACGGCATGACGAAATCAGCACTACTATCGGTTTCGCGCGGGCTGGCCAAAGTGCTCAGCGGCACGCAGGTAACTGTCAACGCTATCTTGCCTGGGCCAACGCGCTCTGAAGGCGTGCTCACGATGATTGGTGAAATGGCAGAGAAAGAGGGCATTTCTCAGCAGGAAATGGAGGCACGCTTTGTTAAAGAGAACCGCCCGACTTCTATCATCCAACGCTTAGCAACACCTGAAGAAGTGGCTAGCATGAGCGTCTATGCCGCATCGACCCAAGCGAGCGCCACCACGGGAGCGGCACTGCGCGTGGAAGGCGGCATTGTCGATACCTTAACCTGAATCTTTCTAACCCAGACGCTCTTCTCTGGGTGTCATGCCAAAATGATTTCGGTAGGCGGTGGAAAAATGCGCGCCGGAGGAAAAACCGGTAGCGAAAGCGATATCGCCTACCGGCCGGTCACTTTCACGCAGGTGTTTGCGCGCTTCCTGTAAGCGTAAATCCAGATAGTACCGGCTTGGCACCGCCTGCAGATACTTCTTAAACAGTCGCTCCAGCTGGCGCCGGGAAATCCCCAGGTGCTCGGCCAGCTCAAGGGTCGAGAGCGGCTCCTCGATATTGGCTTCCATCAGCGTGACGGCATCTATCAGGCTTTTGGGCGCATGGCCCAGGCGGGTGCGTAGTGGCACATGCTGGCGCTCGTCCGCCAGCCGAATGCGATCACACACAAACTGTTCCGAGACCTGCTCTGCCAAGCGTGCGCCGTGGTGCTGACCTATCAGCGTCAGCATCAGATCCATTGCCGCCGTGCCGCCGGCGCAGGTCAGTCGGTCGCGGTCAATTTCGAACAGCTGCTGGGAGAGGGTGACTTGCGGGTAGGCTTGTGCAAACGCCTCAAAGCGCTGCCAAGGCAGCGTGGCACGATAGCCTTCCAGCAACCCACAGCGTGCCAGCACTTCCGTCCCCCCGGCCAAACCGCCAAGCGCCACACCGCGCCCTTGGTGGCCGCGCAACCACTCGTTAAGCTTTGCTGGCAATGTATAGGGAAGCGGCGTGGGCGCGCATATCAGTAACAAATCAAGCGGCCCCAGTGCGGTACCCAGCTCATGCTGTGCAATCAGGGAAAGCTGTGCACCGCTGCGCACCGGTTCGTCGCTGAGGCTTAGCGTAACAGTGTGATAAAGCATCTGGCCGCTTAACTGGTTCGCCATTTGCAGCGGCTCCAGCGCGCTGGCATGGGTCAGCAGCGAGAATCCCGGCAGTAGCATAAACGCGACCCGCCGACGGGCTATCGCTGCTTTTGATGCTAAGTGATTGGACTGCATAATTATTGAAGAAACTGCATGAGAACCGCCAACGGCTTGGATAAATAACCATCTTACCCAATTGCGCAAATGAAGGCAGCGCTTGTTACTCATACATAAAAAAAGATGTCGCCGCGTTAATAGCGTTAGCGCAGCTACCAAAAAGGGCAAGGCGTATCCGCCTTGCCCTCTTCATTAGTCACTAACGATTGACTGTATCAAACAGCACCTCTGTTAGTGTTGCTGCGTTACTGTTGCTGCGCCTCAGATAGCGTCATGTTGCCATCCACTTCGCTGTACTCATCTTCTTGGTAATTATTCGATGAAGCTTCAATTTCATCTTCGCCATAGTTTGTGTTGACAACGAGCTGATCATTTTCAAGCTGCATGTCATTGATAGGCAGCGCAATGTCCGTTGCGCCAAAGCCCCAAATACCACCTACCGAAACGATAGCAAACAAATCGCCAGACTCATCGTGCTTTGCAATATGTTGTACTCCACCGATCTCTTCATCTTCCTGATTCATCACGGTCATCCCTTCCAGGTCACTGACCTGACGTGACATCAGTGAGTTGGACTGGTCATTTTGATCAGTTTGGTTTTGAGCAGCTTGGTCGCTCTGCTGATTATTCTGCTGGCGCTCTTGCTCGTCTTGATTAACATCGACCTGAGCATCTTCCGCTTGCTCAACCGTCACTTCAGGCTCGCCAGTTTGCTCAACGGTGACATTAGGCTCGGCGTCTTCAACGGTCACATTGGGCTCAGGTTGCTCAATGGTGACTTCAGGTTGAGACTGCTCCACTGTGATATCAGGTTTCTCTTGCTCTACTTCTACTTCAGCAGGCTTTTGTTCAACGTTGATATCCCTAGTTTCGTCGTTGCTACGCTGCTCTTGCGCGTTTGTGTCTTGTTGCTGAGTCGTTTGATTGCTGCGATCAGTGTCATTCTCGTTCTCTTCCTGAGCAAGAACGCCAGCTGATAAGCCTGCGCAAACCGCACCGATGGCAATTGCTAATGCTGTCCGTTTCATACAATCTCTCCTTGTGTTGGTTTACACATAAAAAGCTAGTACACCGAAGTGTACTAAATCAAAGCCAAAACGAATTTCTTATAAAAGATTAATAAACATTAACCACTTGCCAACTACATCTATTATTTATGTAGACAAAGTATTCACTACCACTTTTACTATTTAGCCCTTAGCTAATAGAGCGCTAAAAAACACTGTGCAGCTATTTACATACTGAATATTACACCGAGACTGGCTAGCTGATTAATAATACAACTACCCAGGAAAACGCTTACCCGCCTGTTCATCCGACGCATCATAATCCTGAGCATCATCAGGGTCGGAGCCAAGCTCCTCGGCTGTTTTGGCTTCAAAACGCCGTGCAGCGTCAATGGCTTGAGGTTCAGTTTCATGTTGAGAGATTTCCTGAGGCTCACTAGGCTCAGTTACATCTATCACTCGCCAACCCGAAATAATAAGCTTATTGTCTCGCTTTTGACTGATAGGCTCCACGCGTGCTACTCGTGTCATATATCCTCCTGCTTGAAAGGTATTAACTTTTTATAACCTCTTCCTTTCTTAGCAGAACTTTCGTCCTCTGACGAATTTATAGACGAAATTTAACAACTATTGAAAGTAATAAGCCTCTTTCTAAATATTAAACGCTCTTGCCAAAACAAAATTGCCGGGCGCTCGGCCCGGCAATACGTCAGCATGGTGACTCGCTAGTTACCCCGATTAATGATGCCTAGCACAATAATGCTCACCACGATCACACCAAGAATGATAATCACCAGCGGGAGTAACTTATACATCCCGCCGGGGCGCTTCTTGGCTTCAGGCTGAAGATGTGGCTTGGAAGATTCAAAATCCTCAGGCACCCGCTCACCAATGATGTGCTCTTTCTGTTCTTCCGGGGTTTTGCTTTCCTTAGTATCCATAAACACCTCCCGCGTTCCGGTCGAATAGGCGTCACTAACGCCTAGGTGAATGACTTACAGATTGACGACATCGAACGTAACCTCTGGGTTGACGTCAGCATCGTAATCTACGTCGTCACGCTCGAAACCAAACAGCTTCAAGAATTCGTGCTTATAACCAGCATAGTCGGTAATGTCGAACAAGTTATCGGTCGTCACCTCTGACCATAGATCCTGACAAGCTTGTTGAACGTCGTCACGTAGCTCCCAGTCATCCAAACGCAGACGCCCAGCTTCATCTGTCACGAGTTCGCCCCGCTGTCCTTGGGCTGAGTAGAGGTGCTCGCCGAATAGGCGGTTTAATTGATCAATAGTGCCTTCGTGCAGCCCCTGCTCTTTCATGATGCGATAGACCATGGCGATATACAGCGGCATCACCGGAATCGCCGCACTCGCCTGGGTAACGACCGATTTTAGTACAGCAACGTTGGCGCCGCCGCCGCTCGCTTTTAATTTGCTGTCGATTGCCGTGGCAGCACGGTCCAGATCTTCCTTGGCTTTACCTAACGCGCCATGCCAGTAGATCGGCCAGGTGATTTCGGTACCGATATAGCTAAATGCCACACTGCGTGCGCCTTTCGCCAACACACCGGCTTGGTCAAGGGCATCCATCCACAGTTCCCAATCTTCGCCACCCATGACGGTGATGGTGTCGTCGATCTCTTGCTGGGTGGCAGGCTCTACTTCCGCTTCAATGATGGCGTCTTTATTAGTGTCGATTGCGGTGGCACGGTAGGTTTCGCCAATCGGCTTCAGGCTGGAACGCTTCAGCTCGCCGCTGTCCGGCAGCTTACGCACGGGCGATGCCAGCGAGTAGACCACCAGATCGATCTCGCCCATGTCCTGCTTGATCAGCTCAATGGCTTTTTCCCGCGCTTCATGGGAGAACGCATCGCCGTTGATCGACTTGCTGTAAAGCCCTTCCTGCTTGGCAAACTTATCGAAAGCCGCACTGTTATACCAACCGGCAGTACCCGGCTTTTTATCGGTGGCGGGCTTTTCAAAGAAGACGCCTAGCGTATCGGCCCCATAGCCAAACGCCGCGGTAATACGTGCGGCCAAGCCATAGCCACTCGAAGCCCCTATCACCAACACTTTTTTCGGGCCAGCCTGCTTATCCAAACTGCGGGTGCGGGTTGCTTCAATCTGCTCGCGAACATTCTGCTCACAGCCAATGGGGTGAGTGGTGGTACAAATAAAGCCGCGCACTTTGGGTTTAATAATCACAGTGAACCTCGTTATAGGATTGATTTGGTTACCAACATCGCCTTGCCAAGGCAACATTTTGACTCAGTGGGGCTATTCTAGCTGTCTCCGTGCCGTGTGTCCGCTCTTGAGCTATTGTGTAGCCGTGCGCTATTGTCCGCCCTTGAGCTAGGGGCGCTTTCACGTCACGATAGTTGCCTAAGCACCGACTTCTCCAATGAGGCGACCATGAATGCACAGCAGCTAGTAGATGAACGTGGTGACCTTTGGCTAGCGCTAGCCCCGCTGTGGCTGGATCGTGAACCCAGCGAACGCGATTACGCCCATATGGTAGAGGTCGTGCAGCGCTACGATATGACCCTGAGTGAACTTGAGTGGATGTTTCGCTTGGAAATGGCCCCGGTGATGTCTCGCCACCAACTTTCAATCGCTAGCGAGTGGCGACAATTTGATGATTATAAGCTGATGAAGCAGTTGGTTAATCACAACATGCGCTTGAAGGGCTGGCGACGCAAAAGCTGGGCGCTGTTTTCGGGATTGACCACGATGATGGTTCGCCACCGCTGGAATGCGCTAATGAACCGCGTCGCTGTCGGGCGGGGAGAACAGATTTAGGCTGACTTTTTCAGGCAGTCTCACTCTTGTTTTACAGATTAGCGTTATGGATAGGCTTGATCCAGCGCTTGCTCTAATGCCAGACGCAGCGGGCTCCCATGGTCGCGGGGCCCAAAGCGCGCTATCACTTTGCCATCGCGGCCTATTAAGAATTTGGTGAAATTCCACTTAATCAATTGGGTCCCCATCACACCGGGCGCTTCCCGTTTAAGCCAGCAAAACAGAGGATGGGCCTGGCTGCCATTGACGCTAACCTTTTCCATCAGTGGAAAGCTCACCCCAAATTTCTGTTCCCCAAACTGGCAAAAGGCTTGCGCGCTCTCGGGTGACTGGCGGCCAAATTGGTTGCAGGGGAAACCAAGCACGGTAAAGCCACGGTCCCGATAGCGCTGATAAAGTGCTTCCAGCTCGCTTAACTGAGGGGTAAAGCCACATTGGCTGGCAACGTTGACCACCAGCAGTACTTGGCCACGCAGCGCGCGTAGGTTAAACGGCAGCCCTTGGTGGGTATAGCAGTCTTGGTCGTAAATTTGCATCACTCGACCCCACAAAACCTCAAACGGCATAGCTATCACCATGCCACGACTCTACTTTTTACACCAGCGGCCCAGCGACCACTCTTAGCGCCAGCGCGATCAGCAGTACCCCGGTAATGCGGTTAATCCAGTGGGCACGCTGTTGCAGCCAAGGCAAAATGCGTGAGTAGGAAAGCAGCACAGCCACCAACACGTACCAACCACCATCAATAATCATCGCTGTTAGCACTATAATCGCTTTAGCCAGCGCACTCATGTCCGGGGTTACAAACTGACTTAGCAGGGCGACAAAAAATAGGATCAGCTTAGGGTTACCTAACGCGACGAGCACGCCCTCTTTGGCTGCTTGGCCCCGGGTAGTAGTCATCACTGTCGGCTGTAAGGCGCCCGCTTGACCGGCCCGCAGTGCTTTAATTCCCAGCCATGCTAAGTAGGCGGCTCCGCACCAAGTGATCAGTTGAAACAGTAACGGAAAGCCGGCAATTAATGCCCCCAAGCCCCACACGGTCAATAGCGCGTAAAAACCCACACCCAGGGCATGAAATATTGCGGCGGTCACGCCAGCAAAGCGGCCGCCGCCTAGTGTGTGGCGTAGTACCAGTGCCAAACTTGGCCCCGGCGACATAGCGCCCATGGCACAGATCGCGGCAAGTGATAGCCACAGCGTCAATGGCATGTGGTTGTCTCCTTGAGAGGTCGATATCACGATATAAGGCGTAAGCGCCAGTATACGCTAAGCCAAGTAACACTTCGGCCAGCTTCTTAAATAACGCTGTTAGCATGGTACGCTGTTGGGTAAAATTTGCTTTTTCGCTCTTTTTCACTCTTTTGAAGACACCCGCCCCGCTACTCAGTGCGCGGGGCATATAGAAAACTTAAGTCTAGAAAAATTAGGTCTAGAAAACATACATAGGACGGCAACATGGGTAGGGCTTTTCAGAACCGTAAGGAATCCATGGCCAAAACGGCCGATGCAAAGACCAAGGTCTACAGCAAATACGGGCGCGAAATTTACGTTTGCGCTAAAGCTGGTGGTACCGACCCGAACGGTAACTTAGCACTGCGCGGTTTAATGGAGCGTGCCAAGAAAGATCAGGTACCCTCTCACGTCATTGATAAAGCGCTCGACAAAGCCAGCGGTGCCGGTGGGGAAGATTTCTCTGCCGCGCGCTACGAGGGCTTTGGCCCCGGCAATGTGATGGTGATTGTCGACTGTCTAACCGACAACCCCAACCGCACCTTTGGCGATGTACGCGGCTGCTTTACCAAAACCAAGAGCAAAATTGGTACGCCCGGTAGTGTGAGCCATATGTTCGACCACTGCGCTATCTTCTCCTTCGCCGGAAGCGATGAAGACGCCGTACTGGAAGCATTGATGGAAGCCGATGTCGATGTCACCGACATCGAGCAGGAAGGCGAGCGCATTACGGTCTTCGCCCCGCATACCGATTACGCCAAAGCGAAACAGGCGCTACTGGATGCATTCGGTGAAATTGACTTTGAGGTTGACGAGATTCAGTTTCTACCGCAAACCACCACGCCGGTTGAAGGCGATGACGTGGCAATGTTTGAAAAATTCCTGGGCATGCTCAACGAGCTGGACGACGTGCAAAACGTCTATCACAGCGGTGAGCTGCCCGAGGAAAGCGAGAGCTAATCACTACCTCTTGAGGAAGCCGAGCCCACCGCGTTGCGAGTATCCAAGGCCGCATCCGGTGGCAACATCGCTGACTGTACGCCCGCGGCACTCAGCACTTTTTTGCCACGCAAGGTGAGATCGGTAATAAACAAGAATTGCTGGCGAGGGTCCACCGGGTAGGCGCGAATGCGATAGTGGGTACCCCAGGGTTTCTCTTCAGCTACGACAATAATTGGCTTATCGAACTTCAGGTAGGCACTGGTTAGCGCCACATCGCGCAATGCTTTGCGCACCCAGCCTGCTTCGTGCTCCGGGTGAAGATAAAAGCTCGCCACGCACTGCAGGCTGGTACCGCCGTTGTTGGCGTTATAAACGGCGTGATCCCACAGCTTTAAATGCGGCACATAGACCAAGTCATCGTCAGGGGTTTGGATGTCAACGGTGCGCAAGCCAACGTGCTTGACCTCGCCGTAGGTATCTTCAATCTGCACCCAGTCACCGGGCCGATAAGGCAGCTCTACCGCTGAGACAACGCCCGCTATCAGGCTGCTGACGTAATCTTTCATGGCAAAGCCAATGGCTAAGCCCAGCGCCCCCATCACGGTCACCATGTTGCGTAGCGACGGCTCAATAATAGTCGGTACGATGATGGCAAGCGCAGTAATCAATATCAGCAAGCGTGTCATCGGCACCAAGGCGAAAATACGAAAACGCACTTGGCCGTGCATTCGATTGCCGATCCAGTTCAGCCCGCGTTGGCTGACAATAATCAGCACAATGGTTGCTAGCAGCACAACACCTAACGTAATCAGCGTTTGGCTATCGATATCGTTAAACAGTCGCGCGTACTTCTGTTGTTCTTCCATGGAATGCCCTCCGTGGGCCTATCGAGAAGGGCTGCTTAAAGAGGGTCGACCAGATAATTACGCGATTCCAATAACTGACGAACGCTCGCGTAGCTTAGCGGTGTGATCTGCCAGCGCCCTTCGCAACTTGAAATAATGCCTTTGCGTTGCAGGGCTAAACGGGCATTCAGTGCTTCATGGTGTGAGAACGGCAGCACATCTCCTAGAGCGTGGTCATCCAGACCGCCATGAACCAGTAACGCATGCAGTACCAGTGTGGCGATATCCCCGGTGTCGGCGGAAAGCTCCGCCTCGGCGAGGGCATCCACCAGCCATAGGGCCTCTTCATCTTCTGCTTTTGGCTCACGCAGCCGCTCGCGCCAGTAGTGCCAAGCAAGTCCTATATGACCACGGCAGTGAGCCGCTAAGCGCAGGAGCTCTTTATTAGGCGCTTTACCGTTTTGCTCAGATGCTGAATCGGACAATACCTGCTTGCCGGTTCGCGTACTGTAGACCGCTGGAGGCTGCCCCTCATGAGTCGCCATCGCCGCAAAGTAGTGTGACAGCTGCTCACCCTCCATCGATTGCAGGGTAAACACCGGCGCGCCATCAATTCCGATCACCTGCTGAAGATACGCATAGGCCCAGCTGTCACAGCCAATCACGCCCTGTCCCAGACGGCCGCTTAAAGCGCGCTCAAGAAACTCACGAATACCCTGAATCCCTTGGGTATGGCGTAAAAAGTGGCGCTCAAGGGCCGGCACTGCCCACTTTTGTTGATTGACACAGCGCTCTACCCACTCAGTGCCCCCCTTGGTGAGTTCGTTAAGCGTGGGTGGCGATAAACAGGCAACTTGGTGCTCTTCCGCCCACTGTTTAACCACCGATGTATGGCCGCTATGAGGTGGGGTAATAAAAAAGGTGACCGGTGCTTCGCAGCTTTCAAGCTGTTGCGCTAACGCCTTAGCTGCAAACGACCAATCGATGGGTGGCACTAGATGCGCCAGCCGAACCTCAGGTAGCGCGTGTAGCTCGCTCTCTTCTTTCACTTGCTGCTCGGCAGCGCTCTTGCCTACTAGCCATGTTGACGCCGAGCGTAATGAACGTCTCCACTGGCTGGCCTGGGTCTGCTCGGGGGTATGAAATTGATCAAGCTCAACGACTTCCCACAAAGGTGTGTCGGCTGATGATGGCTGCTCCCCCATGTACCTATTCCTGTCGCTAGAAATACCAGCACTTTAGCACGGCATTCCTAAAGGCTAACCTCATAACCGAACTTATAGTCTAAAATAAAGTCGTTAAAAGCAGTATTTAACGCTCTTATAGGACGGATGTCGTAGGCAACAGCTAAAGGAGAAAGCGATGAGTGTTGTTCAGGTCAGCGAAGAAGAGCTACACGCCAAATTAGAAAAATGCATTGCTGGTGAGCGGCTATTGATCGAGCATGAAGGTAATCGATTTAGTGCCAGAATTCAGCATGTCGGCTTGTTAGGCGTGAAAGTAATTCCAGAAACTGAAATTAAAAACAGCTACCGTACGCCAGGCGATGTGGAAGGGATTACAGTGCCCTACAAAGAAATACTTGAGCTTGAAGTAAAGGGGGTAGTCTATAGCCTATTGCCGGAATAACGTGAATTTGATCTTGCACGCCCACAAGTTCGGCTAGGCGTGCAAGCTTTCTGGCTATAGCGATTGTAGAAATGACTATGCCAACTGGCTTAAAACGTTAGACAAATCTTACCGAAGTGCTGACCAGACTCCTGGTGGTGAAAGGCGTTAGCGATTTCTGTCAGCGGAAATTCCCGGTCAATCACCGGATGCATATCGAACGTTTCGAGTGCACGGATCATTTCGATCTGTTGGCGACGACTGCCGACGATCAAGCCTTTCAAACTCGCCTGCTTGGCCATTAATTTAGCTGTCGGTATCTCACCCTCACGCCCCGTGAGCACGCCTATCAGGGCGATATGACCACCAATTTTTACTGCTTCAATGGACTGCGGTAGCGTACCAGGGCCGCCCACTTCGACAACATGATCAACGCCTTCACCGTTGGTAAGCTCTTTAACTCGCTTACCCCACTCAGGCGTCTCTTTATAATTGATGGTGTGCTCGGCGCCCATTTCCCGCAGCCGCGCCAGTTTTTCATTCGACGATGAGGTGGCGATCACACGCGCCCCCATCAGGCGGGCAAACTGCAGTGCAAAAATGGAGACCCCTCCGGTGCCCAGCACCAGCACAGTATCACCCGCTTTAATGTCACCATCGACCACTAAGGCCCGCCAAGCGGTTAAGCCCGCGGTCGTTAACGTCGCTGACTCAGCATGGCTGTAACCCTTGGGCTGATGAGTAAACCACTCCACGGGGCGTACAACCTGCTCACGGGCATAGCCGTCTACGCCGTCGCCCGGCGTAGTGCGAAAATCGCCTACTCTAGCCGGGCCTTCCAGCCAATGCGGGAAGAAGGTGGATACCACGTGGTCGCCCACCGCGAATTCGCTGACATCTTCACCGACCGCCTCTACCACTCCGGCCCCATCAGACATGGGAATGCGCAGGTCTTCCGTTGGAATCATTCCGGCGACCACGGCATAGTCGTGGAAATTCAGCGAGCTGGCGTGTAGATGCACTCGGATTTCACCAGGGCCCGGTTCACCAGGCGCGTCCATGTCGACAACGTCCAGCTTGTCCAAACCGCCAGGCTGATTCAGCTTGATCGCTTTCATCGTTACCTCAGTATGTACAGTTCAAATATGTACAGTGATGTATGTATCTACTGTTGGTTGGGGTCGTTGCCATCAATATCAAGCCCCAGGAAGCCACCTGACTGGCGCTGCCAGAGGCTGGCATAAATGCCGTTGTGTGAAAGCAGCTGCTGATGCGTGCCGCTTTCCACCATGCGCCCTTCATCCACCACAATTAACCGATCGAGCATGGCAATGGTCGACAGCCGATGCGCAATGGCAATCACCGTTTTGCCTTCCATCAGCGTATCCAGCTGTTCTTGAATAGCGGCCTCCACTTCCGAGTCCAGCGCCGAGGTGGCCTCATCCAGAACCAGAATCGGGGCATTTTTGAGCAGCACCCGGGCGATCGCAATCCGCTGGCGCTGCCCGCCGGAAAGTTTCACTCCGCGCTCGCCCACATGGGCATCCAGTCCGCGACGCCCTTTCGGGTCGACCAGATCATTGATAAAGGTATCTGCATGGGCGCGGCACACCGCGTTCCAAACGTCGTCATCACTGGCGTGGGGGCTGCCGTAACGGATGTTGTCACGCAGTGAGCGGTGCAGCAGCGAGGTGTCCTGGGTAACCATGCCAATCTGGTGGCGCAAGGAGGTTTGAGTCACCTCGGCAATGTTTTGCCCGTCGATCAATATCTGCCCACCTTGCAAGTCATAAAAACGCAGCAGCAGATTGGCCAGGGTAGATTTACCTGCGCCGGAACGGCCGATCAGGCCGATTTTCTCGCCGGGCTTGATGGTCAGGCTGAGTCCATCAAAGACGTTTTTACTCTCCCCTTTCGCCTGGGCGTATTGAAAGCGCAGCGCGTCAAACACAATTTCGCCATGGGGAACCTGAAGCGCTTTCGCATTGGGCGCATCGCTGATCGTTGGCTTCTGAGCGATGGTGTTCATGCCATCTTGAACCGTGCCAATATTTTCAAACAGCCCGGCGACTTCCCACAAAATCCAGTCGGACATAAAGCGGATACGCATGACCAGCGCGATGGCAATCGCCAAAACGCCCAGGGAAATCGCCTCCGTGTACCAGGCGCTGATCGCCATGGCCGCAGTACCCACCAACAGCGCCGTGTTGAGCAGCGTCAATCCCACGCTCATGATCGTTACTAAGCGCATCTGGCGGTGAACGGTGACCATAAAGCCTTCCATCGCGTCTTTGGCGTAGCGCTGCTCGCGCTCGGTATCGGCAAACAGCTTGATGGTTTGGATATTGCTGTAGCTGTCCACCACGCGACCGGTCATCTGGGCACGAGCGTCCGCCTGATCCATGGAGACATCACGCAGACGCGGTACGAAGTAGCGCATGATCGCCAGGTAGCCCACTAGCCATAAGCCCAGCGGAATCAGCAGCAACAGATCCGCCCGGCCCAGCAGGTAGGCCGCGCCAGTGAAATAGACGATGGCATAGACCAATAAATCCATCACCTTGGTGACGGTCTCGCGGATCGCCAGCGCCGTTTGCATCACTTTTTGCGACACCCGCCCGGCAAATTCGTCCTGATAAAATGCCAGGCTCTGGCTCAGCATATGGCGGTGGGATAGCCAGCGGCCGATCATCGGGTAGTTGCCGAAAATACTCTGATGGGTGACCAGTGACTGCATCAGCACCAACAGCGGCAAGCCGATCAGCAGCACTAGCCCCAGGCCAGCAAGCCACAGGCCGTTTTCAGCCCAAAAGCCTGCACGTTCAACGTTGCCCAGCCAATCGACTAGTTGACCCATGTAGCTGAAGAAAACCACTTCAGCCGCCGACACCAGCGCCGTGAACAGCGTCATTAGCAGTAACAGCGGCAGCATCGGACGGGAAAAGTGCACAATAAACGGCATTAAGCCTTTAGGCGGCGTTTTGACCTCGCCTTCCGGGTAAGGGTTAACCCGTGTTTCGAAATAACGAAATAGCGGCTGTAAAACACGCGATAGCATGATGTTTCCTTACGTCACTGGCGTTGGTATTGACGGTCTTTGGGTTCTTTATAATTTAACGTTTGATTGTTCGAGTATCAGGCGGCTGAACGGCGCATAAGCCAGCGCGCCCAGAACGGGGCAATGATCATTAGGGTGACCATTCGCAGTAAGTGGTGGAAGGCAACAAATACCGGATCGATATTTAGCGCTACCGCTAGGATCGCCATTTCACCAATGCCACCGGGTGCCAGCGCCAGTAGCGCCACATCGCGCCCGACGCCCAACAGCTGGTGGATTAGCTCGGCAAACAGTGCCAACACTATCAGCGCTAACAGCGTAGCAACGCCAGACTGCCATAAATAACGCCCAAAAAGCCTGCGCGTCATACCTTGAAAGCGCGACCCAATGGCACTGCCCAAGACCCATAGCATCACGTTCATTCCCCACCCTGGCAGAGCGAGACTAGCAATATCAAAACCGGATAACAGAGCAGCCATCAGCAGGGGTGCCAACAGTGCCGAGCTGGGAATGCGCAGCCAGCGGCCTAGCGGCAACAATAGCGGGATAAGCAGTAGCATCCAACCATGCTCCAAGCCGCTGTGCACAGGCCCTATCCCCTCACCCCCTCCTTGATAGGCCCAAAATAGGGGCGGCAAAAAGAGAATGACTAAAATGATGCGTAGCGACTGGGCAACCGCAATGCGCTGAGGGTCCCCGCCACACTTTTCTCCCAGCAGTATCATCGCTGTCATGGCGCCAGGAGAAGCGCCAAACCAGGCACTGACCGGGTCAAAACCACAGCGGCGATACCAGGCAGCGGCAACGGCGGTGGAAGCGGCGACCCCCAGCAGTAATAGCGCGGCGGAAACAGGCCAGTCCAGTACGCGGTTCGCTAACTGGGGCGTCACTTGGCTACCTAACACCATCCCCATTATTGCTAGAAATACGTTGCGCAGCGGCTCGGGCACTGCGACCCTCACGCCTTTTGAAGAAGCCAGCAGGTTGGCAATCAATGGGCCTAGCATCCAGGCGAGGGGTAAACCGGTCAGTTGAAACAGCGTGCCGCCGATGGCGCCAATGGCTAACGATGTTAATAGCGCTTTTGCACTCCTTGCCGACACTCCCTTTACGCTGCCCCTCACACGCACTCCTCACCTTAGCCATGTTTTCACTGGCAGCCCTGCCAAGAAGCGAGCGGCCAACAACCGTTAACAAGCTAAGGATATCGATTAACGTCAGCTATGGCTATTGACCGGGGCTGTTCTTCCAGGGCTGTTCTTCACGAACTATTGCTCAAGGGCTATCAAGTGCGCTGATTCAATAAGGCTGCGGAATCTCGCCGTCGTCGTCATCGTCGCGCATACGCGCCTGACGTTCAGCCTCTTCCTCTTTGGCATCGTCGATGACTTCCATCAACTCATCGACGTTCGCAATATGAGTGTCGGCATCGAAGTGGCCAGTGAGCTTACTATCCGGGTGTAGTTCACCGGTTTCATACAGCGCCCACATCTCTCTACCATATTCGGTGTTCAGAAGCGCTGGCGCGAACTGGCCGAAGTAATTACGCATGTTATCCACATCGCGATACAGCATTGCCGCTGCGCTGTTGTTGCCTGCCGCGTCAACGGCCTGAGGTAGATCGATAATCACCGGGCCAGAGGCATCGACCAGCACATTAAATTCCGACAAATCGCCGTGAATCAAACCCGCGCAAAGCATTTTAACCACGTCTTGAATGACTTTGGCGTAGTAGGTAACGGCCTGCTCTGAGGTAAGCGTGACTTCATCCAAGCGCGGTGCCACATTCCCCTCGGCATCGCTGATCATCTCCATCAGCAGTACACCGTCGACAAAGCCGTGAGGTTCGGGCACCCGTACACCCGCAGAGGCAAGACGATAAAGCGCATCGACTTCGGCATTGAGCCATGCCTGCTCCTGCTCTTTCTGGCCGTAACGGGTTTTCTTGGCCATTGCCCGTGAACGGCGGCTGTTGCGCTCTTTACGTCCTTCCTGGTACTGAACGGCCTGTTTAAAGCTGCGCTGTTTGGCCTCTTTAAACACCTTGGCACAGCGTACATCTTCACCGCAGCGCACCACGTAGACCTGCGCCTCTTTGCCACTCATTAACTGAACCAGCACCTCGTCGATCATGCCATCATCGACGAGGGGCTGTAATCGCTTAGGGATTTTCATGGTTAGCTGCGTCGGCTCCTCTTTGGTACGCTTTCAATAACGGATACGGCGAACACGGAAAGCCCGCCCTTTTAATTTATCACGCTCGAGTTTGGCCTGAGCCTGCTGAATCACATCGCGCTCAACGGCCACATAAGCACTGCGCGCGAGCACTTTAATTTTACCCACTTGCTCGCCGCGCAAGCCGCCTTCACTGGTCAGCGCACCAAGAATATCGCCGGGGCGCAGTTTATCTTTCTTACCACCGGCTAATTGCAGCGTTGCCATGAGCGGCTCAAACGGCAATGAGTGCTGGGGCTTTGGCAAGCTTTCAGTCGCAATAGGCTGTTCCAGCAACCCTTCCAGTCGCTCTAAGCGGTAGCTTTCTTTAGGGGTCACTAACGTACACGCAATACCGCTGGCACCCGCGCGACCCGTGCGACCTACCCGGTGCACGTGGACATCAAGCTCGCGAGCAATTTGGTAATTGAACACAGCGTCCAGTTGGGCGATATCCAAACCTCGGGCGGCAACGTCAGTGGCCACTAGAATAGAGGCACTCTGATTAGCAAACAGGATGAGTATCCGGTCACGGTCTTTCTGCTCTAAATCGCCATTCAGCGCCACGGCGCTAAACCCGGCATCCGTTAGCTGTTCAGCCACTGCTTGGGTTTCACGTTTGGTGTTGCAGAACACTACACTGGTGGCAGGCCGATAGGTCAGCAGTAGCTGACGCAGGGCGTCAAATCGCGCGTCTTCATCGGCAACGCTATAAAAGTGCTGCTGAATTGTGCTGGCGTCGTGCACTTCGGCGATTTTCACCATTACGGGTTCACGCATCACGCCACGGGTCATCACCGTTAGGCCGCCCGAGGACTCCTCATCGGGGAAGGTCGCGCTGAACAACAGCGTTTGGCGGTCAGTTGGCGTATCGGCAATGATGTCATCAATAGTGGCCTGGAAACCCATATCCAGCATGCGGTCGGCTTCATCCAGCACCAGTATCGAGAGCGAGTCGAGGGTCAACGACCCTTTGCGCAAATGCTCGTCAATACGCCCTGGCGTGCCCACGACAATGTGCGCGCCATGCTCCAAAGAGCCAAGCTGGGGCCCAAACGGCGCGCCCCCGCAAAGGGTTAGTATCTTCACATTCGCCATACCACGAGCCAAACGGCGCAGCTCTTCTGCCACTTGGTCAGCGAGCTCGCGAGTGGGGCACAGAACTAAGCCTTGCACCGCAAAGCTCTCTACTTTCAATTTAGCCAGCAGCGCTAAGCCAAAGGCCGCCGTTTTACCTGAGCCGGTTTTCGCCTGCGCCAGCACATCGCGTCCGGCCAGCATAGGCGGCAGGCTTTCAGCTTGCACTGGCGACATTTCATGGTAGCCAAGGGACGCAAGGTTGCTCAGCAAAGCTTGCGGCAACGCTAACGAGGAGAAAGAGGAGTCAGACACGATATTACCTTGCTTGGGCCACAGGTGGGCGGCCATCAGAAACACAGCGTGCGCCCCCTGGAGGGCAAGTGACGCACAAACGTAACCGCACCATACCAGAAAGTGCTTCGGCCTGCGCCGCCATCACGTTGCCAAAGGTACAAAAGCGGCCTGACTCAGGGTGGCTAGATCCCTAGGCGAGAGCTCGATCTCTAGCCCGCGCCGCCCGGCACTGACATAAATATTGGCAAAAGTTTCTGCGGAGCTATCGATAAACGTCGCCAGACGCCGCTTTTGGCCCAGTGGACTAACGCCGCCCAGCACATAGCCGGTGGTACGCTCCACTTCCGATGGTTCCGCCATCGTTGCTTTCTTGGCCCCTGCAGCCTTGGCGATCTGCTTCAAGCCTAACTGGCAATTTACCGGCACAATGCCCACTGCCAGCTGTTTGCCATCCAGCTTCACAACTAACGTTTTAAATACCTGCTCCACTGCTACGCCCAGCTTCTCCGCTGCTTCCAACCCGAAGGATTGTGCGGAGGCGTCGTGCTCGTACTCATGAAGCTGAAAGGCAAATCCTGCGTGTTTCGCGCTATGAATAGCCGGTGTCATGTCACTCTCTTCGTTAACAGCGTTGATACTCAAGATTTACTGTGGAGGCGCATTTCGCCCTTTAGGTTAATAGCGCGACAGGCAAAAGAAAGTCAACCGATTAGAACAGGTGGAAGGTTTGATTGATGCTTCTGGAAAGCTGCGCCCCAGCTACTATGCTCAATAATGCAGTGTTTAATTGTTAAATGCTTAATAGTGCAGTCGGTAAAAGGAAGCTAACCGAAAGGAGTTCAGCAATGCCAGCAACCTCTAAAGCACAGCAGAAAGCGGCGGGCGCGGCACTTTCCGCCAAGCGCGGCGAAACCAAGCCGAGCGAACTTTATGGTTCGTCTAAAGAGATGTATGACTCGATGAGCGAGAAGGAGTTAGAAGAGTTCGCGAGTACAAAGCGCAAAGGCAAACCGGAAAAGAAACAGGACTAACGATTCTCTTTGCGTACAAAATCGCCAGCTTATCGAAGCTGGCGGTTTTGGTTCTGCTAACGATTACTGCTTGCAAGGCACCACTTTACGTAGGGTGTCTTTCGCCCATAGCGTTTGGTCATCGGGGGTACGGCCATGCTCGTTCCAACGTTCTGTAGTTTCCAGGCAGAACGAACCGGCGCTTTCGACCGTTGCATCCCGATTGGAGGGACGTTCACCGCCAATCCGCATGACATCAGGATTGCTGGAGGTATAGCTTGGAGCAATGGTAGAGCTTGCACAGCCAGCGACCATGACGGTCAGCAGCAGTACGGGTAAACAGCGGCGCAATGGCATGTTTTTACAACCCTCAACGTATCAATATTAGGCCGACACCTATTGTCGGTAGCGCCAAATAGCATTGGTTTAAACAGAACGTCAATATTTTTCGTACATCTTAGCCAGCAACCAGTGTCAGGCTTGTCACCGGGCGCAGATTTAGCCGCTTACAACGCTGCTCTACGCTATCGACAATTTCTTGGGCATCATTGAACTGCTGTTTGTCGAGCTGGATATCCACCATCAGAAAACTGCCCACCTGGGCCAGACGCACATCGTCGGCGCAAACATCAAAATCGGCGACATCTTGCACCACATTCTGGCGCACGCTGCTGCATGAGCCGCCAAACATAAGCTCACGTAATGCCCCTTTCACCATCCTGATCGGCATAGGTAAGAAATAGCCTGCAATGATCAGCACCATCACAGGATCGGCAAAGCGCGCATAGCTGGCCCAGGGCGACTGAGTTAACACCCAAGTAAGCCCAAATCCAAGCATGACAGCGGCACTCAGCCAGGTATCCATCTGCCACTGGCGTAACTCGGCGGCTAACAGCGAGGAGCGCGCGACACGAGCGTAGCGCGCCAGCCACCACCAGGTTAATAAACAGCCCGTTACGTTGACTACGCCAAACATCAGCGCCAAGTCCAGCGTCACCAGACGGCCACCATCAAGCAGGCTCCACAGGGCGGACACTAGCGACACGATACAAACCATAGCGATCACTACGCCTTTGAGCAGCACCGCAAGCGGCTCCACCGTCAGCCGCCCAAAGGGGTAGTGATCATCCGCCGGTTTGCGCGCCTGCTTGAGGGCATACAGCGATAACGATGCCAACACTAAGCTCAATAGCGAATAGCCACTATCAAATAGGATGGTGATTGAACCGCTGGTAAGCCCTAGCGCAAGCCCGGTAAACGCAAACAGGCTAGCTGAAATGGCTGAGAATTTTAGCGCACGGCGCTCGGCAACAAAGGGGGTCACGCGGATAACTCCATAGCATTAGTCAAATTGTGGGCCATAATAGAAGGGAGTGATAACAATCACGAATCGCTCAGCGCCAAGTTAAATGGCGCTCAACGAGTCCAGCGGAACGATTATGCGTGCGGAACAGGTTCAAGCCTTTATTGATGTTACCGAACATGGCTCTTTTGCCGCCGCGGCGCGGCATACCGGTCTCAAGCGGAGCACCCTTAGCGCTGCGGTTAATGCGTTAGAGGACAGCCTGGGAGTGGCGCTATTTGAGCGCTCTGGCAATAGCCTCACCCTCACCGCCGTAGGCGATAGCGTACTGCCCGACTGCTACCGGTTACTCACCAGCGCCAGCCGGATCAAAAAGCACTGCCACCAGCATTTGCAGGGCGTTGAAAGCCAACTCTGCATTGCCCGCGATGACGCTTTGCCTGAAGTTTTTTGGCGTCAGGTGATGCATGACCTAAAACAGCAGTTTCCGCTCACCGCGATTTCGGTTTATTTGGTACCTCCTCAGGAGCATACCCAGTTTGTGCAGCGCCAAACGGTGGATATTGCCTTTGGCCTGTACACCGCTGAAGGCATTGACGCCAACGCCGCCAACCTAGCACCGGTCAGCATGCGTTTAGTGGCCGCGCCTCAACACCCGCTGAGTCGCCTGCCTAGCGTTAACCGCGACGACTTAGCTCAGTACACCCAAGTGTGTTTAACCCACGTGCAGGATGACAAGCTGATCAGTGAAGCACTGTTTTCAGGCAATTATCTTGGGCTAACGATGTTTGAGGTCATTCGCGACGCCGTTATCAACGCAACCGGTTGGGCGCTACTGCCTTACCCGCTGGTTAAAGGTGCCCTGGAGGCGGGCACACTGTGCACGCTTAACCATGACCTTGCGTTAGATAGTCACTACTACCGCTACGTTGAGAGCGACAACCGCGGCGTGGTTGCCACTGCCTTATTGACGAAAGTGGCACACTTCTTAGCCTCCCAGAACTGATACACAGAACTAACACACAGAACTAACACACAGAACCGGCTGACATATCGTTGAAATCTTTTTTGTGGCGAAAAACACCAAAGCCTTCCACGCTATTAAAAATAGCTAAATAAGGAGCCGCCAGGACACGCCACGTGAGGGAGACACAGGCAAGTGTCATCTAGGCGTAATACGCACCTGCCAGTGTCGAAGTTGCCGTCAACCAAGGAGTGATTCCAACGATGGTACGACTCGATAAGAAAGCCACTCGGCTGTATGTGTTGGACACCAATGTCCTCATTCATGACCCCGCCGCGCTTTATCACTTTGATGAGCACGATGTCGTTATCCCCATGACAGTTCTGGAGGAGCTTGATAAGCACAAAAACGGTGTTCGTGAAATCGCTCGCACGGCTCGCCAAATCAGCCGTACGCTCTCTGACCTTACTAGCCAAGTCACCTTTGACGAGATCCAACGCGGCATTTCGATTCCACGCATCAGCGGCGAAACAGGACGCCTGCACTTCTTATGCTATAGCGACTTAAAACTTTTTGACGCCCTAGATGATAGCCCAGACAACCGCATACTGGCGGAGACCTGCCGCCTACGCGAAGAACGCCCCGACGCCTCCGTCATCCTGGTCACCAAGGATATTAACCTCCGTGTAAAAGCCGCTGCATTGAAAGTACCGGTTGAAGATTACCTTAACGACCGAGCTTTCTCCGACAGCGACGCCATGATCGAAGGCGCACAGGTTTACGCCTCAGCAGGCCATGATGGTGCGTCACTCTGGGAAACGTTGAATGTAGATGTGACCGTTGAACGCGTTGGTCACCATACGTTCTATCAGCTCACTGGGAATATGCCCCGCCAATGGCACGTTGGCATGCTGGTCTCGGATAGCGAAAACGGCGCCGAGTTTGAGGCGATCATTCGTGAACTGGGGCCTTCCTCGGCTCGTCTGCAACTGCTGACTAACTACCGCCATCACGCAGGTGTCTGGGGCGTCCACGCTCACGACAGCCGGCAAAATTTCACCTTAAACCTTCTGATGGACCCCGATATTGACCTAGTGACCATTGCGGGTAATGCCGGTACGGGTAAAACCTTTATGACTCTGGCCGCCGCCTTTCAGCAGACGCTGGATGCCAAGCTGTTTGAGCGCATTGTGTTTACCCGCGCGCCGATTCCGATGGGTGAAGATATTGGCTTTCTACCCGGCACCGAAGAGGAGAAGATGTCGCCGTGGATGGGGGCCTTCCACGACAATATGGACAACCTGTTACGCAATGAGGAGGGAGAATCAAGCTGGGACAACGGCGCCACGCGGCAGTTGATTGGCTCGCGGGTACAAATACGCTCACCGAGCTTTATGCGCGGCCGCACCTTAAACGACACTTTTTTAATCATTGATGAGGCACAAAACTTTACTCCCAAACAGCTCAAGTCACTGGTCACCCGGGCGGGGCGCAATACGAAGATTGTCTGTCTGGGCAACGTTGGGCAGATCGATACGCCGTATCTCACGGCTAACACCTGCGGCATGGCAGCGGTAGTTGAGCGCTTTCGTGATTGGCCCCACGCCGGGCACATCACACTGAAAAGCGTTGAACGTTCACGCTTGGCGCTGGCAGCGGAGGAGTTGTTATAAAGTACATCTATTAAAGATGATTCCCCCTCCTGCCTCAGGGGTAGGAGGGGCCTTACCCTGTCCCATGCTCAGCGTCTAACTCTCTGAATCGCCGGTCGACCCCATATCCGGCCGGGGGGCACCAATCGTATCAGCGGCAAACGCTTCACGCTCACCTAGCGGACGCGACTCCCCCGTTGTGGTGTCGTTATAGGTTTGACGCTCCATTTCGCAATTAACTTCCGCACCAAACAGCACCACAAATGCAGACAACCAAAACCAGATCATGAGTGCCACGACGGCACCTAGCGATCCATAAAGCTCGCTGAAAGTTGAGAAATAGCGCACATAGAGCGAAAGTGCGCCGGAACCCAATAGCCACATCACCGTTGCCAGAAGCGTGCCATAGCTTAACCAGCTCCACTGCGCGGACCGTCGATAAGGCGCATAGCGGTAAAGCAGTGCGATCAGCATGCTCATCATGAACAGCAACGCTGGCCAGCGTAGCCATTGAAGGATCTTATCCAACGGCGGATCAATCGCCAGGGAGTTAACCACCACCGGCACGATGGCGATAAAACCCAGCGAAATCAGCGTCATAATAATCAAGCCAAAGGTCAGTGATACCAATACCGTACTGCGGTGTAACAGGCTGCGCTTTTCAGTTTCGCCATACACCACGTTTAGGCCGATCACCAACACCGCCACCCCCTTCGAGGCAATAAACATTGCAATCAACAGTCCGGCGAGGGCACCCAAAAAGTTACCTGACTCCGCACTTTCAACCACCTGCTGAGCCTGTTGATCAATCAATTTAGCGGCATCGGGGGGGCATGAAACGACTAATCTCATACAGTTGCTGGCCTGCTTCATAAGGGTCAAACAGCAGACCCCAGAGTGAAATCACCGCGGCGATAGTGGGGAACAATGCCAGCAACGCGTAGAAAGCCACGCCTGCGGCCAACATGGTAATACGGTTTCGGCGAGCGGCTCGTACCACACGCCAGGCAATATCGTGCCAGCCACGCTGCGGGATATCGCCGGGCACCAGAGCGCGCCGACCCCGCGCAAGCTTACCCACAGAGAGCTCCTGATAAATGCCTGCTTAGGTGCGTTCCAAACAACTGTTTTTCTAACAGACGTATCATTGCTGGCCTTCCCACATCATTAGCGCCGCTAGTAGTACGGCAAGCATCATCATTAAACCGCTAGTATGGTGACGCAACCAGGACTCCCCCGACAATAGCCGAGTTAAATGGCCCATCAACGTCTCTTCGGCTTTTTGAGCGGTTACCACGCTTGCCGATTTCAGTCGGCCGCAGCCGTGACCCAAAGCCCGGATAGGCACCAGCACAGCGCCAATAACAAATGCATAGAGCCACCATAGATCGCCCGCGGGAAGCGTTTTGCCCTTCAATGGGCGCGTTAGGAACCACCCCACCACCGCGAGCAGTACGCCTACCGGAAATGGCCACATGATCCCCTGCCACTCTTTCAGCGGCGGCATCTCGATGCTGCCAGCAGGCAGGGGAAGCCAAAGCGGCGTCAACAACGCTGCGATGATGGCCACTAACCAGGCGCCCCTCTGCTCTAGGTTGCTGCCCCCTTTATGACGTTGCTGCCACTGTCGCCAGAGGGCAACGCTCACCAGCGCCGCAGTGCCCACAGCGGCCCAACTGAGCAGCTTGATCAGCGACTCATGGTGCATTTCATAGAGCGGACCTTTCACTCCCCACTTGCTAACCATGCCCGCGCCGATAGCGCCCGACAGCGATATACCGGGCAGCGCTAGCAGTGCCCATATCAATGGTAGCGGCCAGCGCGGTAAATGCTCGCTGATACTGGTGCCCATAAACAGCGAGCCTTTTGCCAGCGCGTGATGAGCAGCAAACAGCACTAAACCTGGCCACAGCAGCGGCCATACGTCTGGCGCGACCAATCCCATCGCCACCAGGGCGGTCATCATGCCCATCTGGCTAATACTGGAGTAGGCCAATACGGCTTTTGGATGGCGCTGAAAGACGCCATACAGCGCGGCGCCAAATGCTGCCGCCAAGCCTACGATCAACATACCGTTGCCAAACTGGGCTAGCGGTTCTGACACTTGCTCATTACCTAATGGCAGTACACTAATCCAGCCTAGCAACCCGGCCTTAATCATCGCCCCGCTCAGCACGGCACTGGCTGGCGCAGGCGCTACCGGATGCGCCAACGGCAGCCATACATGCAAACCGATTACGCCTGCTTTTACGCCAAACCCCAAACACAGCAAGGCGGCCATCCAGGCGCCATGCTCGGCGACCAGGATGCCCTCACGCACACCTTGTAACAAAAGCGTGTCGGCCTCTCCTGCCGCCCATAAAAACCCACCTAAAATGAGCCCTTCACCAACGACGGCTAATATCAAATAAGCCTTGGCACCCAGCTTGGCCTCGTCTGTACCGCTATGTACCACCAAGGCGTAGGCGGCGAAGGTCATCAGCGCAAAACCTAAATAGAAACTGGCGATATCCTGGGCAATGACCAGCAGCACGTTGCCCAGCAGGGTTAATGGCCACAGCACCGAAAGCCTTAGCAAGCGCCGCTGTGCGTCCTGATCCCCCGCTTGGGCCTTCTCCTGCTCCGCCGCAAAATAGCCTCTGGCATGAAGGGCGGCGATGCTCCAAAGCAACGCAGTAAATGCAAGCCATGGTCGGCTTAGCGAGTTTAGCTCCCATTCGCCACCCAGCATCCAGGCATCGATTGTCCAGTGCGCCTCCCCGCCATAGGCCAACAATAGCGCTGGCCAAGCAGCGCTTAGCCATAACACTGAAAAATAGCCCCGCTGTGCGGCGGGGGTACGGTAGGCATTCCACACCGCGCCACCCGCAACGCCAAGCGGCCAAAGCAGTGCCAACACCAGCAGCAATGTCATCATGGCAGATACTCCCCGGACGCCACGCGAGCGGCCCAATCCAAGGGGCTAAAGGGGAGCCCGGCAAATAACCCCGCGCCCAGGCTGACCATAGCGGTAAACACCATGGGCCAAAGCAGCCAGCCATGGGTTTCTAAACGGCCTAAACGCTGCTCTTTGGGCCAACTGCCTTTGCCATGGGATGGCCCCAGTCGAAACCACAAGCGGTGTACAATCGGCAAAAAGTAGATGGCGTTGAGCGTGCTGCTCGCTACCAATACGGCAACGACCCAGTACATTTCGGCCTGAATCGCACCGACTCCGAGATACCACTTGGTAATAAACCCAGCCACGGGAGGTAGGCCAATCATGCCTAACGCGCCAATGGTGAACGCAATGCTGGTCAGTGGCATACGCTTACCGGCACCATCCATTTCGTCAATGCGATGGATCCCCAACTCTTCGGCGTAGTTACCGGCACAGAAGAACAGCGTGACCTTCATTAAACCCTGGTGAAGCAAGTGTGCTAGCGCCCCGACAGTACCAAAAGGGCCAAACAGGCCTATCCCAAGAATGATGTAGGAGACTTGGCTGACGGTAGAAAACGCCAGACGTGGTTTCAATTCCTCCTGGGCAATCGCCCTTAAAGAACCGTAAATAATCGTGATGGACGCTGCCACTGCCAACACGGTAATCACACCCAGCTCTACGCTCAGCTCAATACCGTAGAGGTCGTAAACAACCCGCAGAATGCCGAAAGCCCCCGCCTTAACCACCGCCACCGCATGCAACAGCGCACTCACTGGCGCAGGCGCCACCATCGCTCTCGGTAGCCATCCATGCAGTGGCACCATGGCAGCCTTTACCGCAAGCCCACCTACTAACAGGGTAAATATCAGCGTTAGCAGTCCACGATGATCGTTTAAATAGTCGCCCAAGCCCTCTTCAGAAGAGAACGATTGGTCCCCTGTCAGGGTATACAGCAGCACCGCAGCCAGCAGCAGTACCACGCCCGCGCTTAGCGTGTAGCGCAAATAGACGCGTCCTGCATTGAGGGCTTGCTGCGTACCGTTGTGCACCACCAACGGGTAGGTGGAGAGCGTCAACATTTCGTAGAAAATCAGAAAGGTAAACAGGTTATCAGCCAGCGCAATACCGATCGTGCTGGCGACGCAGAGGCTGAAGAAGCCAAAGAAACGCTTTCGATTAGCAGAACCTTCCAGGTAACCAATGGCGTAAATGGTGGTACATAGCCACAGCAGCGATGACAGCCCGGCAAACATCACCCCTAGTGCATCGGTACGCAGTACGAAATCAAGGCCACCAATGACTTGAAAGCTAAAAATGTCTTCATGCCCGGCGGCGACCCGCCTGACCATCAGGGTGACTAGAATAATCTTAAACACCGCTGCCACGAGGTTAATGGTCGTACGGAGCCGCCTAGCCTCTTCAGGCAGTGTAAAAATAGTCACGGCGACCAGCAACGAAGTGGCCAAAGCGGTTAACGGTAACCACGCGGCGTTCATGGGCTTCCTCCATGCATCAATTCCAGCGGAAAATGTGCTAGTAGCCCAAGCGCGAAAGCAGTTAATGCGAGAGACAGTGCAATGAAGTCCATACCCGGCGCCAACGGCTGATACCGATGGCGCGGCGCCGTCTCATCAAAGGAGTAGCGAAACATGCGAAAAATATAGGCTGCAGTCAGCAGCGTACCGGTTAATAGCGCTGCCACCGCCCACCACTGCTCAGTAATGATCATCGCCTGAAGCAGCATCCACTTAGCCGTGAAGCCAGCACTCGGTGGCAGGCCCATTAGGGTGATCGAGGCAATGCCAAACACTAATAGTGAAAGCGGCAAACGGCGACTGGTGCCGGCCAACCCTTTAAGCGTGCTCTCGCCAGTGGCCAATATCAGGTTGCCAGCAGCCATGAACATAGCCGCTTTGGCAAAGGCATGACCCATTAATTGCAGCCAAAAACCCTCCCAAGCCAAGGCACGCGGTAACGGTGCGATATCCGGCCCCAGTAACAGAGGGAAAGCCACCATCAGATAGCCCAACTGCGCAACGGTTGAGGAAGCGACCAAGGTTTTAAGCGAGTCTGTTCGCCAAGCCAACAGCCCACCCCATACGATCGCCAACATGCCCAACCAGGCGATCACACGCGGAGCGAAGAACGTATCCGGCAGCAGGATGCTCCAGAGCTGCAGCAGCATGAACAGCGATGCCTTGATCACCAGTGCGGCATGCAGCGAGCTCACCGGTGTCCAGGCATTCTCGTGCACGGGGGTCAGCCACGCATGTAAGGGAAATAGTGCAGCTTTTAAAGCAAGCCCGGCGCCTATTAGCGCGGCGGCGAACCATGCAACTGGACCTGGCTCTACTACCTCGGCTAAGCCCTGCAAATCCAACCGCCCCCAGTGGCCTAAAATCAGCGCCACGCCGAGCAGGTAAGTGAGCGACCCGACCAGTGCCAAGAGTAAATAGCGCATCCCCGCCACGATGGCTGGAACTTTCCCTGAAAGCATCAACATGCCCACCGCTGCCAGTCCCATTAACTCCAGGGCGATATACAGGGTGAGCAAGTCGGTGGCTAACCAAATTAACGAAAGCGCACTCAACAAAACGCCCATCAAAGGCCATAGCCAGCGTGCCAGCGGCCCGGTTTCGCTCAGTCGTAAATAGCCAGGGGTATAAAGCGCCGCAGCAACGCCGATCAACTGTGTTGTTAATAGCAGCAGCACACTCAGCCCGTTTAAGCGTAGCGACAGGTGAATACCGGCCACTTCCCACTGCCAGCGCAGTAGCCCCGCCTGTTCAAAGGCAGCCAGCAGCATCACTCCAGACGCCAATACTGGCAGGCTAGCGAGCACAACGGGAAAGGCACGCTTAGGGGGAAACAGGGCGGCTAACAGACCCAAAAGCAGCGGCAAACCCAAGGCGCCTATTAGTGCCCAGTGGGTGCTGAAAAGAGGTTCAAAAGTGCTATCGAAGAGACCAAACCGCCAGATCATGAAGTGCGCTCCTTGAGGGCGCCGTCACGCCCCAAGGCCTTGACCCCTTCCAGATGTAACAACTGCCTTATCAACAGTGCTCCAAGCATCGACCCCAGCCACGCAACAAGAAGCCCCACGCTGATCAACGCTTGGGCAGCCGCAGAGGTGCCCGCCACGCCAGCCAGCAGCATAAACACCCCAGAGCCAAGAATATTGAACGCCAGCAAACGGCGCAGCAGATGACGATGCAACGCAAACGCCCCCAAGGCACTGGCCGCAATCAACACGCCCGCTAAAAGCAACGGATGCTCCGAAGGTGAATACACCATGTCGGCGATGACATAACGAATAGCCGCGCCGACCATGACAAACCAAGCCAGCGCCAACACTACGCGCATGGCCACCCGTGACCAAGGCTCATTGAATGTATCGTGTTTAAGAGGCGATGAAGCGCCAGGAGAAAGATGCCCCAGCGCATAGAAAAAGCAGGGGCCCGTCAGCATTACTCCCAACAACAGCTCTGCCGCTGCCAGCCAGGGCGCATCAAGTTGCCACCAAGCCAACACCATCGAGACTGCAAACACGACGAAGAAACAACAGGCGCGAATCAGATGGCGATCAAACAGGCACACAAACGCCGACCCCGTTAAACACAGCGCCAGCAGCACTTCTATTGCGTCAAAGGAAGCTATCATTCGTTTTCGCTACATCCTTGCATCGGTCACGAATAAGCGCTCAGCTTAGGCGAGTACTTAGCCACTTTCCAATATCGTTAACCTGCTGCGGGCAGAGCGCATGCGCCATGGGGTATTGGCGATAATTGACCGCGTAGCCCATCGCTTTTAGGCGATCGGCGCCGCTGCGGCCCAGGCTCTCGGGCACAATCGGATCAAAATTACCGTGCTGCACTTCCACCGGAATCTGACGATTGGCTTCTGCGAGAACGATATTGTCTGCTGTCGCAAAGTAGGTCGACATCGCTAAGAGTCCGCCCAGCGGCGCGGGAAAAGTAAGCGCTGCGTGATAGGCAACCGCGCCCCCTTGTGAAAAACCCGCCACAATAATGCGCTGGCTGTCGATACCCTGGTCGATTTGCTCTTGGATCAGCGCCTGGATTCGTTCAGCAGATTTCTTAAGCTGGCTCTCGTCTACCCTGCGCCCCAAATCCATGGCAAGAATATCGTACCAAGCGGGCATCACCATGCCGCCATTAATCGTCACCGGCAGGCGCGGTGCATGGGGCATAATAAAGCGCACATGTGCCGATTTGGGCAACCCTAACGCCGGCACCAGCGGTTCAAAATCGTGACCGTCCGCACCTAAGCCGTGAATAATAAACACACACGCATCGGCGGGTTGACCATCTTTCGGTTCAATAATCAGTTCGCCAGGAGCAGTCATGAAATCGTATTCCTTATCTAAAAAGCGCCACCCTAGCGCAAACCAGCGTTTACCGCGAGCGGCAGTCCGCTTAAAAAAATGCGTTCTCAACTTAAAAGGGCCACACCAGGGGAATCAAGAGTAGCGCTATCGCGCCGGTCAGTATATTCAAACCGCTCCCCAGACGAAGAAAATCGCTGACCCGATAGCCGCCGGGGCCATACACCATCAGATTGGTTTGATAGCCGATAGGGGTTAAAAAGCTCGCCGAAGCGGCAAACATGACCGCCACTACATAGGGCATTGGGCTAACGCCCAAACTTTCTGCGGCACTCATCACCACTGGGAAAATAATCACCGCTGCTGCGTTATTGGTCACCAGCTCCGTGAGTAGCACGACCACGCAATAGGTGCCGATCAACAGCAGTAAAGGATTCCCCGCCACAAAAGTGAGTACCCCACCCGCCATCGCTTGCGCAGCACCGGAGCTCTGCAGCGCGGCACCCACACCAAAAGAAGCAGCAATCGTAAGTAGCACCTGTGTATCCAGGCCGCGCTTGGCTGCCCCCACAGAGCAACACCCCGTAAGAAGCGCTAATGCCGCCCCTAACATGGCGGCGTTGAGCATACTCAGTACGCCTAAGGCAGCGAGTAGCACGGCCCCTAACAGCAGGCCCCATGCTAGCGGTGCTTTTTCGTGTATGGGCCGGGCGGCGCCATTCAGCTCGCTAATCAATAAGAAGTCGCGTGACTGACGATGACGCTCAATAAACGGTGGTCGTGCTTCCAGCAGCAGAACGTCTGCAGGCTGTAACCGCACTTGGCCCAGGTTGCCTTTCACGCGCTCGCCACCTCGGCAGATCGCCAGCACCGCCGCCCCATACAAGGTTCTGAAGTGGCCGTCGCGAATACGCTGACCGATAAACTGGCACTGATTAGAAACCACCGCCTCAACCAAACGGCGCTCCTTGAACTCTTTCTCCAGACTGGACGTATCATCCCGTGAAGGAATCAAACCACGAATTTGCTGCAACTCCACTGCGGCATCGGAGGTCCCCGCAAACACCAGCCGGTCACCGCCTTTTAACTGTTCACCAGGGCCAACCACACTCACCACGTTGCCTGCGCGCTCAATTTCAACCAGAAACAGCTCCTGTAAGTGGCGCAGTCCCGCTTCTTCAACGCTGCGGTCAACCAGCACGCCCGCCGGGTCGACCTCCATTTCAATGGTGAACTCGCGGGGGTTGGCGAACGCATTGGCCACCCCTTCTCGGGAAGGCAGTAAACGCGGCCCAAGTACGATCAGATAAACCAGCCCCACCACTGCCACAGGAATACCCACCCAGGCTAAATCTAACAGCCCCATACCCAGTTCGGGGTAGCGTTCTAACAACAGCCCATGCACCACTAAATTAGTGCTGGTACCAAATAAAGTAATCGTCCCGCCTAGAATAGACGCAAAACTAAGCGGCATCAGGAGTCGCTGGGGAGATAATCGCAGCCTACGACTCCAGCTCATGACGGCAGGAATGTAGGTGGCGACCACGGGCGTATTATTAACAAAGGCGCTGAGTGTCGCGACGGGTAGTAGTAGGCGGATGAGCGCACCTCTTTCTTTAACAGGGCGTCCAAGCACATAGCGGATAATCAGATCGATACCGCCAGTTTCACGAATGCTGGCTACCAGCACATACATAAAGGCAACGGTAAACAGACCGCTATTGGAAAAGCCTCCCAGCGCCTGCTGTGGGTCAATCACACCCAGCGTCATCAACACAATCACCGCGCCCAGCAGAATGATATCCGGCCCTAGACGTGAAAACGCCATGAGCGGAAAAATGGTCAGCACCACCGTGACTGCAATCCAAGCATCAACCGACATCACCACAACACCCTCAATAAATAAACATGAGGTATTGTGAGGCCAGCTTCATATTCTAAAAAGTTATTTTTAGAAACATTTAAAGATCAAAATGGAATATATAAATGTGAGGTGTGAGGTGTGAGGTGTGAGGTGTGAGGTGTGAGGTGTGAGGTGTGAGGTGTGAGGTGTGAGGTGTGAGGTGTGAGGTGTGAGGTGTGAGGTGTGAGGTAGGTATCGTTGCACTCAATCGTATAAATACAAAAAACCCCGCACTTGGCGAGGTTCTTTGGTCAATCAACGCTAGGCGGTGATTGCTAACATCTCAATATTTAAGAATTAACTTAAACAACTTTGATGTTAGAAGCCTGAAGGCCTTTTTTACCCTGGGTGACGTCGAAGGAAACCTTCTGGCCGTCTTGCAGAGATTTGAAACCTTCAGACTGAATTTCAGAGAAATGCGCGAACAAGTCGTCGCCATTGTCGTCAGGAGAAATGAAGCCGAAGCCTTTAGTGTCGTTAAACCACTTAACTGTGCCAGTTGCCATGATCGAAATCCTCGATGTAGCTAATTAAATCCGGGAAATACCCGAAGTGCAGTGGGTAGAACAAGAAACCTTCACCAGATTTAACGCTTGAGGCGCTTCTATGCTGCTGACAACGTTCGACTTGCTAACCAACTGGGGTCATTTTGCGCCTAACCCGCGTGCGCGTCAACACACTTATAATCACGGCTATGCTGGCTCGTGTGACGGTATGTTGGCCGATCATTGAGCGCGCTCAGCAAGGAGCCAACCGGCTGCTTTCTCCGCAATCATCAGCGTGGGTGAGTTGGTATTGCCACTGGTAATCGTCGGCATAATACTCGCATCAGCCACACGTAGCCCGCTAATGCCATGTACTCGCAGCCGACTATCGACTACGGCCATGGCGTCATCTTCACGGCCCATTTTGGCAGTGCCAACAGGATGAAAAATCGTCGTGCCTATATCCCCCGCCAGCCGGGTTAGCTCGTCATCGGTTTGGTACTCAACACCGGGCTTCACTTCTTCTGGAGCGTACTTGGCAAACGCGGTCTGTTCGGCGATCCGCCGGGTGACACGCAGAGAATCCGCGGCCACCTTTCGATCCTCGGGTGTGCTCAGGTAATTGGGCGAAATAGCCGGTGCCTGTCGGGGGTCGCTGCTTTTTAGCCGCACCGTGCCACGACTGGTCGGATTCAAGTTACACACGCTAGCGGTAATCGCCGGGTACGGGTGCAGTGGTTGGCCAAAAGCCTCCAGGCTCAGCGGTTGCACATGGTATTGAATATTGGGGTACGTTTGTTCCTTAGAGCTGCGGGTAAATGCCCCTAACTGTGAAGGCGCCATACTCATAGGCCCAGAGCGCTTAAGCAGGTACTCCAAGCCAATCCCCGCTTTACCTAACAGGGTGCTTGCAATGGCATTCAGGGTTTTGCCATTGGTGATTTTATATATCGAGCGAATCTGCAGATGATCCTGCAGGTTCTCCCCCACCCCGGGCAATTCATGCACTAACTCAACGCCATGTTCGTCTAGCAATCCCCCCGACCCTATGCCGGAAAGCTGAAGTAGATGCGGCGTACCAATAGCGCCTGCGCACAGCACCACCTCGCCGCTCACCATGGCACGCTGCACCTGACCATTCCGCTCCACCTCCACACCTGCGCAGCGCAGCGCCTCCCCACGCTTTTCAAATAGCAGTCGATTGACCTGAGTGGAGTGCCAGAGCGTTAAGTTGTCGCGCTTCAGCGCGGGACGTAAAAACGCCTTGGCTGTATTCCAGCGCCAGCCCGAGCGCTGATTTACTTCAAAATAGGCCACGCCTTCGTTAGAACCACGGTTAAAGTCCTCGGTACGCGGAATGCCTGCCTGGACGGCAGCCTCGGCAAAATCATCCAGCACCTGCCATTTGAGGCGCTGCTTTTCAATCCGCCATTCGCCACCGTGGCCGTGGAAATCTCGATGCTTCGCATCGGCATCACCGCCGCCGTCAAGACGATAGTGATCTTCGTGCTTGATGAAATCGGGTAAGCAGTTCTCCCACCTCCAGGCATCGTCGCCCGCCACCTCAGCCCAGTGGTCGTAATCCCGGGCCTGCCCACGCATGTAAATCATGCCATTGATGCTGGAACAGCCGCCCAGCGTCTTGCCCCGCGGATAGATCAACGAGCGGCCGTTAAGGCCTTTGTCGGGTTCAGTCCGAAACAGCCAGTCGGTACGTGGGTTATTGATGCAGTAGAGGTAGCCCACCGGAATATGAATCCAGTGGTAATTATCGCGCCCGCCCGCCTCTATCAGCAGTACACGGTGGTTGGGGTCGGCACTCAGCCGATTCGCTAGCAGGCACCCGGCGGTGCCTGCTCCCACCACGATATAGTCAAACTCTAAACCCGCATTCGGCGCTGCTTGTGATTGTTGTTGAGCCATTATTGTTATCTCCGCTGAGCTTACTTCGCGGTCGGCATGACGAACTCAGCACCGGCATCAATTGAGTCCGACCAGCGCTGCATAATTGATTTCTGCTTGGTGTAAAAACGCACGCCCTCTTCACCGTAGGCATGAGTATCGCCAAACAAGGAGCGCTTCCAGCCGCCAAAGCCGTGCCACGCCATCGGCACCGGGATAGGCACATTGATCCCCACCATGCCAACCTGAATACGGCGACCAAACTCCCGCGCCACCGTACCGCTTTCAGTGAAGCAACTGACGCCGTTGCCAAACTCGTGATCGTTAATCAACTGGATCGCGGTGGCGATATCCGGCACTCGCACACAGACCAATACGGGGCCAAAGATCTCCTCTTTATAGATCGTCATCTCGGGGGTAACGTTGTCGAACAGCGTGCCGCCCATCCAGAAGCCTTCGGCGCAGCTCTCACCCGCCGCAGAGGCCTCAAAGGTGCGGCCATCGACGACCAGTTCAGCGCCTTCCGCCACGCCTTTTTCGATATAGGCGGTAATCCGCTGGTGGGCTTGGCGGGTCACAATGGGGCCCATTTCCGCATCAAGATGCATACCGTCTTTTACTTTTAGCGCTTTAGCCCGCTCAGCCAGTGCCGGGACGACTTTATCCGCCACGTCGCCGACCAACACCGCCACACTAATCGCCATGCAACGCTCACCGGCAGAGCCGTAGGCGGCGCCGATCAGCGCATCGACTGCTTTATCAAGGTGGGCATCCGGCATCACCACCATGTGATTTTTAGCCCCGCCGAGCGCTTGAATACGCTTGCCATTTCGTGCGCCGCGCTCGTAGATCAAATTGGCAATCGGCGTAGAACCCACAAACGACAACGCCTTAACGTGCGGATGGTCGAGCAGCGCTTCCACCGAATCCTTGTCGCCCTGGACGACGTTGAAAACGCCGTCGGGCAGACCCGCCTGCTTTAGCAGATCGGCCATCAACAGTGAGGCGCTTGGGTCAAGCGGGCTTGGCTTCAAGATAAACGTATTACCCGCCGCAATGGCGAGTGGGAACATCCACATCGGCACCATGGCCGGGAAATTAAATGGCGTTATACCCGCGACCACGCCTAGGGGCTGGCGCATCGTCCAGTTATCGATGCCGGTACTTACCTGCTCGGTATAGTCACCCTTGAGCAACTGGGGAATTCCGCAAGCAAACTCGACAATATCAATACCGCGTGCCACTTCACCCTGGGCATCGGTAAATACTTTACCGTGCTCTTTGGTAATCGCTTCGGCTAGCTCGTCTTTGTGAACATTTAACAGCTCTAGAAACTTGAACATCACACGGGCACGGCGAATGGGCGGTGTGTCGGCCCAGGCCGGAAAGGCAGCTTGAGCCGCTTCAACGGCGGTGTTCACATCTTTTGATGAAGCGAGCGATACACGGCCAGTCACGCTACCGGTGGCGGGGTTAAAAACGTCCTGCGAGTTTGAAGACTCGCCAGCGGTGACCTGGCCATTAATAAAGTGCTGAATCGCTGTTGTTGTCATGGGAGTACCTATTTTAAGAGCGTGGTTTTAAGAGCATATGTTAAATGCTTACGAAAAAGAGCCTGCGTTTAGCCTAGCCTACTGGGCGCTGGGAACAGATCAATTGAGTTATTTAAAAGCCAGTTATAAGCTTTGCTAATATCATTGGCATGCGTTGAGGCCCATCATGCAAGACTACGCGACACTCCGCGCCTTCGTGGCCGTTGCAAGAACGGGCAGCGTCTCGCGCGCCGCTGAACAGTTACATTTGACGCAACCTGCGATCAGCCTAAAGTTGAAGCAGTTACAGGCCAATTTAGGTCTCACGCTGTTTAGTCGCCGCCCCCAGGGCCTAGCGCTGACATCCGATGGCCATGCCCTGCTCCCAGCCGCTGAAAAAGCTCTGGCCAGCGCCCAGGCGTTTGAGCAAACCGCTGGAACGCTGCACAGCACGCTACGCGGCAAGCTCTCCATTGGCACCATCGTTGACCCGGAATTTCTTCGGTTAGGCGCCTTTTTAAGTCGCCTGATGGCACGGGCACCTCAATTAGAAACCGAACTGCAGCATGGAATGAGCGGCAGCGTGCTAAACCGCATCGCACAGGGTGACCTGGATGTCGGCTTTTATCTGGCACCACCTGGTGAAGGCCCTGGATTGAACCAGGGCCATGAGGCACTGGCTTGGCGCGAACTGACCCACTTTGATTATCATGTGATTGCCCCTGCGGGCTGGGAAAACCGACTCATTGATACCCGCTGGGAGCACTTAGCCACGCTGCCCTGGATTGTGACGCCACAGGATTCCGCCCACCATCGGCTGCTGAAGCAAGCACTCGCCAAGAGCGGCGCAGTGCCTAACCGGGTAGCCCAGGTTGACCAAGAAGCCTGTATGTTGGATTTGGTCCGCGCAGGCGTTGGCTTAAGCTTGGCCCGCGACGCCCTGGCAATGACTGAGCGCCAAGAGAGTGGCCTGGCAGTTGCAGACAACATCCGCCTGCCCTGCGCATTAAGCTTTGTATGGCGACACGACAGCACTGCCGAATCGACCGTGAACGCTGCACTCAACACGCTGGACGAAGTATGGCCACATCGCTTGAGCTAGGTTGTCAGAAAAGGGTTGTAAGGAAAGGGAACGCCAAGCCACTAATCGACTCAACATAAACGATGACTCGCCACCGCCACTGGAGTGCTTGCAATGACCCGATTGTCCCTTCTTCGTCCATTCACGCTTAGCGTGTTGGCTGCCGCTGGTCTCGCCAGCACTTCGCTTCAAGCTCAGGCCACTCAAGCGGAGGCCACGTTTGCAGGCGGCTGCTTCTGGTGTATGGAACCCCCTTACGACAACCAACCCGGTGTTAACGCCACCATCTCCGGCTATATCGGCGGCGAACTCGAGAACCCCACTTACGAGGATATCTCCAGGGGTGGTACGGGGCATGCGGAGGTTGTGCAAATCGAATATGACTCAGAGCAGATCAGCTACGAGCAATTGTTGGATATTTTCTGGCGCAACATCGACCCCTTCGCGGTAGATCGTCAGTTTTGCGATGTGGGCGATCAATACCGCTCGGCAATTTTCTATCACGACGAAAGCCAGCGTGAACTCGCCGAAGCCTCCAAAGCGGAAATGGAAGAACGCTTCGACCGGGAAATCGCCACCCAAATAGTACCGGCCACCACCTTCTGGGCGGCCGAGGAGTACCACCAGGATTATTATCAAAAGAACCCCGTTCGCTATAAATTCTATCGCTTCAGCTGTGGGCGCGATGGACGCCTGGAAGAGGTGTGGGGCGAAGAAGCTGGTGGGCCTATGTTTGAATAAACAACTTCTTTAGCATTTTGCAACTTTCTACTTTGATAGCCGCAGCAGCTTATTAGTAGTAAGCATCATAATATGAAGCCCACAGATCAAAAGTCTGTGGGCTTCATTAAACGCTACTACGTTTTCGTGGAAATCACGCAAAGCTAACCTAATCAGACTAAATTTTGCTACTCAGCCATTTGCTTAATACCCAAGCACAGATACTTCAGCTCGGTGTATTCATCGATGCCATAGCGTGACCCCTCACGACCGATACCCGACGATTTGACACCCCCAAAAGGCGCCGAAGCGGTCGAGATGAGCCCCGTATTAATGCCCACCATGCCATACTCCAACGCTTCCGATACGCGCCAGATCCGTGACACGCTTTCAGCATAGAAATACGCCGCCAACCCATACTCCGTATCATTGGCCTGACGAATAACCTCCGCTTCCGTCTCAAACCTGAACACCGGCGCCAGTGGCCCAAAGGTTTCCTCGCGAGCACATGCCATGTCAGCGGTTACGTCAGCCACGACCGTTGGCTCAAACCAGGTACCGCCTAAGGCGTGTCGCTTACCACCGGTGATTAAGCGACCACCTTTATCGAGTGCATCCTGCAAATGGGATTCAACTTTCTCTACCGCCTTTTCAGAGATGAGTGGCCCCACCTCTACGCCTTCATCGCTACCTTTACCGACACTCAGTTCACTGGTGCGCTGGGCCAAACGTTCAACAAATGCATCGTAAACACCGCTTTGCACATAAATACGATTAGCGCAGACACAGGTTTGCCCGGCATTACGGAACTTACTGTCCAGCGCCCCGGTGACAGCATCTTCAATATCGGCATCGTCAAACACAATAAAGGGCGCATTACCGCCAAGCTCAAGAGACACCTTTTTGACCGTTGGAGCACAGGCAGCCATTAAATGCGCGCCCACTGGGGTAGAACCGGTAAAGCTCAGTTTGCGCACAATCGGGCTATCTGTCAGCACGGGGCCAATCGTTTTGGCATCACCGGTAACAATATTAATCACCCCGGCAGGAATGCCCGCTTGCTCGGCTAACGCCGCTAGCGCAAGCGCCGTCAACGGGGTTTCCATAGCGGGCTTAACGATAATCGTACAACCCGCCGCCAAGGCAGGCGCCACCTTGCGGGTAATCATGGCCGCAGGGAAGTTCCACGGCGTAATCGCCGCACAAACGCCCACCGGCTCGCGGGTAACAATGATGCGTTTATCAGTCGCATGACCGGGAATAGTATCGCCGTATAAGCGCTTCGCCTCCTCAGCGAACCACTCGATAAAGCTGGCCGCATAGCCGATTTCACCGCGTGCCTCTTTTAACGGCTTTCCTTGCTCCAAGGTCATCAGCTCGCCTAGCGCCGCCTCATTTTCCATAATCAGTGCATGCCAGCGTTTTAAAAGCTGCGAACGTTCCGCTGCGGTTTTAGCACGCCAAGCAGGCAATGCGGCGTTAGCAGCTTCAATAGCCTGACTGACTTGCTCCGCACTCAAGCTAGGGACATGGCCAAGCGTCTCACCGCTAGCAGGGTCGGTGACCGCGACACTACTGCCATCCGTTGCGGCCACCCACTGGCCGTTGATGTACGCGTTTTGTTTAAAAAACGTTTGCTTGGAGATAGACATTATTTTTCCTTTCAAAGTGAAGGTTAGATAAGTTCTTGACGCCAACGTCGCTGTTTTTTGACCAGCGTAGATTGATCGATGCCCAATGCAGCGGCTGCCGCTCGGGTCGTGCCATGGCGAGTAAGCGCCTGTTGAATGACTTGCTGTTCAAACTGCATTACCTGCTGGCGAAGATCACCACTCACGGGCGGTTGGCTAAACAGAGTGCTTGGGAATATCTCGTTCGGCAGTGCCGTTGCGGTTATCTCATCGTCTAAAACCGTGACGGATAAACGTTCGGTTAAGTTGATCAGCTCACGAATATTGCCAGGCCACGAATAGCTAGAAAGCAACTCCAACGCCTCGGGGTTCCAACCCCTTTCTACCCCATGCAACTGATTAAAATGGTCTAGGTAATAGTTCAGCAATGGAATCACCTCATCGCGCCGTTGCCGCAAAGGGGGCAGCCATAGCGGCACCACGCTAATGCGATAAAACAGATCCTCGCGAAAAAGCCCTTGCTTGACTCGTTCATTCAAATCCTGGTGAGTAGCGGTAATCAGACGTACGTTGGCATGACGAAAAGCTGTCCCACCTACCGGCAAGTAGCGATTCTCTTCCACCACTTTGAGTAGTTTTACCTGCAGTGCGAGAGGTAAATCGCCAATTTCATCCAGAAAAAGCGTACCGCCATGAGCCACATCCAATAGCCCCTGTTTGCCTCTAGGGGACGCCCCGGTAAATGCGCCTGCGGTGTAACCAAACAGCTCCGCTTCCAGCAACCCTTCAGGAAATGCCGTACAGTTAAGCTCCATAAAAGGTCCATCCGCACGGTCGCTTTGCTGATGTATATAGCGGGCCAATAGCGTTTTACCGGTGCCTGTTTCACCTTGAATCAGAATCTTCGCCGTTGTTTTCGCGACTCGACTGGCAAGCGCAAAGCAGGGCTCCGTTTGTTGGCTGGTGATCACCCCCGGCGCGCTTAGCGCCATAACCTCGGGCACTTTATATGCCTCGCGGATGCGCTGAATTTGCTCTAGCTGCTCTTGGGCATGTTTCGCCAGTAGCAACTCAGTGATATCCCGAACACTGGTAACCACATAAGCAATCGAGCCATCGGCACTGAACATAGGCGTTCCAGTGACTACGATCTTGCGGCTGTTATGGATAGTCTGCGCCAGCGTAATCGGGCGGCGTTCACGGATGACTTCCAACGACGCGGATTTGGAAATAAACCCTGCCTTCACCAAATCCGCCATATGAAAGCCCACTACCTCAGCGCGCGAAATGCCGGTGATACGTTCATAGGCTTTATTGATCGTTACCGTAATACCGTTGGCATCGGTGATATAAACCCCGTCATGCAAAGCATCCAACAGTGAACGCATCGGCTCTTGGTCAAAACCAAACGCATCTACGCTTTCAGCTTCCACCGGCGGTTTAATACCGGTGACACGGTAGCGAATACACTCGCCCACCAACTGGCCCAACGTCGCATCACACTGCGCCTTTTCGATATCGGTACGGGTCAACACCCCAATGACCTGACCTTGGGTATCAAAGACTTCCACCGCATCAGTGCCGTGTAAATCAAATAACGGCAGTGCGGTTTCCAGTGAAAGCCCCTCTTCGATCCGTTGCATAACAGTTCCTCTCACAGGCCAGGTCCACCGCCTAAGCGGTGAACACTGGTTTTCCAACCTTTTGGCGATTAAACCACTATAAAGGCAGAGACTGTTATTTGCGCAATGGCACTTCCGGCTCAGGATCCTCAACGGGCTGGGATGCCTCATCCCAATCCTTAACGAAAGTTTTATCCACCTCACCGGAGAAGAAGCGCTTACCGTAAATTAACGCGCAAAGCAAAATGCCCACCCCAAAGGCCCAGGTAGCGCCCTTTATCACCAGCATGGCCGCGATAATGCCCGCGATACCCAAGTCCCGTTGGCTGCGCGCTTCCATAATGCCGATGCGCACACTGACATAGCCTTGAATCAACAGCGTCAGCGCCAGCGCAATTCCTAGAATAGGCTCCACCAGGCTCACGATCGGCAGCAACAACAGCCCCGTATTCGTCCCCCAGCGAAATGAACCAGAACCACCGAAGATAGAGTTCATCGCCGCTTTGCCCTGCTTGTAACGCTCAACCGTTACCACATGCATCGCTGCCCAGAGCGGACCACACATCACCACATCAGGGCCAAAAATACTCATCCCAAAGTTACGCCCACCAAAAATCATATGAGCGCGGTTAGGGTTATAGTCGATTTTTTCATCCTGGCGCTTCTCATCAGCTTCTTCCAAAAGTGCCTTGCTTTGAAGCACATCGCCAAATAGCACAATGTAGGCCGCAATAACGGTCGGAATGGCCGTTAAAAACATCATCAACGGAGGTAAACCAACGCCAAATACCGTGTATTCACTGAACATCAGCGCGAAATCAGGCTGACTAAAGCCCCACTCAACGTCTGGCCAGGGCGCTTCACCAAACAGTGGAGCCACCACAATCGCCAGCACGATAATCGGGAAAATACCCAGTTTACCCACGGCACCCCACAGGCCGCCCTGCGCTTTCAGCTTGTTGAAATGGCGAGAGAAAATCAGATAAAACGCGACACCTACGGCAATCGCAATGGTAAAGGGGTACTGCTCAAAACGACCGCCTTCATCAAACACCACCACTATGGCGGCTAAGCCCGCGCCCATAATGACCCCCGCTTTAATGGCGGAAGGAATGAGCCGCACCACTTTACTGGCCATACCCGTTACCCCCAGGCCCAGTGCCAGTACCCCCAACATCATCTGAAAGGCAATCAGCGCATGCACCCTGTCTACCCCCTCGGGAAAGGTCGACACATAAGCCATCAACAGCGGAATAGCAGGTGTGATCCACCCTGGAATGACAGGGTCACCCAACAGGTGATGCAGCAAATAAAGCAAGCCATTTAAAATGACGATGGCCAACGCCGCTTCAAACGGCATGCCCAGTAGCTGCATCATCAATGGGATCGCGGCAAGATCCACCGCGCACATCAAAAGCCCTTGCAGGTAATCGGGCAGTTCAAAACGATAATGGTAAAACGGCAGGCGTAGCTTAAACGGCCCTAATGGTGTGTACGGGCTTTCTTCACCGTCAACGCGTTGCTTCCAAGCGCTCATGGCATGGACTCCTGTTTAAAGTTGTTAGTATTTTTAATAAACGTTTTGTCGTTATAGCGTTTTAATTAGCGACGAATTAATAAGCGGCGTGGTAAATCGCCTCAACATCCGCAAGCGTTAATACCCGCGGGTTATTACGCAGCAAACGTTCCACCTTAATGGCCTCGGCGGCCAACTCAGGAATGGCGGATTCAGGAATATCAAACGAGCGTAAACCGGAAGGAATCTCCACATCAGCACACAGCTTATGCATGCGCTGGATAACCGCTTGGGCGACAGCATCATCCGAAAGCCCAGCCACGGGTTCATCAAAGGCCACCGCAATGCCCCGAAAGCGCTCGACGCAGGCCAGCTTGTTCCACTCCATTACGAAGGGCAGTAACAGCGCATTCGTCACCCCATGGGCCAAGTGGTAGCGCCCACCTAACGGATACGCCAATGCATGGACTGCGCCCACGCCAGCATTACCAAAGGCAAGGCCTGCCAGCAGGCTACCGGTGGCCATATCTTCACGGGCCTGGAGATTGTTGGGATTGGCAAACGCCTTGGGGAGCGAATGCACAATGAGGTTCATTGCCTTAACCGCCAGTGCATCGGTAATCGGCGTGGCAAAGTTAGATAGATACGCCTCCACTGCATGGACTAACGCATCCACCCCGCTGGCCGCTGTCACAGAACGTGGGCAACTCAACGTAAGCTCAGGGGCGACAATCGCGACATCCGGTAATAAGCAGTCACTGACGATGCCCTTTTTCATCTGTTGGGCTTTATCCGACAGAATCGCGATATTGGTCACTTCAGAACCGGTGCCCGCCGTGGTGGGCATGGCGATCAAAGGTATTGTGCGTTGGTCAACCTTGTTCTCGCCAAACAACGCCTCCAGCGGACCTTCGTAGTGCGCATATACCGCTACACACTTAGCGATGTCCATGGCACTCCCGCCGCCTACAGCGATGACGCTGTCGTGCTTGCCAGCATTGAAAGCACGGGTGCACATTTCGACTATTTCTACTTCCGGCTCGGGCGTTACCTGATCAAACACCTCATAGGTCACCTTTAGTGCCGTGAGCTGCTCAGTAATCATATCCAGCGTGCCTGAAGCCACCACACCACTATCGGTAACGATTAAGGGGCGCTGCATACCCAACGATTGAACATAAGGCTGCAACTGCTGAGCGGCCCCATGGCCGGTAATCAGCTTCCCGGCGCTTTTAAAGCTACTCACTTGATTAAAGCTAGTTAACTGCATATGGCGCTTCCTATTAGCTTTTATTGGTGGTTTTACCAGCTCAATTATCAAACCGAGAATAACGCTGGCTATTTTTTACTTAGCAAACGCCATGCCAACCAAAAAAAACAAACAACCAACTGATTTAATTGATAAAAAAATTAAAGATAAAATCATGCAGGTATATGGGATGCAAAAAATCATCGAATAGCGACATTTTGATGACTTAATTCATCAACGTAACCACATATTGGCCCGAGCAAGGTAACTACGCCCTTCAAACAAACATGTCAGATATTTTTATCGCTATGCGATAAATAATAACTCTTGCCGATAAATAAAACTCACCTAGGCTCTGAAATGACGTTACCGAATAGCTTTTAACAAGGCGTAAATAACAATCCCCAACACTCTCAATGGTGACCCAATGAAACGCACATCCAACAGCCAACCTCTTCTTCACTTTAAAAAAGCGATGCTGTTACCGGCGGTACTGGGCGCAGCCTTATCGCTTGGTGCTACTACGGCAAACGCACAGGAAGTGCTAAAAGCAGGCGGAACGCCAAGCGGGATTCCGTTTACGTTCCTGGACGTGCAAACCAATGAGATCACCGGCGCGATGGTCGATCTGGTCAATGCACTGGGCGAAGATATGGGCTATGAGGTCACTATTCAGGAGTCTCAGTTCAACGCCTTGATACCCTCGCTGACCGCTGGGCATATCGACATAATTTCCGCCGCAATGCTGAAGACCGAAGAGCGCGCCAAACAGGTCGCGTTCAGCGATGATGTCTACCCCTATGGCGAAGGGGTCGTTACCCGTCAGGACTACGATGGCGAGATCAACACACTGGAAGACCTCTCAGGCGAAGTGACTGGCGCCCAGGTCGGTACCACCTACGTCGAACAGCTCAACAACATGGGCATTTTTCCAGAGATCCGCAATTACGACTCTTGGGCAGACATGATGCGTGACATCTCGTTAGGCCGCATCGTGGCGGGTGTCGGTGATGCCCCCATCATGAGCTACCACCTCAGCCAAGACCGCTTTCCAGAACTCCAGCTAGCAGACAACTACGAGCAGGAAATGGTTGGCCATATCGGCTTTGCGGTTGACCAGGAAAACACCGAACTGCTGGAACAAGTGAACACCTCGCTTGCTCACCTGAAAGAGAATGGCACTCTCGATGCCATCTTCGAAGAGTGGGGCTTGTAAACCACACCCAGGTAACCCACCGGCAGCGTTAACGAAACAGCCTGCTAATGATCACCCCAGCACTGCTTCACTGCCTCTTCGGGGGTAGTTGAAGAAGTGCATGCAAAATAAAGGCTTCCCATGGAGTTTTCGGACATCACCGCCTTTCTACCCATTCTATTAAAAGGTGCTCTGATTACGGTGCAGATCACCATTGGCGCCCTACTGCTAAGCACCCTGCTCGGCCTGCTCTTAGCCCTGATGAAGCTCTCGCCCGTGCGGGCGCTGTCGCTCACTGCAGGCACCTTCATCAATGTGGTGCGCGGCCTACCGATTATCGTTCAACTGTTTTATATCTACTTCGTACTCCCCGAACTCGGCATACAACTTAGCGCCTTCCAGGCAAGTATTATCGGGCTTGGCGTCGCCTATAGCGCCTACCAGGCGGAAAACTTCCGCGCCGGTATCGAAGCGATTGAAGCAGGGCAAATTGAAGCCGCCAGATCCATCGGCATGAAAAGCAAGCTCATCATGCGCCGCGTCGTACTGCCCCAGGCGATACGCATTGCGCTGCCACCCTATGGCAATACGGCCGTCATGATTCTGAAAGACTCATCGCTAGCCTCCACCATCACTGTCGCCGAAATGACCCGGGCCGGGCAGTTAATTGCCGCCTCCACCTTTCAGAACACCACGGTCTACACTCTGGTCGCCCTGCTCTACCTCTGCCTTAGCCTACCGCTGATTTTTGGGGTTAACCGCCTAGAGCGCTATTTCGGAAAGTCGGCGAAAGGAGGTAAAGCATGATCAACATCAACGCTATTCACAAATCCTTCGGCGATGTAGAAGTGCTCAAAGGGGTCAGTCTAACCGTCGCCAAGGGGGAAGTGGTGTGTCTGATTGGCCCCTCGGGCTCTGGCAAATCGACGGTGCTTCGCTGTATCAACGGGCTGGAGTCCTATGACCAAGGCAGCATTACGATCAACGACCGTCAGGTTGATGTGGCCAGCAAGGATATAAACGACCTGCGCACCCAAGTCGGCATGGTTTTCCAGCGCTTCAACCTGTTCCCCCACCGCACGGTGGTCGAAAACGTGATGGAAGGGCCGATCTTCGTCAAAAACGAACCCCGTGAAACCGCCCACGCCAACGCCATCGCGCTGTTGGAGAAAGTCGGGCTGGGTGACAAAGTCGAAGCCTACCCGCAGCAGCTATCCGGCGGCCAACAGCAGCGTGTCGCCATTGCCCGCGCCCTGGCCATGCAACCGGAAGCCATTCTGTTCGATGAACCCACCTCCGCCCTCGACCCCGAACTGGTGGGCGATGTGTTAACCGTCATGCGCGACCTGGCCAATGAAGGCATGACCATGGTGGTCGTCACCCATGAAATGGGCTTTGCCAAGGAAGTCGCCGACCGCGTCTGCTTTTTGTATGGCGGACAGATTGTCGAATCCGGCGATGCCCACACGCTGCTTACCCAGCCTACCCACGAGCGCACCCAGGATTTCCTGCGTCGTGTGCTAAACCATTAACGGAGACCAAGGATGGCAAACTCATCTCATATGCCCCCCCTCCCTGTGGGCTGACACAGCCTCCGCGGGCAGAGACTACCCAGCGTTGCAGGGCGCTCAGCGCAGCGATGTGGTGATCATCGGCGGCGGTTTTACCGGCCTTTCCGCCGCCCTGGCCCTCGCCAAGCGCGGCATCAGCACAGTGTTACTGGAAGCCGAAAGCATCGGCTGGGGCGCCTCCGGCCGTAACGGCGGCCAAGTCATCCCCGGCCTCAAATACGACCCGGATGAACTGATCACACGCTATGGCGAAGAACGCGGAGAACGCATGATCGCGCTCTCAGCCCACAATGCCGATGTGGTGTTTGACCTGATAAAGCAGCACAACATTGACTGCGACGCCCAACAGCGCGGCTGGATTCAACCCGCCGTTACCCACGCCAGCCTGAAAGCGATTGAATCCCGCGCCCGCCAATGGCAATCACGCGGCGTAGAGATCGCCTGGTTAAACCAGCAGCAGTGCGCGGAGCGTCTCGGCACCTCAGAGTATCTTGGCGGCTGGGTAGACCCCAGGGCCGGCGGGCTAAATCCGCTCGCCTACGCCCGCGGGCTGGCACAGGCAGCGCATGAACATGGAGCAAGGCTGCATGAACACACCCGCGTCACCTCGCTGACCCGCACCGAAGGGCGCTGGCGCGTCACGGCGGAAGGCGGTGCGGAAATTCAGGCAGAACGGGTTCTACTCTGCACCAACGGCTACAGCGACGCCCTGCAACCCAAGCTTGCCAGCAGCCTGATCGCCGCCAACAGTTATCAGATCGCCACCCGCCCCCTCACGGCAGAGGAAGGCAGCCAAATATTGCCCGGAGGCGAAGTGGCGTCGGATGCCCGCAAGCTGCTGCTCTATTTTCGCCGCGACCGAGACGGCCGCCTGCTGATGGGCGGTCGAGGCTCCTTCAACGACCCGCGTAAGCCCAACGACTTTCGGCACCTCGAAAACGCCATTATCAAACTCTACCCACAGCTAAAGGACGTAGAGATCGCCTTTCGCTGGGCAGGCCGTATCGCCATCACCCAGGATTCGCTTCCACATGTACACGAACCCCAGCCAGGGCTCACCGTGGCGCTGGGCTATAACGGCCGAGGTGTTGCCATGGGTAGCCATCTGGGTAAATTACTGGGAGAACACCTCGGTGAACATTCGCTGGAGGAAGCCCTACCTTTTCCCATAACCCCCATCAAGCCGATTCCCCTGCACGGCCTACAAAGGCTGTATGTTGAAACGGTGGTCAATTACTATCGGGCCAGAGACTGGCTGGAGCGCTAAACCGCCCAGACGCTTCCACACCAACACACAAGATGTTGATACGCTCCCCTTGCGGCCTCGCCCCCAAGGGGAACACGTAAGGAACCCTATAAAAGCATGAAGCACGCCAACGCCAACGAACCACGCTCGCCGCAGTTCAATCAATCCCTTGCGAAAGCGTTTGACCTGCTTGAGCTGTTTGACGCCCAGCACAGCGAGCTCAGCCTCTCAGAAATTGCCAAGTTTTCAGGGTTGAGCATGGGCTCGGTGCAGCGCATCACCCACACGCTCGAACAGCTCGGCTACCTGGTCAAAGCCCCCTCCAGCCGCAAATACCGGCTCGGCATCCGCCTGATGACCCTCTCCGCCAACTATTTGGAAGCCGATTTACTGGTCGATTGCGCCAACCCCTACCTCTCGGAACTGAGCAACAGCTGCCTGGAAACCGTGTCGCTCACCGAACCCTGCGGGCTCGATATGATCTACATGGCCCGTTTTACCAGCCGCCACTACATTCCCATTCATATGCCGGTGGGCAGCAGCGTGCCAATGTACTGCTCCGCCTCCGGAAGAGCATACTTATCGGCGATGGACGACACCCGCGTTCACGACTATTTAACCGCCTGTGAGCTAAAGGCCCATACGCCCAATACGATTACCGATATCGACACCCTTAGCGAGCTGATCCGTGAATGCCGCTCACGCGGGGTCGCCTGGAACGACGCCGAATACTTTCTCGGCGATATCAATATTGCCGCGCCGATACGCAACGCTGCGGGTACTCCCGTCGCTGCCGTGCACATCACCACCCCTAGCAGCCGGTGGACCCTCGACCGCGCCCTGGAACAGCTCGCGCCCTCGTTAATGGAGTGTGCCCGCGCCATTACCAAAGCGGCCCGCATGCGTAGCTAAAACTATTGATTACGCCGAATATTTTTAAAATCACCATTACACCTCGGAGAAACAAAATAGACTTATAAAAATTCAATGAGCAATAAAAGGAACTGATTGACTAAATCAATGCCCGACACTGAGTACCTCTATTATGCAGAGGCGCTCAGTTTGTACTAGAGTGGTCCTGTATTAGAAATAGACCGGTCGATTAAGCGTCCAGGAGCTGGACGTCATGACCAACACATTGATCTATAGATAGGAGATCTTATGAGCAACAGCATCACGACGATTAACCCGACTAACGGTGAAGCACTCGATACTTACGCACTCATGAGCAGTGTTGAAGCCAAGCAAGTAGTCGATGCCTGCTACGATGCTTTTCTCGATTGGCGCCTGGAGTCACTCGAAAGCCGCGCCAAAACGGTGAAGGCGATTGGCCAAGCGATGCAAGCGCACAAAGAAGAGCTTGCTGACCTGATGGTCAAAGAGATGGGCAAACTACCTGAACAAGCGCGTCAGGAAGTCGATCTGTGTACCGCTATTTGTGACTACACCGCGGAACACGGTCCTAAGAAGCTAGCCGATGAAGAGCGTCAGCCGGGCAATGGCGAGCGTGGCTTTGTGACCTATTCACCCATGGGCGTCATTTACGGCATTCAGCCCTGGAACTTCCCCGCTTATCAAGTAGTTCGCTACTCTATTGCCAATATTATGGCGGGTAACGGCGTCCTGTTGAAGCACGCAGAAAACGTGACGGGTAGCGGACTGCTGTTGGAAAAGATCTATCGTGAAGCGGGACTTCCCGAGAACGTTTTCCGCACGCTCGTGATCTCTCATGACACTTCCGACGAAGTCATCGCTCACTCTGCAGTGCGCGGTGTTACGCTCACAGGCAGCGACGGCGCGGGTCGTAAAGTGGCCGTTAAAGCCGCTGAGCACCTCAAAAAGACCGTGCTTGAGCTGGGATCTAACGATGCTTATCTGGTGCTTGATGATGCCGACATGGATGTAGCGATCGACACCTGCGTTCAGGGGCGTGTCTACAACGGCGGCCAAACCTGTGTAGCTGCCAAGCGTTTTGTAGTGACTGAAAAGAACTATGAAGCGTTTAAAGAGCGCTATGTAGCTCGCATGCAGTCGCTAAAGGCCGGTGACCCGACCCAAGAAGGTAGCGACCTTGGCCCCATGGCCCGCGTTGACCTGCGCGATGGTCTTCACGACCAAGTGGAAGAGAGCGTTCGCAAAGGCGCGAAGATTCTCTGCGGTGGTGAAAAGCCATCCGGTAAAGGCGCGTTTTACCCGGTCACCGTGCTGGATAACGTGACCCCTGGTCAGCCAGCATACGACGACGAACTGTTTGGACCGGTTGCAGCGCTGATTCGCGCCAAAGATGATGAAGATGCGATGCGTATCGCCAACGACAGCCGTTACGGCCTGGGTGGCGGCATCATCTCTAAAGACGTTAAGCGCGCGACAGAGCTTGCCAGCAAGTACTTCGATACTGGCATGGTGTTTATCAACGGCTTTGGTGTCGCCACACCGGAAATGCCCTTCGGCGGGGTGAAAAACTCCGGCTATGGGCGTGAACACGGCGGCTTTGGCATGCTTGAGTTCGTTAATGCTAAGTCGGTGATTGTCGTTCAAGAGTAATGCGCTAATTCGTTAGCCTATAAGCAGTAAAAAAATAGCGCCGCAAACCTTGTTTTCCCAGGCTTGCGGCGCTTTTACTGGTTAATCGACGCTTTGTTGAGAGAGACGGCGCTGCCAAATTTTTAGCCCTATCGCCATCACTACCCACGTCACCAAGGCAGCCACCACATCGTCCATCACAATACCAAAACCGCCATGCAACTGCTCAGTAAGGTGAATCGGTGGCGGCTTTAACGCATCAAAGAAGCGGTAAACACCAAACCCGAGCGCCATTACCACGGGATGCCGCGCTGCCGCTAACCCAAACACCGCGAGCGGAAAGGCGACATACTCGTCGGCGACAATACTGCCATGATCCAACCCATCATAATGCCAGGCGGCAACGTGGCAAACCGGCACTGCCAGCACCAACAGAACCGCCATAACGATCCCTTGCTGGCCCAATGGGCGGCTCAATAACCACCACGCCAAGGGAATCCCCAACAGAGAGCCAAACGTACCGGGTGCAATCGGCGCTAGCCCTAGTCCAAAGCCCGTCGCTAACCAAAAATTAAACGTATCCAGCATTAACCCGCCTGCTCGGCTTGGCGCTCAAGTTCAGTTGTCATTTCTTTAGGTAAATTAAGCGCGCTAGCCAACTGATCCAGCCAGGCACGTTCCATAGGATTTTGGTCATCGGTCACGGCCACACTGATCAGGTACATCTCGCGTGCTGCCTGGGGAGAGTCCGCTTCACGTGCCAGGGCCTGAGCATCCAGCGGTGCTTTTAGCTGCCGCTCTACCCAGTTGTGCATCTCTTGATCGGCACCTAAGGCATCGATCTGTTCGGTGATCAACGCCTGTTCCTGCTCATCGATGTGACCGTCGGCGCGTGCCGCCATAATCATAGCCTGCAGTAGCTCCAGGCTGCGGCGCTCTTGGATCTCACCGCTGAGCACTTCAACCCGTTCGCCCTCTGACGCATTTTGGGTAGTATTCTGCTGGCCACTGTCAGTTTTTGCCGCCTGAGAGCTTTGCCAAGCTTTCCACGCCAGCATGCCTACCCCGGCAATGGCGCCATATTTAAGCGCTTTGCCACCCATGCTGCGGCCGCGCTTAGAGCCTACTAACATGCCCATGGCGCCGCCACCGAGCAGGCTTTTAACATCGAAGCCGCTAGAAGAGCCGCTTCCTTGGCCACTGCTACCGCCGCCTAATTGCTTAGAAAGCCCACTCAGCATGCCTTTAACATCGACACCGCTGCTACTGCCGCCCTTCTGGCTGCCGCCGGCTTGCTGCATCAGCTGCTGTAAAATCTTGCTTGCGTTCATCCTTGCACTCCTAAGTTGATATTATCTTTAGAGCTCGTTTGTCGATTAACACACTTTATAAATCATTCTATATGAACGCAGCATGAACTAACGCTGGCTTGGGCTTTAAATGTCATAGCCTTTAAATGCCTGAGTCTTTAAATACCTTAGAAATTAAAGAAGTGCGCCCTTCACTTCCACCGAGCTCCCGTGCCGGCTGGCACGCACGTCTATACGGACTGGCATTTGCTCTTTGAGTTCGCTGACATGGGAGATTACGCCAATCATACGCCCGCCCATTTGCAGTTCGCTCAGCATGTTAATGGCTTGATCCAGAGCATCCTGATCGAGGCTACCAAACCCTTCATCGATAAATAGCGTATCCAGTTGAATACCGCCAGCGTAAGCCTGCACTACATCCGAAAGGCCCAGCGCTAACGACAGAGCTGCCATGAAAGACTCCCCGCCGGAAAGCGTTGCTACCGAACGGTTCTTGCCGGTGTAAGTGTCAGCCACATCTAGCTCAAGGCCTGACGCTTTATTGCCCTTAGTGGGGTCCTCGCGGCGCACCAACTGATAACGCCCGCGGCTCATGCGTACTAGCCGTTCAGAAGCCTGAATCAGTACGTCATCCAGCAGCACGCCGAGCACGAAGCGTTGCAGGCTAATGCGATGCCCGGTGCGACCGTTAGCGACTTCGCTTAGCGTGCCCCACACCTGATACTGGGCTTCAAGTTCAGCCTGAGCCGTGTGAGCCTTAGCCAGTTTTTGGCGGATGCCATGCAGTGTGGTTAAGCGTCCATCCAGCGTCCGCCACGCCTCTAGCTGGGAGTTTTCTTCCGCTTGGGCGGCCTCGGTTTGACTAGAAAGCGCAGCCAAATCGGGGGGCGTTTTTTCAGCCAGTTGAGCGTGGTAATTCTGCAGCGCCCCTTCTAATTCGGCCAAACGACGCTGGTACGTGTCTACCTGATGAATGAGCTCCTGACGCTGAGCGTCATCCAGTTGGGCTGCCTGAAAGGCAGCCTCATCCTCAAAGGGGCTGGCCAGAAGCGCTGCCTGCCACTCTGCTTGGGTCTGTTCAAGTGTTTGTTTAGCCTGCTCGACTCGCTCGCTGGCTCCCCTTAGCTGCTCGTCTGCTCGTGCCAGTTGGGTTTGGCTGTTCGTCAGCGCCAGCTGAGCACTATCCCAGGCTTGTTCAATTTGGGTAACTTGGCGCTCGAGTTCCGTGAGCATTTTTTGCATTGCGGCAGGATCACGAGCGTCGTCAGGCAGCGACTGACTCAACTGATCGCGCTGGCTTTCTAGCCTTAACGCGTCCTCTTTGGCTTTTTCAACCGCGGGCCGCTGGGCTTTAAGCTGTTTATCCAGTGCGCCCCACTCACGCCGTAGCGCATCACGGGCAGTGGTTTGTTGGTGAAGCTCTCGCTCAATGCTTGACTGCCGAGCGACCTGGCGATGCAACTCATCGCAGGTTTTTTGTAGCTCATTCAGCGGTTGGCTAGCCCACTCGCCTAATTGCTGATTGAGTCGCTGCACTTGCTCGCTGTGGTAGCTTATCTGCTGCGCTAGCTGTTGGTGATGGCGTTCAGCGCCCTGGAAAGATTGACGGGCCTGCGCCTGGGCTGAGCGCGCGTTTTCCACCTGCTCTTTGGTGACGATGTCTGCGTTATTAACGGCCGGGGTCGGATGCGCCAGGCTGCCGCAGACAGGGCAAGGGGCATCGTCCTCAAGAGTGAGCGCTAACAGCGCAGCCTGCCCTTGATGCCACCGCATCTCCTGCTCGGTAGCGAAGCGTTCCGCCTGCTCTGACTCGCTGCGCCGCTGGTCTAGTGCTGCCGTTGCCTGCTGTTGTTGCGTGGTGAGCTCGCGTCCCTGGTCGATTAGCGCATCCAGCTCTTTACGTTGGGTTAGCAGCGTTTCATAGCGGTTTAGCTCGACAGGGGCGCTGGCCAGCTGCTGGCGTTCCGCCTGTAACCGTTCGAGATTAACGCCTGCCGCCTCGCCCTGTTGGCGAATGGTGTCCAGTTGCTCCTCATCGCGCTTGAGGGCACCGTCAGCTTGTTGCCAAGCGGCCTGTGCCGTTTGGAATCGCGCCTGTAGTTCGCTTAATTGTTGGCCTTTTTGAATAAACTCGCTCAACTGGCGATGACGCTCGCGCAGCTCAGGGAGCCCTGTCTGACGCTCGCGGGCCGCCTCAAATGCACGCTGTGCCTGCTCCGCGCTAGTGCGCTGGCTGCTCAGTGCGGCGTCTGCCTGCTGCTGTTCCGCGTGCGCGGTGCTTAGCGCCTGCTGCGCTTGGGTTAACGCCGTACGCTGGGGGCGCAACGCCTGTGCGTGTTCACTTTGGGTCAAATGGTCTTGAATGCTGACGACCTGGCCCTGCTGTTCAAGATGACGCGTTTTTTCAGCCGCCAAGCTCTCCCGCGCTTCAAACTGACGCTGAAGTGCCTGGGCATCATCACGCTGTTTTTCGGCTTTACGTCGCTGCAGTTGGGCGGTTTCGAAGTCCTTTCGCGCTTGCTCAACCTGGGGCGTCAACGCTTCCAGCTCTTGCTCTAAAGCAGCTTCACTCTCCAGCTCACCACCGGCGAGAATGCCACTGATATGTTGGCGATGCTCTTTCACTTCTCGTTCTATCTGATTGGCCTGAAGGCGCAAACGCTCTTCAATACGCTGAAAGATTTGCGTTTGAAACAGCTGGGAAAAAATCTCCTCGCGCTTTTTGGAGTCAGCGATCAGCAATTCGCGAAACTTGCCTTGGGGCAGCACCATCACTTGGCGAAACTGGTTGGCATCCAGGCCTATCAAGGTTTGCAGCTCAGCGGTGGCATCGTTGACTTTGCGCGCCACCAAGCAGGTCTCTACCTCGCCATCCGCGTTTAAGCGCCATAGCTGCGCTTCCGCGTTATGCGTAGTGGTGCCTTCGCCACGTGCCTTGGGGCGCTCCTGTTGAGGTACGCGGCGCACTCGGTAATCCGCCCCGCGCAAGCGAAAATCAAGCGTAACTTCCGTTAGCAGCGTGGCGTTCGCTTGGTCACAGCGCATCTGAGAAGGTTCACGCTCATTACCCGTCGTTTGGCCATAGAGCGCAAAACATAACGCATCGAGAATCGAGCTCTTGCCCGCCCCGGTGGGCCCGTTAATCAAAAACAACGGGCTTCTACCAAGCACGGTGAAATCAATAGTTTCCGTACCCGCGAAAGGGCCAAAGGCCTGCATGGTAAGGGTTAACGGCGTCATTCTTGGGCCTCATCGCGCTGCAGCTGGCTAATCAACTCGGCCATGGCACTAGCCTGCTTATCGCTCATGGCATCACCGCTGGTCTGAGTAAAGAAGTCACTAAACATATCTAGGGCATCAAAGCGTAACCGCTCGCGGTCAAGTTGCTGAGTGCCTCGTGCTTCCAGCATGCCGGGCTTTTCCAGATGCAGCACATTGGGATACACCTCACGCAGCTTGCCCATAGGGTCGAGAATGGCGTGGCGATCGGTCAACCGCACTAGCAAGTAGTCATCTGCTTGTGCGTCCGTTCTTCCCTGGGCGATTAGCGTATCAATCTCATCCTCTAATACGCGCACTTCACGGCTGGGTATTAGCGGAATCTGTTCAATGTGCTTTATCCCGCTCGCGCCTACTTCCACCAGCGTGACGCCTTTGCTCTGACTGGCTTCTGAGAAGCTGTATTTGAGCAAGGAGCCGCTATAGCGAATATGTTCACCGCCGCGATACTGGGGGCCGTGCAGGTGACCAAGCGCCACGTAATCAAAGTGCCGCATAGGCTCCCAGGCCACGCTTTCGGCACCGCCTAACGTTAGCGGGCGCTCCGAATCAGACGCGCTGCCGCCATCTACAAAGCAGTGGCTCATCAGTAGGCAGGGGCGTGTTGCATGGCGGCGCTCGCTAATCTGCTCGACCAAATAGCGATGGGCAGCGTCAAAGTCGCGCACTTCCACGTTAAACTGGCTGCGCACATGCTCAGGGTCGGCGTAAGGAATGCCGAATATATCCACTTCGATGCCGTCAATGGTCAGCGTGACGGGCGTGGCGAACTCAGCTAAATCGGAGAGAATATGCAGCCCGGCTTGGCGCAGGTGGCGCGCGCCAAAGCGCAACCGCTCGGCGCCATCATGGTTGCCTGAAATCATGATGACCGGCAGCTTGCGCACCTCGCATAGCGCATGTAGCACCTCGTCGAGCAGCGTTACCGCCGCCGAAGGCGGAACCGAGCGGTCATAGATATCGCCCGCAATCAGCACCGCATCGACGTTTTCCCGGTCGATTATCTCGATGAGCTGGTTAAGCACATGGCGCTGGTCTTCCAGCAACGAAAGGTTGTGAAATAGCCGACCCAGGTGCCAATCAGCGGTGTGGAGTAAACGCATAACAAGCTCAACAGCCAATAGTGTCGCGGCATCATAGCAACCTATTGGCGCTGCGTTTAGCGCTGGCGTTGAGCTTGTAAAAAATGCCGCTACGGCGTTCTGGGGAGCTGGCGTTTATGATCGGTGCGTTGATAGGTGTTGGTAATGGTGGTGTAGGCCTGTTCGCTAACCTGCTGACCGGTAAGAAAGGCATCGATTTCGGTGTAAGTGACGCCTAATGCCTCTTCATCAGCCAATTGAGGTTTAAGCGACTCTAAATCTGCAGTGGGCTGTTTCTCTACCAGTATAGCGGGCGCTCCTAACGCAGCACCGACCTCTCTCACCTGTCCTTTGGTAAGTCCTGTCAGCGGCACCAGATCGCAGGCGCCATCACCATACTTGGTGAAAAAGCCCATCAATGCTTCTGCTGCTTGGTCGGTCCCCACCACTAAACCCGACTTGGCGCCAGCAACCGCGTACTGCGCCACCATTCGTTGACGCGCCTTAATATTGCCTAATACAAAGTCGCGTTGGGCGGCATCTTGAAACGTTAATCCACCCTCCTCCAAGGACGCTAGCAAGGCGTCACTGGCTGGCTTCACATTAATATCAAGCACTTCATCAGGGGTAATAAACATTAGTGCCTGTTGAGCATGATCCTCATCTTTCTGCTCGCCGTAAGGCAGCCGGATGGCATAAAAGCGTGCCTCAACCCCTTTATCGCGGGCCTTTTCGACGGCCAGTTGAGCTAAACGACCAGCAACGGTGGAGTCCACCCCGCCGCTAATCCCCAACACAAGCGCGTTCTGTCCTGTCTCTATCATCTGGCTGCACAGAAAATCGACGCGCGCCTCAATTTCATACTGCGGCTCAATCGATGCTTTTACCTGCAAATCTGCCTGGATACGCTGCTGAGTTACTTGGTCAGTCATGTGGCTTCCTGCCTCCCGGTTACGGATAGAGATTTCATCATTAAGATTCATCAACGCGGGGCGCTTTGCCTGCCAATACATCACCATGATGCTTTGGCACCATTTCTAGCGCATAGTGCGCAGCGGCAAGACGTACCTCATTACGATCACCTGAAAAGCGTTTCGTCTCCACTATTATGTATTCCTCTTGGGCATGTCGAAACGCCCAGGCAAAGCAAACGGTTCCCACCGGTATATCATCATGAGGCTTCGGGCCCGCAATACCGGTGTTCGCTATGGCAACATTGGCATCGTTATTGTTTAAAGCGCCTAACGCCATTTCGCGCGAGGTGACTTCGCTAGTCAGGCCATACGTATCAATGGTGTCAAAACTGACGGATAAATAGCGATTTTTGGCCTCGGGCGAGTAAACAGCCAATCCACAATCGATCGATTGCCCGCTACCTGGTATGCCCGCTAGCTCTGAAACAATCAACCCCGCCGTGCACGATTCCGCCGTAGCCATTTTGAGCTCGTGCTTTTTTAGATATTCACTAATATTTTCAAGCAGTTCCATTGCTTATCTCCTTATAACGTCATACCTCTGACTCCATTTACACCTTTGAGGCACTATAGTTAAGCACCGTTATTTGTCTAAAGCCTGTCGCCATTATTAACATTGTTTATGTGCGTGAATTAACGGCAAAACAGCTATAAAAAAGCCCCGCCCGAAGGCGAGGCTGTGATTTGCTAATGGGTTATATTAGCGCCGAAATGCATCGGGATAGTTGGTTAGATCCACGTTCCATAACACCGGCAACAAGAAATAAACCGCCGCGACGATGAGTAGCATGGCAATAATGTTGATCCAAAAACCGGTGCGCACCATCTCAATGATTTTGAGTTTACCAGTGGCGAAGATAATCGCGTTAGGCGGCGTACCCACCGGGAGCATAAAGGCACAATTGGCGGCCATGGCGGCGGGCACCATCAGTACAAAGGGATGAATATCCAGTGCAAGGGCCAACGACGCTAGCACCGGCAGAATCATCGTGGCCGTGGCGGTATTCGAGGTGATTTCAGTTAAGAACAACACCATACCGGTCGCTATCAGGATAACCAGCAAGAAGTTAACGCCTTCCAGCACGCTCATTTGCCCACCGATCCACTCGGCCAGGCCCGAAGAGCCAAACCCTGCGGCAATCGCTAAACCACCGCCGAACAGTAACAAAATGCCCCAGGGCACATCTTTGGCAATATCCCAACCCAACAGGCAGCCGCCTTTACTTTTGGAAGGGATCAAAAACAGCAGCAGGGCCGCGACCACCGCAATCATGGTGTCATTGATGCCGGGGATATTAATGATCTGGCCTTGCCATAAAAACGAGCGGGTAATCCACATAAAGGCCGCAAACAGGAAGACCACCAGCACCGCTTTCTCTTCAAAACTGGTTTTACCCAGGGCCTCTTTTTCTTTGTGAATTAGCTCCCGCCCACCCGGCAAGTGACTAAATTCAATTCTGAAAAATACCCGTGTCAGTAGCAGCCACGCGCTAAACAGCAGCACCAGCACGACAGGGAAAGCAAACATTAACCAGCCAGCAAAAGAGATTTCGATACCAAACAGCTCATTAACAATCGCCGCCAGGATAATGTTCGGTGGCGTGCCAATCAGTGTGCCGAGGCCACCAATGGTACCGCCGTAGCCAATACCAAAAATCAATGCCTTACTGAATTTTTCGATTTCGTCACTGTGGTCCCCATCACTTTTTTCAAGTTCCTGGCTAACCTGGTAAACAATCGCGGTACCGATAGGCAGCATCATCATCACCGACGCTGTATTGGATACCCACATCGATAAAAAGCCGGTCGCGGCCATAAAGCCGAACACAATGCTATTAATACTGGTGCCCAATACGGCAATAATCGACAGGGCGATACGCTTATGCAAATCCCACTTTTCCATCGCCAAGGCGATCATAAAACCGCCCAGAAACAGGAAAATAATCGGGTTGCCGTACGCCGCCGTTACCGTATTGCCATCCAGTGCGCCGGTAATGGGTAATAGTACAATGGGCAGTAGCGAGGTAGCAGGAATGGGGATAGCTTCGGTGATCCACCAAACCGCCACCCACAACGTAGTAGCCAACACCATACGCCCTTCAAAGCTTAAATCTTCAGGGTGAAAGAACATCACCACAAAAGCGAACAGCAGCGGTCCAAGCAGCAATCCAATTTTCTGTGGGTTGGTATAGGCAGGTGGCTTAGGTTGATGAGATGGCTCGCGCTTGGCACTGGGAGCCGCTGCCTTCGCGGCACCGCCCGTGGGCAGCGCGCACATCAATAGTTTTTTGGCTTGGTAGTGGGAGTGCCATAGCTGATCCCATACCGTCATCAGGGCTGTTTTATGCATAACGTAAGCGCCACTTGCGTTCAGAGTGAAAAGAAAAGGTCGGAGGCAGCTTTGCGATAAATGAGCCGCCCCAAGGGCCATACTGGTTCTCCTTTGGCGCCCTTTATTAACTGCAATAGGCAATTAGTCCAGTCATTTGCCCAAAATTGCCACTAAAGTCTAACGACTTTAGTTTTATTATTAGCGCTTACTAACAGTGACATAAGTGCATTGCCCACGTAAGTTAGCGCTACTATTAAATAAATAGTGACGCATTAAGATTAAGGAGAATTGAGTGCTCGACCGCTGGACAATGCCGCTTACCCATCGCCCCTTAAAATGCATCGCACGCCCCTTGCAGCAAGTAGGCATAACGCCTGACCAAGTGACGCTAACTGCTTTTTTAATCGGCATTTCCGCATTACCGCTGTTGGCATACGAGCAGTATGGGTTGGCCCTGCTGGTCATTGTGCTTAACAGACTCGGTGACGGCGTGGACGGGGTCTTGGCACGGTTGAGTGGCCGCACTAGCGACGCTGGCGGTTTTCTGGATATCGGACTCGATTTTGTTTTCTACGCGGCCGTGGTGCTGGGGTTCGCGCTGGCAAACCCTGCCCAAAACGCACTCGCTGCTGCCTTGCTGCTATTTGCTTTTATCGGCACCGGCACCTCGTTTTTGGCGTTTGCGATTGCGGCCAAACAGCAGGCAATAGAGCGCCCTCACTTCCCCAATAAAGCGTTCTACTATTTAGAAGGTTTGACCGAAGGCACCGAAACGGTGATGGCGCTGGTGGTTTTTTGCCTATTCCCGAAGCACTTTTCAATACTGGCTATACTGTTCTCAATTGCCTGTCTCATCACCACGGCAACAAGATTATGGGGAGGTTACTGGACACTGCGTCGGCATGAATCCCACTAACATTGCGAATGCTGACGGATAAATAAAGTGATGTGCTCTCAAGAACAGTAGAATATTAGTGCTGTGAATAGAGCGCGATTAGAACCGTTGAGCTGAGAGTGTTATGCCGTGGTCAAAAGCGAAAGTGATCGCTTAATGCCTTACCAAATCCAACAACTAGCTCGTAGCGTTTAACGCTAACTAAAAGCGCTTAAATTCGCCCACCGTAGGCAAATAAAACACGCAATGTGCGCTAGCGCACGGACGCCAACCCTCTGCACGACCATTGTTCTGGTAAGGAAGCATCGTTTGTGCGGCCATAAAAGCGCACTTTCACCAGGATGGAATCTGTGAATCAATTTCTCCGTTTTGTGCGTCCGCACCATGCGTTTGCAGCGCTGTGGGACTCGACTATTCCCGTAAGAGAAGAGCTCTTCAGCCCGGAACGACTTGAGCAGCACGCAGGCAGTCTGGCGCTAGCCCAGACGGTGACCAGCAGCCCACCCAAGGTAGTGTCGTTAACGCGGCGACTCAACGATAACGCGAAAACTCTGTTGAGTGTTTACCGAGCCAGTGCCGCTGCGCTGGCCGAAGGTCGCGACATTGTCCCTGCGGCCGCTTGGCTGCTCGATAATTACCACCTGGTTGAAGCCCAAATTCGTGAGATTCGCAGCGACCTTCCTCCCGGTTATTATCGCCAGTTACCCAAATTAGCCAAAGGCCCTTTTGCCGGTTACCCAAGGGTGCTCGGCATTGCCTGGGCATTTGTGGCACATACCGATAGCCATGTTGACCTGGATAATCTGCAAACTTTTATTATGGCCTATCAACGCGTTCAGCCGCTTACCATTGGTGAGCTTTGGGCCGTTGCTATTACCCTGCGCATTGTACTGATTGAGAACCTTCGGCGCCTTGCTGACCAAATTATCAGTGAGCAAACGGCAAGGGATGAAGCGGATGCTTTAGCCGCTAAATGGCTAAAACCCGCCGATCAGCAATCAGCGCTAGAGCGCCACACCTTTAGCGTAGAGACCAACACGCTAAATTTTCACCAAGGGCCACTGGCTGAGCCCTTCACCGCCCAATTGGCAAAGCGCTTACGTGGCTTAGACCCACGTAGCAGCCCTCTGGTCGGCTGGCTTGATGAACAGCTTAGCTTCCAGGGTGAAACCATTGACGAGATGGTTCAACACGCACAGCAGCGCCAAGGCGCCGCAAACGTTACCGTCCGCAATATCATTACCAGCATGCGTTTTGTCTCCAGCATCGACTGGGCAGAGCTGTTTGAAGGCGTCAGCCTGGTGGACGAGCGCTTGAATCAGCACAGCCATTTTGCGCAATTGGATTTCCCCACCCGCAACCAGTACCGCAGTGCGGTAGAACAACTCGCCCGTGGATCACGGCGTGCCGAGCTTGAAGTGGTGGATACCGTGCTTTCGCTATGTCGACATGCTTTCGCCAGCAACGGTAACCCGGTTGAAGCGGCCCGTATGGGCGACCCCGGCTACTTTCTAATCGGCTCAGGCCGCACCACCCTTGAACAAACGCTGGGATTTACGCCTACCCTTCGTCAGCGCCTGCGTCGAACGCTTATTCACCACGGCATTCGCAGCTATATCGTAATGATGGCGGTAGTGACGCTTAGCTTGATGACGTTGGCGGCCGTGCTACTGCTTTCATTGCCGCTTGAAATAGGCGAGGTGCCTTTACCTTGGCTAATGTTGCTGGGCTTATTTGGCTTTCTACCGATTATTGAAGTGGCGACGCTGATCGTTAACCGTCTGATCATCTATTGCATCGATGCCCAGCCGCTGCCCAGTCTCGACCTTGCCAAGGGAATACCAAACCATCTACGCACGCTGATTGCCGTTCCTACGCTGCTGACCAGTGAAGATGACTTACAGGAACAGATCGAACGGCTTGAAGTGCACCACTTATCGAGTGGCGAGGGTGCCCTTTCCTACGTCCTTCTTCTTGACGGCGTTGATGCTCCCCAAGCGGAATTACCCCATGAGGCAGCGCTTCTCTCGGCCGCCCACGCCGCCATTGAGCAGTTAAATGAACGTTACCGTCTACACGCTCCAGGCGGTTTACAAACCCCAGGCGATTCACAAGCCTCCGGTCAACACGCGCTGGGCAGCGATAAACGCTTCTTTCTGCTGCACCGTCGTCGGATATTTAACCCCAGTGAAAACACCTGGATGGGCTGGGAGCGTAAGCGTGGCAAGCTCCATGAGCTAAACCGCTTGCTACGCGGCGCGCAGGACACCACCTTTATCGATCCACCCCCGCTGCCTGGGGATGTTCGCTATGTCATTACCCTGGATGCCGACACTCGCCTTCCCAGAGGCGCAGCCAGCCGGTTGGTAGGCAAGATGGCACATCCGCTGAACCAGCCGCTGATGGATGAACAGCAACGTCGCGTGGTGCAGGGTTACGCCATTTTGCAGCCTCGCGTCACACCGTCATTGCCTACCGGTGGGGAAGGCTCTATCTATCAGCGGGTATTCTCTGCGCCTGGCGGGCTGGACCCTTACGCCGCCGCTATTTCAGACCTTTATCAGGATTTGATCGGAGAAGGCTCATTCGCGGGCAAAGGGATCTATGCCGTGGATGCATTTGAAGCATCGTTGGCGGACCGAGTGCCTGAAAACAGCCTGCTCAGCCACGACTTATTTGAAGGGGTGTTTGCCCGAGCGGGGCTCGCCTCCGATATCGAAGTGATTGAGGATTTTCCCGCCCGCTATGACGTGGCCGCCAAGCGTCAACACCGCTGGACCCGCGGCGATTGGCAGTTGCTGCCCTGGCTACTTGCGCCCGCGCTGCCACTAACGGGGCGCATGAAAATGCTCGGCAATTTACGCCGCTCAGTATTGCCACCCTTAGTACTCGCCAGCCTGGCGGTCAGTTGGCAGTTCCCGCTCAGTATGGCCATCGCCAGTACGCTGTTGCTCTTAGCCGTGGTGGGAGCGCCGGTTCTATTATCCCTAGCCACCTCGCTTATCCCCTTCCGGGCCACAACTAAACTGCGCCACCATTACCACCTCTGGTTTGATGAGCTGAAGCTAGGCAGCGTGCAAATTCTGCTGCTGGTCATCTTTTTACCCGACCAAGCGTGGCGCATGCTGGACGCCATTGCCCGAACCTTGGTTCGAGTTTTGCTTACCCATCGTCGACTGCTTGAGTGGACGTCTGCCGCTCAGTCGATGAAAAGCCCTGCGCTATCCGTTATAGGGTTCTACCAGCGGATGGCTCCCGGCACTGCGTTGGGTCTAGCGGTGACGATCGGTACGCTCTGGACAGCCACTAGCGCCTGGCCCATTGCGCTACCGATGGCGCTACTTTGGTTGGCCGCACCGGCCGTGGCGTCATGGTTAAGCAGCAGCAAAAGCGCTGTTGTCCAGCCGACCATTTCGGTGGACGAGGCACGCGAGCTACGGCTGATTGCACGGAGAACCTGGCGCTATTTCGAAACGTTCGTGACCGCCACAGACAACCGTTTGCCGCCCGATAATTTTCAGGAAGATCCTCAACCCGTGCTTGCCCAGCGCACCTCGCCGACCAACATGGGGCTTTACCTACTTTCGACCTTGGCAGCGCGTGATTTTGGCTGGGTGGGCACTCAAGCTGCCCTGGAACGTCTTGAGGCTACCCTTGAGGTCATGCAAGGACTGCCGCGCTACAGGGGGCACTTCTATAATTGGTACGCCACCCACGATTTGCGCCCGCTCGACCCCCGCTATGTCTCCACGGTGGATAGCGGCAATCTGGCAGGACATCTTATCGTTATCGCCAATGCCTGCGAGAGCTGGCAGGCGGAACGCTGTTTAGCGGATCCCCGTGTGGGTATTGCCGACACGCTGAACCTTGCGTGTCAGGCACTCCAACACGCTTCAACACTGTCAGAGAAGTTAACGGTTCAGCTGGCCTTGCAGTTTAAAGCTATCGACGCGCAGTTAAACGGGGCATTGATGTCCTCGGAGTGCCTGGCCGATATCGCTGAGCTCACCCATAAAGCCCTGAGCCTGGTCCGCGCAGCGCTGAATGAAAAGACCGACACGTACAGCGAAGATGTCCTGTTTTGGGTCGAAGCATTGCACTCTTCAGTGGCCCAACACCGCGATGACCGCGATAGTCAGGCAAGCGCAAACGAGATTGAGCCCTCACTGCGCTTGCAACAGATCGCAGCGTCAGCGCGACGCCTGGCGATGAACATGGATTTCGCCTTTCTACTCAACAGCGAACGCCAACTGCTGTCGATTGGTTACTCCCTTGACGACAACTGCCTGGATACCAGTTGCTATGACCTGCTGGCGTCTGAGGCGCGGCTCGCCAGCCTGTTCGCCATTGCCAAAGGGGACATCCCTACTCGTCACTGGTTTAGGTTGGGCCGGGCGGCAACGCCGCTTTCCTTTGGCTCGGCTCTGATCTCCTGGTCGGGTTCGATGTTTGAGTACCTCATGCCGTCCCTAGTGATGCGCGCTCCGGGCGGAAGCCTGCTTGAACAAACCAACCGGCTCGTCGTGAAGCGTCAAGAGATCTATGCCACACAGCTCTCTGCTCCGTGGGGTATCTCCGAATCCGCCTATAACGCCCGTGATATGGAGTTCACCTATCAGTACTCCAATTTTGGCGTGCCTGGCTTAGGACTCAAGCGGGGGCTCTCTGCGGATCTGGTGATTGCCCCTTACGCCACCGGTCTAGCCACGATGGTCGACCCCAACGGCGCTTGCCGTAACTTTGAGCGCTTAGCGGAAATGGGCGCGCTAGGCCGCTACGGATTTTATGAAGCGCTCGACTTTACCCGCTCGCGTCTGCCTGCGGGGGAAAGCGTGGTCATAGTACGCAGCTTTATGGCCCACCATCAGGGCATGACGATCGTCGCTATCGCGAATACCCTGCACCATGGTCAAATGCGCGCGCGCTTTCACCGTGAGCCGATGATTCAAGCCAGTGAGCTACTGCTGCAAGAGCGTGTGCCGCGCGATGTGGCAATTGTTCACCCCCGCGCGGAAGAGGTGAAGTCAAACGCCAGCCAGATTATTAACGAGGCACAAACCATTCGCCGTGCAGCAACGATAGCCAGTGGCCCGCCCGTGACCCACTTGCTCTCTAACGGCTGTTATTCCGTGATGTTAACGGCTACCGGCGGTGGCTACAGTCGGTGGCGCAATATTGCGATTAGTCGATGGCAGCCCGACGCCACCCGTGACCATCTGGGTAGCTTTATTTTTCTACGCGACACCCAGCTCCCCGGCGTATGGACGGCAACCGGCCAGACTGTCGGACATTCGCCCGACGCTACCGATGACCACAATCATGTGATATTCGCCGAGGATTACGCTCGCTATATGCATCGCCACGACGATATCACCAGTCACATGGAGGTATTGGTGTCAGGGGAAGATGATTGTGAAGTGCGCCACCTCTCGCTCACCAATAGCAGCCGGCATGCCCGTGATATCGATATTACCTCCTACTCTGAATTAGTGTTGACCACACCCAGTGCCGACAATGCGCACCCTGCCTTCGCCAAAATGTTCGTGGTGACCGAATACTTAGAAGCGTTCAACGCGCTGATTGCGACAAGGCGACGGCGCTCGCCTGACGAAGACCAGGTTTGGGTGGCCTACTTTGCCGTGGTAGAAGGCGAAACCGTGGGTGAGCTGCAGTACGAGACTGACCGAGCTAGGTTCTTGGGCCGCGGAAGGCGTACGCTGAACGCTGCAGCGCTGAACAAAGACCAACGCTTATCGGGCACCGTGGGTAGCGTACTGGATCCCGTGTTTGCATTGCGCTACCGACTGCGGGTCGCCCCCGGCAAGGCCACCCGCATCGCTTTCTGGACGGTAGTAGCCTCAACCCGCGAAGCATTGATGGATCTAATCGATAAGCACCATGACCGTAGCGCTTTTGAGCGTGCCAAAACACTCGCCTGGACACAGGCGCAGGTTCAGCTTCGCCACTTGGGTATTCAGCCTGAAGAGGCGGCCGATTTTCAGCGTCTAGCCGCGCCTATCTTATATCCAGACCCACGCTTCAGAGCGCCAGCCGATGCCATCGAGCGCGGCGCAGGGCCGCAGTCACGGCTATGGCAACACGGCATCTCCGGTGATCTACCGATTATTTTGATGCGTATCGACACCCTCGATGACATTGCCCAGGTACGCCAACTATTGCGCGCCCATGAGTACTGGCGCATGAAACGGTTAGGCGTCGATGTGGTGATTATTAATGAGCGAGGCGCCTCTTATGTTCAGGATCTGCAGCAAGCAATTGAAACGGCCATTCTCAGCAGCCAAACCCAACCGCGGTTTAAAAAAGATCATATTCAGGGCGCTGTTATTTCGCTGCGCGCGGACCTAATGAGCCTGGAAATGCGAACACAGCTGCAGTCGATTGCATGCGTTGCGTTCATGGCACATCGTGGCAACCTTGCTAACCAATTAGCCCTTACGCTGCCCGAACAGCGCTCTTTGCCATCACGCTCTTTTATCAGACGCCATCTGCCCAAGCACACTCCCACAAAACCCAGTGAGACTGCCCTGCCCCCCCTTCCAGCGCTTGAGTTTTTCAATGGGCTGGGGGGCTTTGCTGAGCAAGGCCGTGAGTATGTGACCGTACTTGATGCAGGCAACGCTACGCCTGCACCGTGGATTAACGTGATTGCCAACCCAGGCTTTGGTTTTCAAGTATCGGCGGAGGGCGCGGGCTATGTATGGGCAGACAATAGCCGTGAAAATCAGCTTACTCCGTGGTCTAACGACCCAGTGGCAGACCCCAGCGGCGATGTGATTTATATTCGTGATGAAGAGTCGCTGGCGCTCTTCACCGCGACCGCACACCCCCTGCGCGATCATGGTCGCTATATAGCCCGGCACGGCTTCGGCTACAGCCAGTTTGAGCATCAGTCAGATGGTATCGGCCTTGAGCTACTGCACTTGGTGCCGTTAGATGCCCCGCTTAGAGTATCGCGGCTACGCCTTAGCAATCACTCAGGGCGTCCCCGCAAGCTTTCCGTGACGGCCTATGCCGAGTGGGTATTGGGCACTTCGCGCAGTGGATCAGCGCCGTTTCTTATCTCACGACCCGACGCTGAAAGTGGCGCGCTAATGGTAGAAAACCCTTGGAATATCGCCTTCCCTGGCCGGGTGGCGTTTCTGGATATCGGTGCTCAACCCACCCATTGGACAGCCGATCGGTGCGAATTCATCGGCCACGGGAGTAGCTTGGCTGCGCCCTTGGGGTTACGCAGCAATACGCCGCTTTCCGGTACTCACGGTGCGGGACTGGATCCCTGTGCCGCACTACAGCGCAGCGTAACGCTCGCTGCAGATGAAAGCGTTGAGATGATCGTCCTGCTGGGTCAAGCAAGCTCAATGGCCGAAGCCCAGACGCTCATTGCCCGCTATAGAGAAGCCGATATTGACGCTGAACTGGCCACGATAAACGCACACTGGCAAACGCAGCTCAATGCCGTGCAGGTGACAACGCCCGACCGCGCCATGGATATCATGCTTAACGGCTGGCTGCTTTACCAAACCATTGCCTGCCGGATCACTGCGCGCTCAGGGTTCTACCAGGCCAGTGGCGCCTATGGTTTCCGCGACCAGTTGCAAGACGGCATGGCGTTGACGTTCACCAGCCCAGACACCACCCGTCAACATTTGTTACGTGCGGCTTCTCGCCAGTTTGTCGAAGGGGATGTCCAGCACTGGTGGCTGCCCCACTCCGGCCAAGGGGTGCGTACGCACATATCCGATGATCGGGTGTGGCTCGCCTATGCCTGCGCTCGTTATATAGCCACCTCCCATGACGTAGCGGTGTTGGACGAGCCCGTCAGCTTTCTTGAAGGCGCGTTATTGGCACCTGATGAGCACGACTGCTTTTTTCAGCCCATGATTGCCGGGGAAACGGCGTCACTCTTTGAGCACTGCGCCCGAGGCTTGGACCAAAGCTTAACGCTGACCGGCGAGCACGGCTTGCCATTGATCGGTGGCGGCGATTGGAACGACGGCATGAACCGTGTTGGCGAGGCAGGTAAAGGTGAGAGTGTCTGGCTCGGTTGGCTACTGGTGCATACTCTGGAGCTGTTTTTACCCTTTGCAGAACAGCGTGAACAGTCGCTATCTAGTGCCTCCCCTTCGGATGAGCAGGAAACAACACGTACCGAGCGGTGGCGGGCCCATGCGATCTCGCTTCGTAGTGCGCTGGAAAGCAGTGGATGGGACGGCCAATGGTATCGGCGGGCCACCTACGATGACGGTCATTGGCTGGGCAGTAAAGAGAGCGAGGCGTGCCGAATAGATTCGATTGCTCAGTCATGGGCGGTGCTTTCAGGCGCAGCAGAACCCCACCGGGCAGCGCTCGCCATGCGTTCGCTAGAGCGCGAACTCATCCTGCACGATAAGCAACTTGCGCTACTGTTCTGGCCTCCCTTTGACCAACCCCAGCGCGATCCTGGTTATATCGGCGGCTACCCACCGGGTATGCGCGAAAACGGCGGCCAATATAGCCATGCTGCCATGTGGGCGATACTGGCATTTGCCAAGTTAGGCGAAGGCGGTAAGGCGCACGCGCTTTTCTCGCTGCTGAACCCCATCAATCATGCCCGCACGGCTGAAGAAGTGGTTCGCTATCATGTCGAGCCTTATGTGGTCGCCGCTGATGTTTACTCCGTTGCGCCACATACCGGGCGCGGCGGCTGGACATGGTACACGGGCTCGGCAGGTTGGATGTACCGCGCGGGGGTTGAAGGCATCTTGGGCATCCGCCGGGAAGGGAGCTGGCTGGTGATCGCTCCCTGCCTTCCCCACGATTGGGCAGGATTTAGTGCAATGCTGGCCATTGCTGGCACGCACTATGCGGTTAAGATCACCACTACCGATGAGGCGCCCAGCGCACAGCTTGATGGCCGGCAACTGACACGCCAGCAAGGCGAAGTGCGCATTCCGCTGGATGGTAAACAGCACCAGTTAGAGGTGTTTATCAAGCCAAACACAGTCGACGAAAAGTAGTCTTTTTCCGCAGGCTTTTCTCATTTGCTTCTCACTCACGGCTATATTAAGCTCAGTTGCGTACCGACAGGTACCATTCAAATTCAGGCGGTTACCTCAGGTTAACCGCTGTCGCAATCACACGGAGCCGTGATATGCATAGCGAAACGTTAAACGACCTTTCCCTGGCGGGCCTTCAAATCGCCATTCAAGATATCAAGGATGATCTGTTCGACACTCCCGAGTGCGACTACGCGATTGCCCAACTGCTTAACCGCTGGGGCCAAGCTGAAAAAGCCGAACAACTGCTGGATGAGATGCTGCTCAAGTGGGGCACCTCCCCTGACGTTCTAGCCTTAACGCAGCGTGGCCATACAGAAATGAAAGCTGAAATGACGTCAGAGATGACCGGGAGTGAACTGCTCGCGGAGAATGACGAACCAATGCGCAAAGCACCCAAAACAGCACCGGCACAAGTTCGCGTTGTTGCGGCTTGACCCGCTAATTTAGCTTTTATCAATGCCCCTGGCCGCGTTCTCGGCAGGGGCATTTTGATCTACATCAGCAGGCGTTAATCGAGATGATCCAGCGTCACGATAATGTCTTCAGTTGAGACATCCACGTTCAAGAAGGTGTAGCTGTCATTATCTTCATCGACGAGGCGGATATCGAAATAGGGGTTGGTATACCCGGTTAACGTCACCCGTTGAGTATCGCCGTTCATCAACACATCACTGCCCAACACATCCTCTTCCCAACTTTTTGAGCTCCCCGGGCTCACGTACATGTAGTAAATGGTATAGCCGGTTCGATTCGTGATATCCACATAGTAATCTGCCGCTACCGCCAGTGATGACGCTATTAGCGCCACGAGTGCAACCAACACCGTTCTAATACGCATTGGGAAGTTCCTTGGACTTTTTTAGGTAAACAGCAAGTTACGAGTAAAACACCGCTGAGTTTAAACACTCGGCGACATTTTCAGTATATAGCCTGCGAGTCTTCTAAACAGCCGCCCGCAGCATACAAGCAACTGATAGAATACCGCCCCTTTCAGGTGCGTTAGTGGCCCATCGCCGTAATGCCCTCCTTTTCACTACCTGAGAGTTGCGCAATGTTCGCCACCGCCCACGCAGTTTTCCAGCCGCTCATACGGCTGGGCCTTATCCCGCAGATTTTAATCGGTATCGTGGCCGGGGTATTGCTCGCCCTGTTTGCACCGGGCGTTGCCAGCGATGTGTCTTTACTGGGCCAGCTATTTATTGCCGCTTTACAGGCAGTGGCACCTATTTTGGTGTTTGTACTGGTGGCGGCAGCCATCTCTGCTCATCAAAAAGGTCAACCTACCCACATGCGCCCTGTGCTGGTGCTGTATGTGGTTGGCACGTTGATCGTCGCATTCATTGCGGTGGCGGCCAGTTTTCTTTTTCCTACAGAGCTTTCATTGAATGCAGGTGAAGTGGAAGGCACCCCACCTGGGGATATCTTTAGCGTCCTGCGCGATCTGCTGTTGAACGCCGTGGCCAACCCCGTTAGTGCATTGATGGAGGCTAACTTTATCGCTATTTTGGCCTGGGCCATCGGCCTGGGTTTAACGCTGCGCCAAGCCAGCGACACCACCCGCCAGGCATTGAGCGATTTATCCGCAGCAATTACCCGCATCGTTACCCTGGTCATTCGTTTAGCACCGCTGGGCATCCTGGGTTTGGTGGCAGGCACGCTGGCAGAGTCTGGCGTTGAAGCACTGCTCAACTACGCACAGCTGTTAGGTGTAATCGTGGGCTGCATGCTGTTTGTCGCGCTGGTGAGCAATCCGCTACTGGTGTACGTCGCTACCCGACAAAACCCTTATCCACTGGTATTTACGTGCCTGCGGGGGAGCGCGATTACCGCCTTTTTCACCCGCAGTTCAGCAGCAAATATTCCGGTCAACCTAGAACTTTGCCGTCGCCTGAAGCTCGACCCTGACACCTACTCTATTTCGATTCCACTGGGCGCAACGATCAATATGTGCGGGGCGGCCATTACGATTACGGTGATCACCCTGGCCACGACTCATACCCTGGGGATTAATGTTGATTTCGCCACGGCGCTGCTGCTGTGCGTGGTTTCAGCGCTGGCGGCCTGCGGCGTTTCAGGCGTAGCGGGCGGCTCACTGATGCTGATTCCCATGGCTGCCAACCTGTTTGGCATTCCCACCGAAGTAGCCATGCAGGCAGTGGCGATTGGCTTTGTGATTAGCGTGGTGCAGGACTCTACCGAAACCGCACTCAACTCCTCTACGGATGTACTCTTCACCGCTGCCGCCTGCCAGTCACAAGAGTCGAAGCGTTCATAAATGCCCACTAGCGGGAGTGGTTTTTATAATAGCCACTCCCGGTCGCTGCCCACATTAACTATTGGATGGCTTAAAAAGCCCAGCCAATCGCTCACGCTCATCCTCTTCATAAAAACTCGGATCATCGAATAGATCACGCTGAGTATCATCGAAGATCATTTCTAATGCCCCTGCACTGCTTTGTACCATCGGCTCAAAATGCGCGGTGTGGGTAATCAATGCCGTCACGTGGCGACGACGATAAATGGCGTACAACCCCAATAGTGCAAATACGCAGGCGATATAGATTGGCAGGCCTTGGCTCCCCACCGCCGTCATTAGTGAACCCGCCGCAATCGGTGCCACTGCACAGCCAGCGCCATGCATCACCAGCATATCCGCCGAGCCGGAAACAATTTCATCCGGGTGCAGTTGGTCGATCAACTGGGCCACCGCCAGCGGATAGAGCGAAAACGCCAGGCCACCCCAGATAAAATAGAGCCCCAGCAGCACTTCATGGCTGGGCGCAAAGGGCATACCCGCTGCGATCAGCGCCGCCAAGAGCACCACCCAGGTCATCACCCGAGGGCGGTCATGCTTATCAGAGAAACGCCCAATCGGGATTTGCAGCAACGCACCGCCAATAATTGCCACGCTCATCACCAGCCCAACGCCGCCAATATCAAACCCCAGCTGTGTCGCATAGACCGGGGTCATCGACCAAAAAGCCCCCATGGCGAGCCCCGATAATGCCGCTGAAGCCACGGCCAACGGTGCAAAGCTCAAAAGCGCCCTTAAGCTGCTTTTAGGGCGCTCAGGGATTTTAGGCTGCACGCGGCGTGTCAGGGTAATCGGTAGCAGCGCCCAACTGATCAAAATAGCGATGACCACGAAAAGCAAAAAGCCTTGCGGTGAGGAGAGCCGCAGTAACTGCTGAGCAGTGGCTAAAGCGCCCAAGTTAACCACCATATAAACCGCGAAAATACGCCCCCGCTCATGGCTGGCGGCTTGGCTATTCAGCCAGCTCTCAATCACGGTGATTAAGGTAATAAACGAAAGCCCATAGACCACTCGCAACGGTAACCATACCCAAGGGCTAACAAAAATAAGGTGCAACAGCGCTACCGATGCACAAATAGAGGCACAGAAGCCAAAGGTACGGATGTGACCCATACGGCGGATCAATCGCCCGCTCACCCAGGTGCCGCAAATAAAGCCGACAAAGTAACCGGACATAATCAACCCCAGCACTGCGCTGGAAAAGCCTTCATCAGTCCCCCGCAGCGTTAGCAGCGTATTCAATAAGCCATTGCCCAGCAGCAACAACGCCACGCTCTGCAGTATCGATTTAACCGGTTTGAGCATTGCCAATGAACGCATTGCGTTTCCTCGTAGCAGACAACTTAAAGTTCATCAAAAAAGGCCATCAAAAAAGTTCATGCAGAAAGTAGGTGCATAAAGAGTGCCACTGAAAGCTTTCGCTACCACCGTTGACAGGCTAACGTTCTTTATATAGAACGTTCTATATAAAGAACAGCCGGACACCCCATTATGGATCAGCTCTCCCTAAGCACCTTAGGTCAACATTTACAGTCACTGCGATTAGCCCGGGGTTGGTCACTTTCGCAGTTAGCCAATGACGCGGGCATTGCCAAATCCAATTTGTGCCGCCTGGAGCAAGGGAACGGTAATCCAACGCTGGATACTATTTGGCGGTTGGCGGTGCAGCTCAACGTCCCTTTCGGTACATTAGTGGCGCCCATTACCGTACCGCTAGGCGAAGATGGCGTGCAGGTGCGTTTAATTGATCAGGGTAAAGATACTCCCCAAGTGGACGCCTATTGGATGCGCTGCGCGCCCCACACCCTGCGCCATGCCGAGGCCCATACCGCTGGCACTCGCGAGTCGCTGACGTTGATTAGCGGCTCGCTTGAAGCGGGGCCAGCAGGCGACACTACCCAGCTTGGGCCAGGGGATACGATCACCTTCGCCGCTGACCAGCCGCATCTTTATCGTACCCAAGAAGCAGAAGCCACCTTGATGATGACCATCACCTACGGCATAAAAGGCGACACGCCATGAACCAGCCTGCCAACCACTCCCCAATCCGCAACGCCTTCAAAGGCGTGCGGGAAGCCATTCCTCTGCTGGGCGGCTATGTTCCTGTTTCACTCTCGTTTGGAGTAGTCGCCACCCAGGCGGGGTTTAGCATGTGGGAAGCCGCCGCTATTTCAGCGCTGATTTACGCCGGCGCCTCACAGTTTTTGTTCGTAGGCATGGTGGCGGCGGGCTCTCCGCTTTGGCTGGTGGTAGCGATGACACTACTCATAAACGTACGCCATGTGGTTTACGGGCCGAACCTAGCAGCCTTATTACCGCGCAGCCGCCACTGGCCCTGGCTGATGCATGGCCTGACAGACCAGGTGTTTGCCCTGGCGCTTACGCGGCTGCCTCAGTTGCCTGCCCCTGAGCGTTTTGGCTGGTTTGTCGGCGCCTCGCTGCTGGCTTGGGGGGTGTGGATTGTCGGCACCATGGTCGGCGCAACGGCAGGGGAAACGTTAACCGCCCGCTGGCCACTGCTCGGTGAAGTGATGCCCTTCGCCCTGCCCGCGCTGTTTCTGACCATGGTCGCGCCGCGCTTTACCGACAAACGCTGGGCGCTGGCGCTGAGCTGCACCATTATCGCCGCGCTGCTGTTTACCTTTTACGGTTGGAGCAACGTGGCCATTCCGCTCGCAGCCGCCTGCGGCGCGATCTGTTTCTATATGGTGAAGTTTCAAACGAGAAGGTGTAACCCATGAGCACTGCACTCTGGCTAGCCGTTGTGGTTTCGGCATTGGGGACGCTACTCATGCGCGTAGTGCCTTTCCTCTGGATGCAACGCCGTTTAAACAGCGCGACCGGGATTAATAACATGCCCCAGTGGCTCGGCATTCTTGGCCCGCTGATGATTGCGGCGGTACTGGGTGTCTCCATCATGCCGGTCAACCCAAGCGCGATCTCCTGGTTCGCAACGGCTGTCGGACTCTCTGTGACACTATTGGTATGGTGGAAATTACGCTCATTGGGCTGGCCAGTGGCGGCTGGGGTAGCCGTTTTTGGGCTAGTGCAGGTGATAGCTTACATTTGATAATGCTTTGCATTAGCTTTTGCGTCATGCCATCATCTTGGCTCTGCAACCTATGTTAATCGTAAAGTGACATCAATGTTTAAAGCACACACCTATCACCTTAACGTATTAATACGTGTGCTACTGACGGCCATGATCGCGCTACTTTTTTTAAATGCGGTGCCCAGTTGGGGCCAAGCGCTTCCTTCCCAAAATAACCCCACTTTTTTCACCACATCACCGCGCATAGTGACGCTATACCAGGGGGCTACCGATAGCGCTGTGGCGCTCGGACTGACACCTGTCGGCGTGGTTGATTCATGGCTTGAAAAACCTACCTACCGTTACTTGCGAGCTCCGCTTGAGGGGGTCGAGCACGTTGGGCTCGAAACCCAGCCCAACCTGGAAAAAATTGCCTGGCTTCAACCGGACCTGGTGATGGCCAGCGATTTTCGCCACGCGCGCATAGCACCGCTACTCACCGCCATTGCTCCGACCGTTTCGGCCAATAGCGTATTTGATTTTAAAACCACGCTGACGCTTTTGGCGAAAGCCACTGACCACACAGCAGAGGCCCGCGAGTTACTCCAGCGCTGGGAGGCCCGAGCTGCCGATTTTCGCCAGCAAATTGCTACAGAGCTTGGCCATCATTGGCCGCAAAAAGTAGCCGTCGTTCGGTTTAAAAGCGACCACGTGCGCATTTATACCAGCGGCTTTGCGGGCTCAATTTTAACTGAACTGGGTTTCGAACAGCCGGAAACACTACAAAGCCAGAGTTGGGGAATGAAGCTTTCCAGTACCGAGAACATTCCCGTACTGGATGCCGATGTCATCTTCGTGCTGCTTGAGCCGAACGACCCAGCCATTGTGGATAATTACCAGCACTGGACGGCTCACCCCCTTTGGCAGCAGCTTGCCGCCGTGCAAAGCGGGCGCGTGTTTGAAGTCGACCCAGTCAGTTGGATGATGGGGGGCGGCATCCTCGCGGCTAACGCCATGCTGGATGATCTCTACAGTCATTATGGGCTTGATGAGACCATAGTGGCTAACCGCGACGCGTGTTCCCTTGATGCCTATCGCCAAGTGGATCAAGGCATATGCTAAACAGCGCGAGCGCTAAAATGGCGGGGCTTCTACTAGGAGGTTTGGCAGCGCTCGGTGCTTTTCTTGCCAGCATCATGCTGGGCACGACCGATATTGCTTGGTCATCGTTGCTGTCAGCATTTAATCACTACGACCCAAGCAAGATAGCCCATATTATCCTGCTCACCGAACGCCTGCCGCGAGCGCTGATTGCCGCCTTGGTGGGCGCTAGCTTGGCTATTGCCGGTGCGTTAATGCAAACGATGACGCGCAACCCCCTTGCCTCGCCAGGTATTTTGGGGATTAACGCTGGCGCGATGTTTTTTGTGGTGGTCGCCGTGTCGCTGCTCCCCCTGCATACCCCTGCCCACTACGTGTGGGCGGCGCTTTTGGGCGCACTGGTGGCCGCCATACTCGTCGTGCTCCTTAGCCGTGGCCGCCATGGTGAACTCTCGCCATTACGTGTTGTGTTGGCAGGCGTTGCCGTCACAGCCATGTTTGTATCCTTCAGCCAAGGGCTTTTAGTTATTGATCAGCAGAGTTTTGAAAGCGTTCTTTACTGGCTGGCAGGCTCCGTATCTGGACGTGACCTCGCGTTAATCCTACCTTTATTGCCCCTTTTTGGTGGAGCGCTTCTGCTCAGTGCGTTTTTGGTGCGTCATGCCAACGCGCTTTTACTGGGGGATGACATGGTTACCGGGCTTGGCATGCAGGCTACAACGATTAAGCTACTGCTGGGCATAGTGGTGATTGTTCTGGCAGGTAGCTCTGTGGCGCTGGCAGGTATGATTGGTTTTGTGGGACTGATTGTGCCCCATATGGCGCGTGGGCTGTTTGGTATTGACCATCGCTGGCTACTCCCTGCCTGCGCTCTGCTAGGTGCCTGTTTACTGCTATTAGCCGATGTGGCCTCGCGGTTTATCATCCCGCCGCAAGAAATACCGGTGGGGGTAATGACAGCGCTGATTGGTACGCCCTTCTTTATTTATCTAGCACGACGCAAGATGACCAGCCAATGAGACCGGTAGCAGCATTGACCCTTACCAATTCAGCGCCCCGCCTACGCTTTATTCCCAAGCTGCTTCTGTTAAGCCTTCTACTTTTAGTTAGTGCTGGTCTATCGCTCTGTTTGGGAAGTTTTCCCACCACACCGTTTCAGGTATTGCGTGCGCTGGCCGCTCCGCAAAACAGTGATATCGCGTTTATCATTTGGGAGCTGCGGCTACCCCGCATTGCGCTAGCGCTGGTGGTTGGCGCTGCTTTGGCGATAGCGGGGGCTATTCTACAAAGCATTGTGCGTAACCCGCTGGCGTCCCCGGATGTCATTGGCATCACCAGCGGTGCTGCACTGGCGGCAGTGCTGTTTCTATCGCTGTTAAGCGCGACGGTGAGCATTCACTGGTTACCCATTGCCGCCATGACTGGCGCATTGGCGTCGGCGCTTCTGGTGGTCAGCTTAGCGTGGAAAGATGGCATCAGCCCATCGCGCATGGTGCTCGTCGGTATCGGCCTTGCGGCAGCCATGGGAGCGGGCACCACACTGTTAATCGTGATTAGCGATGACGCCGCCGCCATGACGGCCTATGTTTGGCTAACCGGCAGCCTATATGCTGCGCAGTGGAACGATGTAAAAGGCCTGTTGCCGTGGGTATTGGTAGCGGCGCCTATCTGCTTGATTTTCGCCCGCCATGCGGATGCCATGGCACTGGGCGATAACGTTGCTGAAGGGCTTGGGGTACCGCTTCTGCGTAGCCGATTAGTATTGCTGGCTTGCAGTGTTGTACTGGCAGGGGCCGCCGTTGCCTTTGCGGGCGGCATCAGCTTTGTGGGATTAATTGCACCGCACTTGGCTGCCAAGCTAGTGGGGCGTAATCTGGCGCGGCTAGTACCCGCCTCTGCGCTGGTCGGTGCATTGATAGTGCTAAATGCTGACCTGCTGGGACGAGTAGCGTTTCTACCCAAAGATTTACCTGCGGGTATCTTTGTCGCTGGGATAGGCGCGCCCTTCTTCGTTTATTTACTGCATAGGGCGCGCTACAAAGATTAGAAATCGACGCGATACCCAAAGGTGACTGTTCTGCCTCGACCAGCGAAGTAGCGCTCGTCATTCACCAGGGCACTTTGCGAGTAGTAAGTGACGTACTGTTCATCTAATAAGTTGGCCACCCCAACATTCACCTGACCGACAGGCAGTTGATAGCCCACCGCCGCGTCCATCAATAAATAGCCATCAAACTCGCGATTCGTCTCATCAAAGGTTTCATCGAAGGCGTAGTTAGCCTGCACAAAGGTTGAGAGCTCATCGGTCCAATTAGCCGACCAACTGGCTACCAGGCGATCCGGCGATACATCCAATCCAGATAGCTTAGAATCCAGGCTACCGTTATCGTCGCTATCGTAGCGCCCTTCCATGCGTGAATAGGCTAAGCGACCAGCATGTTGATCGGTAAACTGATAATCTACCGCGGCCTCAAAGCCTTTGATTTCGGTCTCCTGGCGCTGCATATAGAAGACATCATCCACTTCTGTTAAGCGGCTACCAAAGTCAGAAGACGACTCATAATAGCTAAGCTCAGCGGCTAAGCGCCCGTTTTCAAAACGCACACCTGTCTCGACATTATCGGTCACGATAGGGCTTAGATTCTCGATGTTATTGACCGACTGCCCTGGAGTACTGATGCCCCTCAATGCACGGCCCACATCGGGAATCGAGAACCCCTCAGAGTAATTGGCAAACAGGCTCCAATTATCAACGGGACTCCACACAGCCCCCAGGTTATAAAGCGTTTCATTGAAACTGGGATCGCCTCCCTCAACGTTAACGCCATTGTTTGCCGCTACGGTCTGATAATCACCGATATCCAGCTTGGCATACTCATAACGCACACCAGCAGAAAGCAGCAACGAATCAACCGGACGAAAGTCTGCCTGGAGGAAGGGTGAAAGATCAGTATATTCAGTGGAAGGCACATAGGTCCGGCTTGACTGATATAAGTACTGCTCTGTTTCATCAAGCAGCGTATCAAAGCCAGCGGTCAGTTTAAGCCGATCATCCAACAGATCATCTTTGGTTAGAGACACCTTGGTGCCAAACTTGCTGGTCGCCGCCATCGTTTGGTCATAAAAAGTCCCTACTGGCGCAATGGTGGGATCTTGGAAAGTTGCCGAGTTGGTGGCACCAAACAGCGCTTCATAATCCTGGTAAAACGCCTGGGCACTTAAACGCATTCCGGCAAGGTCGTAATGATCGTAGCTTAGCCCAGTGGTCCAAACGCGGTTATAGGGCGCGTCACCTTCGGGTGAACCACGTTCAGACGTCGTCACCACACCATTGGCACGATCCCCCGTTACGCTGACATAGTTATTATGATTTTCAATATCGTAATGATTGAGCGTTAATTGAAGACGTTGATCATCATCAAGCCAATAGGCCACCTTGCCCAAAAAGTCATAAGAGCGTGAATCCATCAGGTCACCCTGAGTGTTATCAACGCCCACAGGGTCGCTATTGCCATCCAGGAAAAGACCTTGATCCTCAAAACTCATTGAGAATAGATAATCAATATTGCCGCTGTTGCCACTCACCCCATAATTGGTTTCGTAGCTTAATGTATCGCTGTCCAGCTCGCTGGTGGGAGTCGTCACCTTTACCTCAGCATGCTGGTTGAGCGAGCCGGGCTCTGGGCGTTTGGTAATCAAATTGATAACGCCACCCGCAGCCCCTACCCCGTTGGTGGCGTTCGCCCCCTGAATGACTTCAATCTGCTCGACCATCGAAAAATCGATAGCGTGCGCTTCACGACCAGTGGGCCGTAGCGGATTTGATTGTGGAATACCGTCGATAAGAATCAGCGGTGTTCGACCCCGTAGGGTTTCACCGCTACCGCTCATCTTTTGACGGCTGGGTGAATAGGAAGGCAACAGATTGCTTAATATCTGCGAGGAATCGCTGGAAATTTGCAGCTGCTGATTGATCTCTTCCTCGCTGATTATGCGCACCGTTTGAGGTGAATCTTCTTTTGTGGCATTGGTGCGTGAAGCAGTGACGACCATGGTTTGATTAGCGTCCCCACGGCTACTTTGCGACTCTGGATTAGTGATTGCGGGTGCCTGCCCATAGGCTTGGCTAGCAGTCACTAAACCGGCAAGCGTCAACGTGGGCCAAAATACCGAGTGTTTCTTAATGTACATCTTCTTTTTATCCCCTGCGTTTAAGTGGACGCCCCCTTCAAAACGTAATGCAGATCTAAATGATAATTATTATATTATGCATATAATAACAGCAAGATCTACTGCCATGGAACAAACCGTTCGATATAACGAAATTCTCTAGACCACTTCCAGCAGGGAATGGTTATCGATTAGCTAGCAGTAATTATTGAAAATGAGAATGTTTTGCCTTACGGTGCTAGCTGTTTCGATAACCCCTATGAGCGCCTCATGCCATACCCACCAACCCCGCCGCCCCGCCTAACGGGCGAAGCACTGCATGCTGGCTATGACGCCCGGCAGGTATTGAACGGTGTGGATATCGCTATTGCGGAAGGCAAACTCACGGTTCTCTTGGGGCCCAACGGAAGCGGTAAATCGACACTACTTAAAACCCTAGCCCGCACGCTTTCGCCGAGTAGCGGGCACGTGTACCTGGATGGCAAAGATATCCATCGCAGTAATACGCGGGAGGTCGCAAAACGTCTGGGTATTCTTCCCCAAGGGCCAGTGGCGCCGGAGGGGCTGAGCGTAAGGCAGTTAGTGGGAATGGGCCGCTTTCCACATCAGGGGTTGTGGCAGAAAAATGCGCAGCAGGACGCCAATGCCATTCGTGAAGCGATGGCGTTTACCAACGTCACTGATTTTGCCGAGCGCAGCGTGGATGCGCTTTCCGGTGGGCAGCGCCAACGCTGCTGGATTGCTATGGTGCTGGCGCAACAAACCGACCTGATTCTGCTTGATGAACCGACCACTTTTCTGGATCTAAAGGTACAGGTTGACCTACTGGAACTCCTTTCAAGTCTCGCCCACGAACATGGCCGTACACTTCTACTAGTGCTCCACGACCTGAACCTGGCCGCCGCCTACGCTGACCATTTAGTAATGATGTGTGATGGCCAAATCGTCACCAGCGGCGCACCCACTGAGGTGTTTACCGCTGCTAACCTTAAGCGCGTTTTTGACCTGGATGCCCACGTGATCCACGACTCTGAAAGCGGTATACCAATTTGTGTACCGCGAAAACGGCGCCAGCACGCTACTGAAACAGAAGCGCTTATTCAGTAGCGATGTTTGCAGTTAGCCATGGTTGGTGATTTTACTGCAGGCACAAAAAAGCCCGGCGAGTCGCCGGGCTTAGGGCTTAGCATCGGATAATTGTCTTACCAGCTATATTTCACACTGCCGATCACACTGCGGGATTCGCCGTAGTAGCACCAGTATTCACAGCTTGCGACATACTCTTTATCGGTGAGGTTATTAACGTTGACCTGAGCTTCCCAGCCATCGGCAAATTCGTAACCCACCATGGCATCCACCAGGGTATAGCTATCCACTTCTGTGTTATCTGCGACACTGGTATCAACGGTACTGCCCACATAACGCACGCCACCGCCCAGGGTAACGCCATTTAACGCACCGCCGGTAAAGGCGTAGTCTAACCAGGTGGAAGCTTGGTGACGCGGAATCAACGGCGCGCGTTCATCTTCTTCCAAGCGCGAATCGTTGTAGGTGTATGCCGCTGTCACTCGAAGGTTATCGGTCACATAGCCAACACCTTCCAGCTCGAAACCTTGAGAGGTGCGCTCCCCTTCTTGTACCTGGAAGCCTGCCGGTGAGTTCACCAGCGTGTTGCTTTCTTGCAAATCAAAAACGGCAGCCGTTACATAGCCATCCCAGCCAAAGGGAGCCACCTTCACACCGGCTTCCCACTGCCGCCCTTCACGGGGGTCGTAAAGCTCGCCATCACTGTCAACGCGACCCACTGGGTCGAACGACTCGGTATAGCTGATATAGGGGTTAACACCGTTTTCACCCAGGTACATTGCGCCACCTGACCAAGATACCTGGTCATCGTCTGAACGCTGGGTCGTGCCCGCCGTTAGGTTGCTATTATCCGTTTCGGCCTGGTCGTAACGCACACCACCCAGCAGCACCCAACGGTCATCTATGCGCAGTTGGTTTTGGGCATATAAACCAGTTTGCTCTTTATCGATTTCCCGACTCAACAGATCATCTTGAGCAATTGGTGTGTAGTTACCATAAACTGGGTCGAAAATATCGATCGGATCACCGAATGCGTAATCGTCCCCTTCCTGACCACTCAGGCTTAGGTTCTGGTAATCAACCCCTAGCAGCAGCGTATTCTCGGTACGATCACCGTACCAAGTACCCACCATGCGGTTATCGACAGTCCAGCTATCGATAGAGCCATCACGATATACCAACCCGCGTGAGGCGCGGCGATCATCGACCATAGACAGCGCATAGCTGCTGCGCAGCTCTAAATCTAACTCGCTGTAGCGTAAATCTTGTTCAAACGCCCAGGTGTCATTAATGTTATGTTGTAGCTCATAACCCAGCCCCCATTGGGTACGTGTGTCCTTATCGTACCCTGGCTCGCTCAAATTGGTTTGCGGATCAATACGCCCGAAAGGTGTGTTTTGGACGGTGCCGTAAGGTAGCTTAAAACCGTTGACCGGTACGCCGTCATCCTTTTGCACACTGGCTAAAAAAGTAACGGTGGTGTCTTCGCTAAAATCAACCGCTAGGCTAGGCGCAAAGTAATAACGCTCGTTATCCGTCGCGTTTAAATCGCCATCACGCTCTTTGTACATACCCACTAAGCGATAGCGTACATCGTCTGATTCACCCAGCGGCCCGCTGGTATCAATCCCAACTTGGCGATGGTTGCGGTTGCCAAGCTGCAAATTGACTTCCCCTTGGGGCGTTTCGGTAGGACGTTTGCTCACCGCATTGATCAAGCCACCAGGAGGCGCCTCACCGTAGAGAATCGATGACGGCCCTTTGAAGACTTCAATACGCTCCAACCCATAAGGCTCGGGTAGCCACTGATAAAACCCTTCCCGGTAAATGCGCAGACCATCTTGATAGGTAGACTGATCAAAGCCACGCACCTTGAGCCAATCGGTGTTGTTATCACTACCATAGTGGCCAGAAAGTACGCCCGCACGATAGCGGAACGTTTCATCTAACTGCTGAACGTTGCGGGTTTCCAACTCTTCACGGTCAACGCTTGAAACCGGACGCGGCGTTTCTACCAGCGGCGTGTCCACCTTTAGCGCCGTGGCAGTCACTACCACGGTGTCGTTGGAAGTGGCTTCTTCTTGAGCAAGCACCGTGAGCGGAACAACGCTCAGCATGCCGCCCAGCGACAGAACAAGCGAACGCCGCATAGCAGCAGAAAGCGGCGTGACGGGGAAAGACATCGGAGTACGGAGCATGAAGAGCCTCAGCGGTAAGAGGAAAGTTTTCATTATGATAAAGCGAATGATACGAATTTTTATTCACAATCACAATAACCGCTTTGATCTAAATGTGATAAGCGTTTGATGTGCACTTCATTAATGTACAGCCTGGGCGGTAAGCACTTACTTACCTAACTCAGTTAAACGATTTTTTAGCCGACTATTAAGAGTTTGTATAAAAGTCGGCGGGCGAAGGCTCTTGCAGTTAGTCGTTAAGCACAAATAGGAAGATAGTAAACGCGAAGGGAGAAAATCGAATAATTTGTTTACCGCCGACCAAGGGACTCATAATCCCTTGGCCGTAGGTTCAAGCCCTACTGGACCCACAATTTCTATATTTAGAAAGCAGGAGATTATGAGTGCAACCAAAAAACATTGGGATTAGGATTGCGACTGCAATGCGTAAATGGATATTTTTCATATATTGATATATTAATTCACATTTCCAAGCAAAATGGCTCAGCTACTTCCTGATTCCTGGGAACGACAGGCCGATTCGTTCGAGTATTGCTGAGCAGCCTTGTATATGACAGAGAGCATAGATACCCTACGCTTTCACACGACCCCTCTTCTCCAACAACAGCAAATCATTAATTTTTATAGTGTTCTGGACTAGCAGTTCTTCAAAATCATTAGCTGCAATAACCTCTACATTGTAGTCTAATGCTAATTTACGGCATTTTTTCACTAACCTTCGACTATTACTAATAAAATAAAGTTGAGTGCCAGCACTAGGTGCAAATAGTTTCTCATAAACTTTAGTGGCCGAATATACTTCCTGTATAGCGGAATACCCATTGTAGCTACCCGATACATGTTTAGCTTGTACTAAGTGCATAACCTCCCCTGCTATCGCCACACCATCGGCGCCATGGTCGCTACCATTGGATGTGAGGTAATAACGTTGTGCTCCAATTTTTTTAGCTATTAGCAACACTGCTAGCGCTTCAAACTGCTGCCACGTCAAGCGTTTAACTATAGCGGGGGTAATAATAGTTTCCAACGGCAAGGTTGAAATACCAGCAGGCTGTGGGACTACTTCCTCAGGGGTAACTACCGCATTTTTCAGCAATACTTTTTTGCTTAGTAAACTGTGTAAATTAGCATCAAATGATTCAAACTCCGGATGTAGCGCAACAGGTACATATACGTTTACATCGCGTTTTTGGCCAATACGGTAAACCCGATCCGTTGCTTGCGCTTCTTTCGCTGGATTCCAGTGTCGCTCAAGATGTATTACGTTATTTGCACCCACCACTGTCAATCCAACACCAGCTGCCACCGGTGACATAATAATGAGGTTAAAGCCTTGCTTAGCTTCAAATTCCTCAATGATGCTTGAGCGCGTTTGTGTTTGAGATGTTTTAGCTACAGCCTTTGTATCACCGTTAATCACGTCTACTAGGCCAAGTTCATAGTACTTACCTAGTGCCACGCTTAAATAGCATTGCAGTTTTTTATTTACTAGAAAGATGATGCACTTTTCATTTCGCCCCTTAATTTGGTCAATTATTACTAGCAGTGATGCCAGCTTAGCCGACTGTTTAAGTGAGTCCGTAACATTTGCATCTATATTACCTGCTCCCACCAAATCAGGGTGCAGCGAACAATTTCTAAGTTGCTGAATAGTACTCAGCGCATGGGCATCATTGTCATTAATCTGCTGATTTAATAACGAATCGTAAACTTCTAACTGATGCCCGTGTAAAGTACTTTCAAGCTCAGCCATATATTTCCAACTGGTATCTTTTAAGCCAGCATATAAACGTTTAGACGGTAAACCATCTAAATTATCTTCTTTGGTGCGACGCAACATTAGCGCACCAACTTTTTTACGCAGCATTCGACCATACTCAGCCCGCTTTGCATCAATTTCGTCGCCCGCAGATTGAGTAATTGGAGCCACATAGGTTTCACGGAATTCTTGGTAACTACCCAGCAACCCTGGACAAGCGGTATCCATCAGGCACCAAAAGTCCTTCAAGCTGTTCTCAACGGGTGTACCCGTAGTGACCATCTTAAAATCAGCCTTTAGACCCTTGGCTGCACGTGTTTGCAATGCATTAGGATTCTTAATATTTTGCGCTTCATCGAATACAACCATGCCCCAGTCGATACGGCACATTGAAAACTGATAATCGCGAAGAGTTTGATAAGTGGTAATAACTAACCTACCCGGCATATCCAGACGTTTAGAACCAAAGTTTTTACCCACTTTTAATGAGTACTTAGGTTCTGCGGTCATATCTGCTGAGGAAACTTTAACAATCTCTATGCCACCCTCTCGGTAGTGGTTCATCTCGGCATCAGATTGCAAAACAACAATATCACTGAAAGGGCTCTGATTAAATGTTTTTCCTACTTCTACTTTCCAGTTATCTAACAAGCTAAGTGGCGCAACAATTAAGGTAGGCTTTAGCGTTCGCTCCTGATGCTTACATTGCTCATAGTAAAAATAAGTAGTAGCCAACGCAGAGAAGGTTTTGCCCAACCCCATATCATCAGCGAATAGCGCCCCCGCCACTTCATTAGAGGTATCCAGCGCTTGGTTAATCAAACCAAGTCCCCATCGCACAGCAAACTCCTGGTGCACAAACGGATTTCGCAGAAAATTCTTCCAATCCAAGTCACCTGGATACAGCACTTTCTCAAGTATAGTTTCTATTGAAGCTGATTTAATTTCTAAGGTTTCGTCATTAAGGTCAACATCTACAACCAGCTGAATAGATTCTTCACGTTCTTCACTGACACCTAGTTTATCGTCGTCACCACTATAACCTTGTTCCTCTGCACGCTCATGCAATGTTTTTAATGAAAATAGTGTCGCCTCTTTATCGGAAATATCGTATAGCTTATGATCATGTTCAAAACTGGTTGCACCAGTTTTAATTGCATCATTTATCTTTTCAGTAACAGACGCTAAAGTTTCTGGGTCTTTAATAAATTTATCAGCTGCGGCAAACACTTCGGGAGTCATAGTACTATCAGAGCTACCAAACCAACTGACTCCGGACTCATCAGTATCGCCAAAATATGCCTGTAAATATCCAGTTACCCCATGAACTCTGGCTGAAAAACCGAGGTCAAGGTCAACAAGGGTCGCATCAAGATATTTAGTAGGGTATTTTAAGAAGTCTTCGACATCTTTAGGTTTTACGATTCGGTTACGAATGATCTCTTGCACAGCAGCTAATTTTTCTTCATTGAACAAAACAATCTCATTCCCCACGCGAAGGCTTTTAGCTTCTGGTCTTAGCAACTGGCCCAAGGTTCGGTTTAACTGCTCAGGCGTAGCATCTTGCTGCATACCTGGTGTCAATATCAAACTACCATTTGAATGTTGATCGATTGTAACTGTAATTTTATCCGGAACAGTAATTTTAAGCTTATTAAAGTGACCAAGCTCATATGTACACAACTCGGATTCGTAATGCGCTTGTTGAATAGCATAAATGTAACGAAGTTTCGATTCTTGAGATGCACCTTGATCTTTGAAGCGACTTTGCGCAGAAAATACTTTGTATTCACTAGGTCCTAACAGGTATTTCTGCGTGTCACCAAAACAAATAAGTGGACCATCAATTTCATAGTAATTAGTAAGTTTACCTGTTGGTGAGCTCACTTTTATCTTTACAGAAAACTTATCCTCTCGAGTATTGCCTGCAATATCAGCTACAATCTCACCTCGCCACTTACTTGGTAAATTGAGTAAAGTGCGCGAGCTTTCATCAAATGCTGCAACCACTTCATTTGCCACATCAAATCCATTTGGCAATAGCTCAGCTTGCCCTTGTTCTAAAAGAATTTTTAGCGTTGAGAATTGTAAAAGAACTACTTCCGACTGCTCACTTATTTTTACAAAAACATTTTTTGGAAGATAAAATGAAACAACGCCGGGATTAAGCTCCCACTTAAAAGACTTATCTTTTGGCGTATTGCCCATAATCTTTTTAATGTGGTCTAATAACGCCATTAACTCACTCCATACAGTCGCCGCTGAATATCATACTCACGAGCATCTATTACATCTTTTAATACAATATCAACACCACAATTTCTTAGTTCTGCTACAGCATGTCGCTGCCAGCTATTGGGGCTATGGGTAATATTAGCGGGTTTAGGCATTCCCTCCCTAACCTGCTGTGCAGCTAGTGCCTGCGTTAATTCGAAGTATGCAAATTTTTTACGAGAGTAGTTATAGACACAGGCGGTACTAATTAAATTCTTATAAATCCATAAATAACAGCTATGGCTACCCTCTATTAGATGGGCACCATCCAATTGAATATAAATTAATGACTTATCCTGCTGATCAATTACCTCATATTGCGTCAATGCACTTTGCTCATAGTTTTTCTTGAGATATTGGTCAGCCCGCCGGCTTAAAAATAAACGTGTATGCAGTACTAATTCTTTGTCGAGAAGTCCTTCCATAAACTTCTTACGTGCTGGGTACATTCTCATTAATTCTGTATTGTTTGTTGATTCCTTGAAGTCATTTAATGCTTCTAGAAATAAGCGCAGTTCATACTTCGACAACCAACTTCGAACTTTGGCTATCAATTTATTATCAATGTGTTGCCACCACTTTTGGTAGCGGGAGCTCGAAGGAGATACTCGCGGGTCACCAGCAATTTTGATCACCACATCTTGCCAAGCTTGATGAGGAGCATTGGCGTTCGCACGGTCGATTACAATTGACAAAATTTCATGCCCCAGCAAAGCCCCCCCAGCATAAGGTGCCTCTACGACTGAAGGCTTAACAATTTCTTTCAGTAAATTATGATCTCTGTTTACGTCGATTTTTTTCAATTGCTCTAAATAATAAATATTTTGTGATGCTTGTTTAAAATCACCAGTTGCGTGCAAATCTAACCGTAAAGCTTTTAAGCGTGCGTTTAATTCTATATCAGCTTCAATAGCCGAAGTTGCCGCCCATTTTGCACCAGAAGAAGAAAACAAAAATTCGTCATATGGTTGTTGAATACCGCGCTGCTGCCTGTTTTTTTTCAGCCAATCAGTAAGTGATGGAATTTTTATTGCTTCATAATAACGCATGAAGAAGAACTGTGTTAATGCTTCTAACAAAGCGAAACTAGGTTTATGTGCTAATGCATCTACTTTTTCTAATACTTCTTTAGTTAGAACATCAGGATAATCACGCAATACCGCGGGCAATGCCCGAAGCAAAACTCTGTTAGTGATCTCATGCTGTAAAGGACGCTTATAGCGAGCGGCCTCAGTTAGCTCCTTCAACGCTTTTAGGTACCTGTGGCTACCAGTGCCCACTCGATTAGCAAGGTGTTTTAAATCAGTAGTCGTCCGAATCAGTTTTTCTAGCTGCTCAACCGATCGGTTAGTATTAATTTTGAATTCCAAGCGCTTCATCATAATTATTCCTTAGAACTATTAGGCTTAATGCGCTCTAAGTCAGCAATCGATGGTGGCTTCACAGTAAAGCGAATATCAATGCGTCTATTTTCTGCTTTTTGCCTTGGGGTCTCTTCCAATTCTTGCACTCGGCGGCTGGCAGCATAGCCACTGACACTGAAAAGTCTTTGGCCGTAGATGTTTTCTAATTCGGAGTAGGCTGGGAGCACCTCCAATCCAACTAACCATGTATTCCAAATAGAGATAGCTCGGTCAGTAGATAAGCCCCAGTTTCCTTTGCCACGATAAAATATGGCGTCACTATCTGTATGGCCTTCAATAAATACTGTGTCGAGGTACTGCAAGCGGTCGTCACGAGTAATGGCTTGGTGCAAAACCAAACCAATTTGACGAACCGAATTTTGCACACGTTGATCAGCGGGAATTCTTTCTTCACCCGATTCAAATGAGAGCGTCGATTCTGGGATGCGGATCACAGTATCGTTATCTGCTATTAATACTTCGATGTCTTGCTCAGAAAGCTCTTGACGAACTTCATTCAGGATATCTTCACGTGCTTGCTCCGCTTTTTTCAGTTCTTCGATACCTTCATCTACATCAATAGTTTTTTGGGTTAACTCAATGATCAAAGCTACTGCCGCCAAGATAAAAATCACAAGCAAACCAGACATCAAGTCGGAAAATGACATCCAATATGGGTTTTCCTCGTCTACCTTGGCACTACGCCGACCCCGCCCCCCATCCATTAACGAACCCCTGCAGCTGCATCTTCGATACTTTCAACAATACTAGCCAGTTGTTTGTAGGCTTCGTTCATTTGCGCAGCATACTTGGTCGTGCCCTCAGACCAAGCTTTTAAGTGCTCTGAGGTCTGGGCATTAGCTTGTTCTGCATAGTCACTTAGCAGGACCGCAACTTTATCACTCAAGTTATCTACATTACTTTTTTGGTCAGTCAGGTACTCATTCTGCTGGCGTCTAAGCTCATCAAACACAGAGGCAGACTGGTCAAACATTTGTTGAATCTTATCCGCTAAACTATTGAATTGAGTAACGCTGCCGTTCAGCTCATCACGTAGCGTATTCAAACGATCAGCGGTTTCCTGATTTTGTTTTGCCAAGCCAGCAGTGGTAGAAGCAGCTTTTTCAACAGAGCCAGACAACTGGTTGCCCGCATCTCGGATTTGAGTGGCAAACACATTCATTGTATTTGCCGTGCCTTTTAGTTCTTTAGCAGCTTCAAGCATACCAGTACTGGCTTTATCACTGGCATCCATCGACAAGTGAACCTGTTTGTATAATTCGCGACTTTGCGACAACAGCTCAGCAACGGTTTCTGTTTGCTGACCATAGGTTTTTTGCACTTCTGAAACCAAGGCTTCTGTCGTCGTTTTCACCGCTTCGCTTTGCTCAGAAATCAACTTATTACGTTCTAATTCAGCGGCTTGTACTTTAGTGTCGCGCTCTGAAAAGCTTTGGCTTAACTGTTCAAGCTGACCTTGTGTTGCCTGCGCTACTTTCTGGCTTTGAGCTTCCATTCCGGCAACTAAACTGGCTAGCTTCTGCTCTAGCTGGTCGGTAAACTGGGATTGCTGTTGTACCATGCTAGTTTGCGTAGAATCTAAACGATTTACCATAGCTTGCATAGCGGTGCTCATATCGGCAATCGACTCGTTCACTTTAGCTGAAGCAGAATCCATTGCTTGGCGCTGCTGAGCACCTTGGTGGCCGAAGCTTTCCATAAACTTGCCTATTAGATCTTCCAGTGCTTTTTGATTACCTTCAGAGGTTTCATCCACCAGCTTATTGATTGCAGGTGCCATGATCTTTTCAAGGCTTTGTTCAAGGCCAGATTGGATGCTTTGCGTAACCTGAATCAGCGATTCCTGCATTTTTTCGCCTATCTTTTCGGCTAAACCTTGAAGCACCTCCCGAGATTCTTTTCCATGCGCAGCAATTTCTATTAATTGCTCTTCAGGACGAATACGTGGGAAAAGCCAGTCGACACGGGCTTCAAGCCTAGCAACTTTCTTTTTAACTCCTTGCTCCATAAACTTTTCTGCAAAGTTAAACACTAA